>JBFHLR010000026.1:0-23737 GCA_041594735.1 Marinobacter sp.
TGCTGGTAATGGTAGAACTCCGGGTCACTGAGCAGGGTCACCGCCATGGCGATGCGCTCGTCCCCCGCCCGGGCCCGCTGGAAGGCCTGCAAGTCATACACCCGGGATGACTCGCCGTGCAGGCCCACCTCCCGCTGCAGGTAGTCTTCGTAGACCGGCGCCTCCAGCGCCAGCAGGTCCGCTGCCAGATAACGCTCCACCGCCTGACTCATCAGGCGGGCGTCACCGCCCTGGTAGAACAGAAAGACCAGCAGGCAGGCCAGCATCAGGCCCAGAGTCATCCAGGGCGGCTGTTTCCAGTTAATGGTGTTTTCGGCGGGAATGATCAGCATCGCGGGTCACAATTCGTCACAATCGGTCAGGGTCAGTGAGTTTTTTAGCACAGTAACGCCAGCTTTTCGCGCTGAAATAGGTTCTGAGACTCACCCAGGTGAGCGCCATCACAGAACCGGAGTATTCCGTTATGAAGCCACTGTCACACAATGTTCACAACAATCGCGTTCAATCAGTGCCGCCCCATTGGCTTACCCTGTGCAGCGGCTTGCTGCTCGGAGGACTGGTCGGCTGCAGCAACCAGACGCTGACGCCGGCGGTGGACGTCGCCCAGACCCACACCGATACTACGACCGAAGTCACCCCGACTATCGACCAATCGCCTATTGCCCACACCCTGGCGAGCACCAATAGTGTGAGGCAACAAGAAGAATCAGCGGAAGCCCTGACGGAGGAAGCAGCGATGACCGTTCTCGTACTGGACAACCCGGAATTGCAGGCCAAGGCCGCCCTGCTGGAAAGTCACCCCGTGCTGTCGGTCGAGACCCTGGAGGAGACGCCACGCCGCCCCCATCGTCTGCGCTTCCACTACGGTTTCGACAAGCACCAGTTGAATGAGGAAGACACCGCCATTCTGCGCGAGCACGCGGCCTACCTGTTGGCACATCCGGAGGTCACGGTGCGGATTCACGGTCACACCGACAGCTTTGGACCGCAGGACTACAACACCTTCCTGTCCCGTCTGCGGGCCAGCGCGGCGGCGAAACTGTTAAAGGCGGAAGGGGTGCGGGAGTCGCAGATCCAGGTCACCGGCTGGGGCAGCAGCCGGCCGTTGGCCCGTCCCGAGGATCACGCCGCCAACCGGCGCCTGGAGTTGGAATACCTCAGCGCCCAGATGGCCAAGGCGCAGTAAAATTTCCAGACAAACCGGCCGCGGAGTGGGACCCCGCTCCGCGACCCCGGTTCCGACCTTGCCCGAAGTGGTATCGCCCGAGGTTGTATAGCCCAAGATTGTACAGCGCGAAGATGTACAGAAGGTGCTTAGACGTTAGTTAGCAGCACATTCAGCAGTACCGCCCCCGCCAGTAACAACATCGCCAGCCAGCTCAGGATGGTGCCGTGGAAGCGGGCCTTGTGGGCGCCGCCACGACCTTTGGTCATGCCCCAGGCGTGCAGGATACGGCCCGCCACGAACATCAGGCCCAGACCATAGATCCAGCCCACGGCCACGCCGTTGAGCTCGCCCAGCGCCAGCAGGATCAGCGCCATGGGGGCGTACTCGGTGAAGTTGGCCTGGGTGCGCACCGCCACTTCGAAATCCCGGTCCTCGTTCACCCCCAGACCATGCTTGTAGCGCAGCCGGAAGCTGGACACCCGGTAGGACAGGATAATCAGCAAAATGGCGCAAACACTGGCATACACCGCAGTTACCGGCAGAATCATAGTTAACCCTTCTTCAGCTTACCGACGACGGCCAGCAGCACCACGGCGCCGACGGTGGCGGTCACAAGTTCCCCCACCGCACCCTGGGAGGCCAGCCCTAACAGGCGAAACAGAATACCACCGATAAACGAGCCAACAATACCGATGCCGACATTGGCCAGCACGCCGAAGCCCCGGCCCTTCATGATCAGGCCCGCCAGCCAGCCGGCGACACCGCCGATGATCAAAAACAGAATCAGGTTCATTATCCTTTCCTCCAGTCTACTCAATAGCCCGTGGCCAACGGGCGCTCACAAGGTGTGATCAGCACCGGCCGCGATGGATACGCTAACCGGTTACCCAAACGACAGCGCCGCGATGGTTTGCTCCATCTGCCGACGGCACTGTTCCATCAGGCGGGGGACGTCAGCAATGGAGAGGTCTTTGGTTTCCACCGGCGGCAGGATGCGCACAGCCACCGGCTCATGGCGGCCGGCCGGGCCGTTGCATTTGCTCCGGTAGACGCCGGCGCAGATCATGGTGATGGGGGCGCCGGAAGTGATCGCCGCGTGAAAGGCCCCCTTCTTGAACCGGCCCAGCTCCTGGCCATGGCTGCGGGTACCCTCCGGAAAGATCCACAGGCCCTTGTTTTCCCGGGTGACGGCATCGCTGGTGGCCTGCATCACCGCCACCGCCTTGTGGGAACGGGCGCGATTGATCAACACGTTGCCCGCCAGCCAGTACACCTGACCGAACACCGGCGCCCAGATCAGCGCCGACTTGCCGACGGTCACGGTGCGCGGCGGCACCAGGTCAGCAAAGACAAACAGGTCTTCATTGTGTTGGTGGTTGGCGATGATGATCGTACGCCGGTCCCAGGGCAGGTTGTCCCGGCCGGATAACGGCCGCTCCATACCCAGCACCCAGCGCCCGACTACAGCCAGCATGCGCCCGATAATACGGGTGTTATCCGGATTGAATGGCCGGACCAGACAGATAACAAGGCCGACCAGACAGAGCACGGGCACCATCAGCCAGGCCAGAAATTTGCGAAGGAATCCCATGGCGATAACCTGTTTCGACAACTTCAGGGCGAACAAGTGTACGCCAAATTGGTTCAGGTGTCCGTTGACATGTGCGCGCCTTTAGTCGGGCTCACCGCCCACTGCGAACCTACCCGCTCGGCCTCGACCACGTAGCGCAGCGGCCCGTTGCTGTTGAGGCTGTCGAACGGATAGCAGGTAACCAGCAGGAGTCGATCCGGCGGAAGTCTGGCCAGGTCGATGCCCTCGCTGCGACTGTCCACCACCCGGATGTCGGAGACCCGATACTGTCGCCACTGGCCATCACGATCCTGCAGGTCCACCCGGGTGCCTGTCGCTATCTGCTCCAGGGCGCGGAAATGGGTATCCCGGTGTCCGGCAATCATCACCGGCCCCGCCGCCGGGTCCGGACCGGTCATGCGTCCAGGCCCAAAGGCCAGGCTCTCGCCGTGCACCCCGTCCATCACAATCCAGCTGTGCCCCGTTTCCGGCAGCGCCAGCCGCGCCACCGGCCAGGTATCGGCCCAGGGCCAAGGCCGGGCGTCGGTTTGCCGCGCCTGGCTCTCGGCCCAGGCCAGTTCCAGCAGCTCCTGGGCCAACAGGGCCTTGGCGGGAATCCACAGCCCGGTGGCCAGGGCCAACAGCGACGCCGCCAGGGCAAGCGCGATCAACCGGTTCATCCCCGCGCCCTCCGTGGCCACAGCTGCGCGACCGCTGCCCCCATCAGCCCAAGCAGCCCCAATGCCAGCAGCAGCGGTGACCAGGTGGCGGTTTGCGGATAGCGCAGCATGCCAGCGGTGGTGCCATGGGGCTGCAGTGTCGGCACCTGGTCGGTGGCCAGGGCCTCGTCCGGGGTTCGCAGCGGGGTTTTGTCCACGGCGACAAAGCTGGTGTAGGGAGTAACCAGTTGATGCCGCAGGCCCAGGTCGGTCACCGCCAACTGAGTGGACTCGCTGGCCTGGCCGGACAGACTCTGGTCCAACAGACTATCGATCTTCTGCCGTGCCCAGTACCGATGCAGCCCCCGGCCCGGCGCCGCCTGAGCCAGCGCCAGGGCCTGCTGCCACTGGCTGCCATCCGCCAGCCGGCCCGAGGCGGTGACCTCACCCACCGCGCCCTGGCCGCGAATCACCTGAATCAGCGGTTCCCCCAGGAACAGATCCCCGGGCCGTTGCGGCAGCACGGCGCCGGCCTCGGTGCCGGCGGGCCACTGGGTCTGGATCGCGGTCATCACCGGTGACTCCATCTTGCCGAACAACTGCTCCAGCGGCTCCGACAGCGCGCCCAGGTCGTTGATGGCGGTATAGGTACCGCGACCGTAGCGGGCCGCTTCGCGCATGAAATGCATGTTGGGGGCGGAGCCGATGCCCACGGTAAACAGGCGGCTGTCGCCGAGCTGGTCGCTGATCTGGCGAAACAGTCGTTGCTCGTTGCCCACCGCGCCGTCGGTGATGAACACCACCTGACGCACCCGATCCTGGCGGTGGTCCCCCTGGTGGCTGTCCACCAGGGCCGCGGCCAGCGCCGGTGCCATTTCGGTACCGCCGTTGGCTGCCAGTGACTGCACATAGCGTCGGGCCCGGGCCAGGTTGGCGGCGTCCGCCGGTTTGGCCGAGGAGAACAGGGCCTGGGTCTGGCTGTTGAACTGGATGACGTTGAAGTAGTCGTCCGCTCCCAGGGTATCAAGGCCGCGCAACAGCGATGCCTGGGCCTGACGAATGGAGGAACCGGCCATGGAGCCAGAGGTGTCGATCACAAACACCAGCTCCCGCGGCAGCGATTGGCGCGGCGCCTGCCCCGGCACCAGCATCGCCAGCAAATAGTCCTCGCCGTCAAAGTGTTCGTGAAACAGCGCCGCCGATGGCGCCTGCCCCCGCTGGGGGGACCAGCGCACCACCAGGTCCCGGTCCATCACCAGGGCGCCCTGTTCGGGGGTGACCGTGACGGTGTCGCCTTCCCAGGTGCTGGTCAGGCGGTGACTGGGGCTGGTGACCTGGGCGATGGGCAGACCCGCGTTCAGGGTCAGGGCAACCTGGGCCAGATGACTGCCGGCACCGACCTCCTGCGGGCGCAGCGTGAACGGACTGATTTTGTCGGCATCCGGCACCTCGGTGGTAGGGGTGGCCCAACCGCCCTGCCAGCTCGACGGGCGATTGGCCAGCGGCTGGCCGGGCATGTAGCGGGGCGTCAGGGTGGTGGGCAGGCGTAGCTCAAATTGCCCGAACTGGTAACGTACCGCCTGCTGGTAGCGCAGTTCCACGGTCACCGCTTCCCCCGGCGGGATGTTGGCCAGGTGCGTGGTGAACAGGTTGGCCCGCTGCTGCTCCACCCTGGCGGCCTGGCGGCCTTCCGCCCGGGCCTGCTCGTATTGCTGGGTGGCCTGTTGGCGGGTGTGGATCTGCCCCTCGATCACCCGCTCCCCAGCGATCATGGTCAGGCCATAGACGCTGGCGTCTTCCGGCAGCGGAAACACGAACACCCCCTCCCGCCACTGCTGGCTGATATTGGCAAACCGCTGACGGAGTAAGGTATCGGCGATTAACCCGCTGACGGTCACCCGGTAATCGGTGGTCAACAGCGTGGCGGGCTCCTGCCACTGGCCTTCGGCGTCGACGAAATGGAAGGCGCCGGTGCCATCGGTTTCCATCGCCTCCGCATACAGCGGATGAACAAACAGCAACAGCAATACCGCCAGCCACAGGCTGAGGCTCTCCAGCCAGCGCTGGACAGCCCGGTGCACCAAGTGTCGGGAAGTGGGACGGGGCGCGCGAGCGGGCGCCGCAGACAAGCACAGTGTGGGTATCATGGTCCGGTTCCTTGGGTTGACGTGGGATCTCCTCCCATTTCAATGCCCGGATACGGCGCTGCGGTGACATAATCTGGCGACCGGACCGCCAGAAAGTGATCAATTGTGGCAAAACGGCGCCCATTGCTTGTGGTGTCGGGCAGGCGTGGTTAAATAGAAACCATTGAATTCAACGGGAAACGGCCGGCCATGAAGCGACACCTTGCCCTCATCGAAGACGAAGCGGCAATCCGGGAAAATTACCGCGATGCCTTCGAGCGTCGCGGCTACCGGGTCTCTGCCTACGGCGACCGTCAACAGGCCTACCGCGCCCTGAGGACCGGGCTGCCAGACCTGGCCATCATCGACGTCGGCCTGGGCGAGGAACCCGACGGCGGCTTCCAGCTGTGCCAGGATCTGCGACAGCTGTCCCCTACCCTGCCCATCATCTTCCTGACCGCCCGGGATAGCGACGTCGACACCGTTCACGGCCTGCGCCTGGGAGCCGACGACTATGTCAGCAAGGACATGAGCCTGGATCACCTGCTGGCCCGCATCACCGCCCTGCTGCGGCGGGCCGACGCCTGGACCGAGTCGTTGCAGCAACCGGACGAGCTGCTGCAACGGGGTCGCCTGGTGATGAACGTCGACCGCATGACTGCCAGCTGGGACCAGCAGCCGGTGGAACTCACGGTGACCGAGTTCTGGATGCTGCACGCCCTGGCCCGCCATCCCGGCCACGTCCGCAACCGTGACCAGTTGATGGCGGCCGCCAGCACGGTACTGGACGACAATACCGTGACATCCCACATCAAACGTATCCGCCGCAAGTTCCAGCACGCCGACCCCGATTTCGACGGCATTCAGACCGCCTACGGCATGGGGTATCGCTGGAACGCCCACGAGGCCTGACCGTTGAACCTGAAACGCCAGCTGCTCATCGCCAGCCTGTTGACCCTGCTGATTCCCTGGCTGGGACTGCAGTTTGTGCTGGAACTGGACGCTGCCCTGCGTCAGCAGGCCCTGGGCCAGCTGCACAACCAGGCTCAGCGCATGGCCGGCGTTGCCCGCCCGTTGCTGTACGACATCATGGCACCCGGGCCTGACACCGCCACCGTCTACGCCGACAACCTGAGCCGGCCGCTGAACCTGGACGGCTACGCCGACGACTGGCCCGGTTACGAGGACGCCAGCAGCGACAGCATCGCCGCAGCGGAACCGCTGACCTGGCAGGCGGCGGTGGATGTGGATCACCTGTACCTGCTGCTTCGGGTCGAGCGCCCCGCCCCCCGCTACTTTGATCCGGGCCAACCCGAACGGCCCCACGAGCGGGTGCGACTGGCCTGGGACAACAACGGCGAGCGGGTCGAGCGCATCATCCGCACTCCGGCACCCGGGCCGGTGGTGGCCTGGCTGGCCACCGCCGAACCCCGGCCGGACTACCGTATCAATGGCGTGTGGCAGGCCCAGGGCCGTGGCTACCAGCTGGAACTGCGGCTGCCCCGGCCTGAGGCCGGCGGCCGTTTCGGCTTCGTGGTGGAATCCGCCGAGACCGGCGAACCCGAGCGGGGTCCCGGGCTCGATCCGCTGCCGGTGTTGGTGACCCGCCTACCCGCCGTGGAACAGCGGCTGACCCCCTACCTGTTTCCCGGCCAGCGCTTCGTGGTGCTCAACCCGGCCGGTTGGGTGGAGGCCAACGCCCGGGTCGGAGCCACCGAGACCGAGCCGGATTTCGCCCGCCTCAGCCCGCTGCAGATTATCGAGCTGATCAGTCTCAACGGCCTGCGCGCCCTGGTGCGGTTTTACCAGCCCCCGCCCAAGCCCTGGCCCATGGACACCAGTCAGCAGCCAGTGGACCGGCTGCCCGAGGCCGGCCTGGTGCGAACCGGGGCGGGTTCGGGCCTGCTGGTGTCCGCTCCGCTGCCGGATGGCCGCACGCTGCTGCTGCATCAGTCCCTGGATCAACTGCTGACCCTGGCGGGCTCGGCCCTGGGCAGCGTCATCGCCCGCAGCACCTTGTTGGTGGTGCTGCTGATGCTGGTGTTGCTGGGCTATTCCAGCTGGTTGTCCTGGCGCATCACCCGGCTGCAACGGGCCGTCGACGCCAGTGTCGATGACGACGGCCGCATCGTCGCCGACCTGCCGGCCTCCCGTGCCCGTGACGAACTCGGCGAACTGTCCCGCCGCTTCCGCCAGATGATTGGTCAGCTGCAGGGTTACACCCACTACCTGGAGAGCTTCTCCCGCCGGCTGTCCCACGAACTCAAGACCCCCATCGCCATCGCCCGTTCGTCACTGGACAACCTCCGCCATACCCAACCCAGCGAGGCGCAGCAGGTCTATCTGGAGCGCATCCGCCAGGCCACCGACCGACTCAGCCAGATCCTCCAGGGCATGAGCGAAGCAGCGCGACTGGAGCAGAGCTTCGATCGCGCCGGGCACGAACGCTTCGATCTGGCGGAAGTGGCTGCCCAGGCCGCCGCTGCCTATCAGGCCCTCGACCCGGACCACCGGATCGGCTATCGTGGCCCCGCCGCCGGCTGCCCGCTGGACGGTGCGCCGGAACTGCTGGTGCAATTGCTGGACAAGCTGGTGGACAATGCCCGCGATTTTACCCCGAACGGGGGGCGGATCGAGGTGCGACTGGACGACCAGGGCAGCGCCTGGTCGCTGGCGGTCTACAACGAGGGTTCGCAACTGCCTGAGCAGCTGAGCAGCGAGCTGTTCAGCCCCTTCGTCTCCTTGCGGGAGGGCAGCGGCGAGGGGCACCTGGGCCAGGGCCTGCTGATCGTGAGGCTGATTGCCGAGCACCATCAGGGCCGCGCCCAGGCGCGGAATACAGACAATGGCGTGGTGTTCAGCGTACAGCTACCCAAGACCGCACCGTAGCTTGTTCCGGCCAGTCCCGGCGATCAGCCCGGGGCGCGCCGACCACAAAGTATCACGCCAGCCATAACAGCTCGCTACGGCCTGAAAGTCTTACGACGGTAGTCGTCTTCAGAACGCCAGCGGGATCGCTTATGGTGGATAAGCTCACAACCAGTACAGGCCGTACCACCATGTCCAACCTCAAGGAAGCCGGCGTCAACGCGCCGTCATTGCCGCAAGATGTTCACCCGTTGCGGGATGAACTCTATAACGAACTGCACTCGCGGCCGTTCCAGGTACTGCCCTGTCCGGCCAAGGTGACCCACATTGCCCTGCTGACCACCACCGACCAGAGCCGGGAGCAGTTCCGTCATCTGCAGGAGCTTCACCTGTTGCTGGGCTTCCCGGCGCCGGAGGAAGAGGTCAGCTGTTTCGAGAAGAGCTTCGGCAACCTGCGGGTGCGACGCGAGCTGCACATGGAGTTCGCCTCCTACACCTTCATTAACCTGGAGCAACGCAGCGACCACCGCCCCTTCGAGCATACCGGTATCTCACTGCTACCCGCCGGTTGGCTGGAGCGGCTGGCGGGGACCGTGGTGGCGGCGTTCCATCTGGACCTGCAACGGGTGAACCATGGCCCGGACACCGATCTGGCGCTGGTGCGGCCCTGGTTCGAAGGCCAGCGTCTGGTGGGCAGCAGCCCCCAGGAAGGCAAGGCCCGGGTGTGGGGCAGTTTCAAACTGCACAGCGACGGCTTCGGCCGTTTCATGGTGCTGAACCGCAGCCTGTCCGACAGCCAACTGGGCCGGCTGACCCAGCGCCTGATCGAAATCGAGACCTACCGACTGATGTCGCTGTTGGCGCTGCCCGGGGCGCGGGAGATCAGCCCCAACCTGAACGACATGGATCAGCAGCTGGCGGTGATCACCCAGGCCCTGGCGGACAACCAGCAGCTTGACGAACAGGAGATCCTCGCCGAGCTGACCAACATCGCCGCCCGCATCGAGGCCTTCCGCGCCCATGCCACCTTCCGGTTCTCCGCCACCCGCGCCTACCACCGGCTGGTGCTGACGCGACTGGACGAGTTGCGGGAAGATGAACTCTCCGGTCACCTCACCATCACCGAGTTCATGACCCGACGCCTGACGCCGGCGGTGAAGACCTGCGAATCGGTGAGCGACCGCCTGGAAGACCTGTCCCGCCGGGTGGACCGTGCCTCCGACATGATGCGGACCCGGGTCGAGCTGGCAATCCAGAGCCAGAACCAGCAGCTACTCAGCTCCATGGACCGGCGTTCCAAGATCCAGTTGATGATGCAACACACGGTGGAAGGCTTCTCGGTGGTGGCCATCAGCTACTACCTGATCAGCCTGCTCAAGCTGGTGATGGAAACCGCCCATGAGGCCGGCTTCCATTTCAACAAGTCGCTGGTGCTGGGTATCGCCATCCCGCTGATCGTGATCGCCGTGTTCGTCGGCATTCGCGCCATCCATCACCGCTTCCTCAAGATGGCGCGACGGGAATAGCCATCTTCGCAACCGTGAGACAGCACGTCACCAAAAGACAAAAATCTGTCGCGCCCGGAAAACGCCAGCGGCGTCAGATGCGCTAAAATAGCCACAGTGTCCAACTTGTTGTATGTGTGTTTACGCCACCTCCCCGTGGCGTTTTTTTTACCCCACGGCAGCAACATCAGCCGGAGCAGGCTCCGGCATCACAACGTCAGGAACAGGACACGGCTTTCTCGAGGTCCTCCAGGGCCTGCGCCAGGTCATTGGACAGGCGCTGCAAGCGCGGCACCCGGTCGCGACAGCCAACAATACCCAGATTCAGATAACCGTCGTGACTAAAGCAGGTGAAGTTCAGGGGCACCCCCGGCATCACCAGGCTGACAGGATAGCAGTGCAGCAACCTGGCGCCATCCAGATATCGAGCCTGGCTGTCTCCCGGCACGTTGGACACCACCGTGTTGAACAGCGGCCGGCCCTTACCCGCCCGCCCCAGTATCACCGAAGCCAGAAATGGAGCCGTGGACAATAACGCATAGGGTATCTGAGCGTTCATTGACAGCCCCTGCACCATGGACTTACCGGCGCGGGTCGAGGCCTTGATTCGCTCCAGGCGCGCTCGCGGGTCTGCGACATTGGTGCCCAGACAGCCAAACGTCATACTGACCTGATTGCCTACACTAAAATCGCCGGGCTTTCGGGTCGACACCGGCATAGCGGCAGTCAGGGACGCCTCCGGCAGCGCATCGGCATCCAGCAGATAGCGCCGCAGGGCGCCACCGACCAGGGCAAGTACCACATCGTTCAGCGTCGCCTCCGCTGACTGAGCCACCGCCTTCAGGCGATCCAGCCGAAAGTGCTGGGTGGTCATGCGACGGTGCTGACCAATGGCGCCGTTCACTATCGACCGGGGTGCCTGCTGGAACGTCGTGAGCGCGCCCGCTCCCCCCCACAGTTTCAAAGTTGCGCCCGTCGCCTCGACCAGCTCGCTGCCCGATGGCCAATTCGGCCCGCCACTACCACCTTCGAGCGGAGGCTGCGGAGCTGCCCACGGCGGAACGACAGCGCGATCGGTCGCGTTGGTTGCCAATCCGCGCATCAACAACCGAGTCGCGCTAATGCCGTCTACCAAGGCATGATGCAACTTGACATAAAGGGCGAAGCGGTTGTTGGCGAGCCCCTCAATCACATGGCACTCCCATAACGGTTTGGCCAAGTCCATGGACTGGCCATGCAGCCAGGCGATCATCTGGGCCAACTCCTCCGCTTCGCCCCGCCCCGGCAACGACCATTGCCGCAGGTGGTACTCAAGATCCAGGTCATAGCAGGTGGTGGTGGCCGGTCGCAACTGCCATCGGGTCGGCCGAGTCAGTACCCGATTCCAGGGGCTAGAGACACGCCGTTCCCGGCGCCAGCGAGACACCAGCTGGGTCACGAATCGTTGCCGCTGAGCTGCCGTCAGCTCTGCCGGCAGCTCGAAGATCAGCAATCCGGCAACGTGCATCGGCCGGCCCTGACCCTCCAGGTGCAGTGAGGCCGCATCCATCAGTGGCATGATTTGCTGAGTCATAGTGCGCTCCGTTTACTGTCAACATCTGACCCACTGCCAGCGGCCACCAGCGCCAACGCCTGCTCCAGGTCAACGAGCTCCCGGGACAAGCCCGTTGCCAGTTTCTGCATGTGCGGCAAGGTATCGCGGCAAGCGGTAATTCCGACGTTGAGCACGCCGGCGTGGCTGTAACAGGTGAAGCTGACCGCCATGCCGGGAAATACAATATTGGCCGGGAAGCAATGCAGCAGCCGCGCTCCCCGCAGGTACTTGTCCTGCTTGCCGCCGGGCACGTTAGACACCACCGTGTTGAACATTGGCGGCAGCTGCGCCGACACCCCGGTCAACATGCCCAGAATCGACGGTGCCATGCTCATCAGCGAATAGGGCACCCGCATCTCCGGCGGCAACCCCAATACCTGTTGTTTGGCAAGCCCGGTGGATTCGTTCACCTTGCGCAGCCGTTGTACCGGATCGGCGATGTTGGTACCAATGGCACTGTAAATCATGCCTACCGCATTGCCGGAACTGTCGTCCCCGGCCGCTCGCAGGGAAATCGGAAGGGCCGCGGTCAAACTTTTGGCGGGCAGCGCTGTGACCTCTTGCAGATACTGGCGCAAGGTTCCCCCCACCAGAGACACCACGACATCGTTGATGGTCACCTCAGCGGCCTTTGACACGGCCTTGATGCGGTCGAGGGAGAAGGTCTGGGTTGCAAAGCGGCGCTGGGCGCCGATGGGGCCATTGAGTGGTGTCCGGGGGGCCGACCGAAAGGTGGTCAGTGTGTCGTGCCGGCCAAACATCCGCGTCACATTGGTGAAAGTCTCAAACAATCCCTCACGGGATGGCCAGCGAAAGCCTTTGGCCTGAAACGGCTTCTCAGGTGCCCCCTGAACCCAGAACGGTGGCGTGCGTTTGTCGCGGGGACTGTCCGACAGCCCCGACATCAACAGCCGGGTGGCACTGATGCCATCCACGATCGAGTGGTGAAATTTGATATACAGGGCGAAGCGGTTATCCGCCAAGCCATCAATGGCCACACACTCCCAGAGTAACTTGCGCATATCCATGGGCTGACTGTGGAGGCGGGCAACCAGCTGCCCAAGCTCTTTCTCGCCACCGGGTTTGGGCAGCGACAGATGGCGCACATGATATTCCAGATCCGGATCGAGCGTTTCCACCAAAGTCGGCGCCAGCTGCCAGCGGGACGGCGACCGCAGTTTCTGGTTCCAGGGAGATGCGATCCGGGATTCCTCGCGCCACTGCGCCACCAGCTCGGCGACAAAGCTGTCCTTTGCCTTTTGGGGACGTTCAAACACCATTAAGCCGGCGACGTGCATCGGAGCCTGGGGCCCCTCCAATTGCACGAATGCAGCATCCATGGGAGAAAGTTTCTTGTCATTCATGGTTAATTCTCTCCTTGGGAAGATCCCGCTGACGACAGCTGGTTGCGGATGAACGCCTCGATGCGTTCACGGGCTTGTACCGCTTCCGGAAACCAGTCCTCCAGCAGGGGGAAGGCATGGGGCAGACAGGGCCAGACCGACAGTTCCACGGAGACGCCAGCGGCACGGGCCCGCTCGGCGAAGCTAATGCTGTCGTCTCGCAAGACTTCACGCTCGCTGGCTATCAGCTGGAGCGGCGGCAGCCCTTGGCAGTCACCGTACAGCGGCGAAACTTCTTCATCGGTGCTGTCAGCCCCAGCGAGATACCAGGCCACGGCAGGAGCCAACGCCCTTAGTGGCAACATGGCGTCGGCGTTCATATTGGCGGTACGGGAGGCCGACCCGTGCAGCCGAGCCAGATCGAGTGCCGGGGATACTCCCACCGCGCACACCGGCATCGGTAAGTTGTGGCGACGGATACGATACAGCAGCGCCATCAAGAGGTTGCCGCCGGCCGATTCACCGCCGATCACGATATGCCTGGCCGGCACGCCGGCTTCCAGCAGCGCCCGAAAGGCCCGTTCGCAGTCGTCCAGCGCAGCCGGATAGGGGTGGGCCGGCGCCAGTCGGTAATCCGGCAGGAAGGCACTGGCCGACAACGACTGGCACACGCGTTGGGCGAAGGCCAGGTGGCCAGCAGGCATTGCCGGTAAAACGAAGGCGCCGCCGTGAAGCCACAACAACACGGGGCGCCCATTGGGCCGAAAGGGATTACCCAGGCTATGGCCCGCCACCACCCGCCCGGCTTGGCCATGGTAGCCATAGTTCAGCGGCACCGCCTGCTGGGGCTTCGGTCGGCGCCGGGCCACCGCAAGCTGAGCCAGCACCACACGGCCGGTACCGCCAGCCAGCATCACCGCCAGCAATGGCCGCAGCAGCCAGCGCATCAGCCACAAGCGCAAACGACTGACCTTGGACAGCCGCACGCAGGGGCTGTCAAAGGGCGCATTTTGGTCATCCATACCACCGTATCTCCTGTTCCATCCATCTGTGCTGACCACTATGACCGAGACTTTTTCGGCAATCCTTTGCCTAAGGCGTCAGCTTCTTGGCATTTGGCGTCAGCCCATACCTCTTGCCCGGGTTGGTCAGTCGGCGTCGGCCGCCAACCTGGATTCCGGCCCTCGATAAACCTTCTTGACAGTGCGGTCAGCGACCGCACGAAACACCCCCGGCAGATGACGCATGCCTGTAGCGGCAACTTTGGCCAAAGTGCCGGGGACGATCAGAAACTGCTCACGGGCGACGCCGTCCAGGAGACCCGAGACAATCACCTCCACCCCGGTTTTTGGAATGGTCAGGGTATGGGCCCGGTTCTCCGGCGTCCGGCTCTTTTCCAGTTCATCCACCATGGGCGAATCAAACTCCCCCGGGCACACCAGATGCACGCGCAGGCCCTGGGGTTCCAGTTCGAAGCGCAGAGATTCCGTCAGCCCTACCAGCGCGTGCTTGGCGGAACAGTACGGGGTATAGCCAAAGACTCCGCTCAGACCGGCCAACGAGGCGATGTTGATTAACCGCCCGCGGGAGGCCTTCAAGTAGGGTAGCGCCGCCCGGGTCGCATTGAGCAGACCAAAAAAATTGATCTCCATGACGTCCCGGAACGTCGATACCGGCAGCGTTTCGAAATAGCCTTCACGTAAGATGCCGGCGCTGTTGACCAGCACGTCGATGCCGCCCTGGGCGGTGGCCAGCTCGGCCATCGCCGCCGTGATCGCCGGCTCATCGGTCACGTCTACCGCCTGCCAGGTTACCTGGGCCTGAGGTTGATGGATTAGCAGCGCCTGGCGTGCCGCCTCGAGCCGTGCGCGATTGCGGGCCACCAGCGAGACCCGCGCGCCCTGCTGGAGCAGCGGTTTGGCCAGTGCCAGCCCGAGGCCGGATGAGCCTCCGGTGATGACCACATGTTTACCGTTGAAAGGGCAAGTCATACTGCCTCCTGCTTCGTCAGATGCAACTCAACATGAACGGGGTAGGCCTGCAATCGCGCCGCCAGGGTGTCCAACAACGGCTCACACCGGTGTGGCAAGGAGATATCAACCCGTTGACCATGGCGTTTGCACTCCGCCACCGTGAGCACAAAGCGAGCTTCCCCCAGCTGGTCCTCAACCACCGGTGTCAGCACCCGCGCCACGGCGTCCCGCCGCAACGGCGGTTTGAAGGTCTTGCCCACCGCAGTCAGGGGAATCGCTTCAATAATCCAGATATCCTTGGGGACCGCCGCCCGTTCGGGGATACGTTGCTGGCAAAAGGCCAGCAGCTCCGCCTCACTGCAAGTGGCTTCGGCCTTCAGACTGACGTAGGCCACTGGCAATTCACCCACCCGCTCGCAGGGCTTACCCACCGCTGCGGCCATCTCAACCGCCGGGTGTTGGTGCAGCACGTCTTCGATCATCTGCGGATCAATGTTGTGCCCTCCCCGGATGATCAGATCCTTGCTGCGTCCGGTGAGCCAGAAGTAGCCATCGCGGTCCTGTCGGGCAAGGTCGCCGGTATTGAACCAGTCGCCGTCCACCCAGATATCCCGGTTCTTGTCGGCGTCGGTGTAACCGCTGAACACGTTCGGGCCCTGGATCACCAGGGTTCCGACCTCATCAACCTCGCAGTCGCCGACATAGGCTCCCTGCCCATCCAGTCGCACCACCCGCGCCCCACTGTAGGGTATCCGCAGCCCGATGGAGCCCGGGCGACGTTCTCCGGCGAGAGGATTCAGCACACTGCCGCAAGCGCCCTCAGTCATGCCGAAACCTTCAATCAGCACCAGCCCCGTCAATCGCTCAAAGCTCTCATGTACGGCCTTGGGCAAAGCCGCCCCGCCGCTGAGCGCCTTTTTCAGTGAGCTGACATCGGCGCCGTTCAGCGGAACCTGAAGCAGTCCGGCAAAGATCGCCGGCACCGCGCTGAAGAAACTCACCCGATGCTGCTCCACCAGCGACCAGAAATTTGCCAACAAGCCCGGTGCCCGAAAACCGGCTGCGGTCGCCAACACAATCTCGGCTCCGGCCAGCAACGGCACCAGCCCGGTTACCATGACGCCGTTGACATGGAACAGGGGTAACCCGCAAAGCACCACGTCGTGCGATTGGATATCCAGCGCCACCTTGCACACCAGGGCATTGGCCACTTCATTGGCATGAGTGTGGGGTGCCAACTTCGGCACCCCCGTAGTACCCCCGGTGTGGAACAGCGAGGCCACATCCGTCGACCGAATGACCCGATCGGACCGCAGCGCTGCCACCGGCTGGGCATCCACCAGCGCATCAAAGTCGGAGCACCAGTCATATTCAGGCAACGGCTGGCGCGCTCGAATGGCCTCAGCGTCAGCCGCCAACAGATATTGGCAGGGGTCGACAAACAGCACCTTGCGCAAACTCGGCACTTGCTTGCGGACTTCAATCACCTTGTCCCAGATATCGGAATCCGGCATCGGCGCAAGCGTCACCAGGACTCTTGTCTCAGCAGCATTGAGGATGCCGGCAATATGTTCCGGTTCAAGCATCGGGTTAACCGCATTGCTGATACCAGCGGCCTGCCCGCCCCACAGCGTGAAATGGGTCTGCGGCAAGTTCGGCAACATGAACGACACCACATCCTGCGGCCCCACGCCCAGCTCGATCAGCGCGTTGGCCGTCTGGCGAATCCGCGCCAGATACTGCCGGTAGGTGTAACAGTGACCGGCTTCGCCCACCGCACCGGTGGGCAGATAGCGCAGGGCAACCGCGTCCGGCTGCCGTTCGGCACTGGCCTCGATCATCGCCAGGGTACTGCCTGGCAAGTCGTAGGCAGACCAGGGTGTCTGCTCGATGGCCTCAATATCAGCCAGACAGCGAATCGCGGGAAACGACGCCGCCGCTTCAAGAAAATCCAGCTTCATTGGCTGCTCCTCGCTATCGCGCCATCTTCATCATGAACTTGAGGATCTTGTCAGTGGTCTTGGTGTACGGAGGCATCAGCGGCTTCATGCCATCAAAGAAGCCCTGATGGAAGACCGGCCGAAGCTTGGAAAACGTAATGAAACCTTCGTAGCCGTGGTAGTGGCCCATGCCACTGGCCCCCACGCCGCCAAAGGGCATGTCATGCTGGCCAACGTGCAACAGGCAGTTGTTGACCGACACACCACCAGAGATGATGCGATCGATGTAGTAGTCCCGCAGCGCGGCATTTCTGGTGAACGGATACAACGCCTGCGGCCGGTCTTTACTGTTGACGTACGTCACCACCTCTTCAGCGGTGCGGTAGGTTTTGATGGGTAGCAGCGGCCCGAAGATTTCCCGCTGCATGATCAGCATGTCATCGCTCGCATTGAGTACGATGTGGGGTGGGAACTTGCGCAATGCCCCGTCGCCCTCACCACCCTCAGCCAGGTTAATGACCGTCGCCCCCTTGGCCCGAGCATCTTCCAGCGTTGCCCACAGGCGCTGATAGGAGGTGTCGTCAATAATGGAGGTGTAGTCGCTGCTCTGCAGATCCGGGTAACGCTGTGCCACCAGTCGCTTGGCCTGCTCAACAAAGGCAGTCACCCGCGCTTCAGGCAGGAACAGGTAATCCACCGTGGTGCAGATCTGGCCGGCATTGAGCAGCTTCCAGAACATCAGGCGCTCGGCTGCGGTGTCGATGGGGAAATCTTCGGCCACGATGGCCGGCGACTTGCCACCCAGCTCCAAGGTTACCGGCGTGAGGTTGGCGGCGGCATTGGCCATCACCGCACGACCGGTCTGCCCCGAGCCGGTAAACAGCAAATGATCGAAGGGCAGCGCCGAAAACTCCGGGCCGATCTCGCCACTGTCCTCGATGAAGGTCAATTTGTTGTCGGGGAAATAATCGCCACTGATACGCTTGAGCAGCCGCGCCAGATTGGCCGAACGATCGGACATCTTCACCATCGCCCGATTACCGGCAGCGAAGATCGACGTCAGCGGTGCAAAGGTCAGGTTGGCGGGGAAGTTCCAGGGCACGATCACCCCAACCACCCCCAGCGGCTGGGGAATCACCCGGTTTTTGGCACCCGGGTACAGACTCATCTTGACGTGACGGCGCTGGGGTTTCATCCAGCGTTTCAGGTGCTTGATGGTGTCCTTGATGCCATCCAACACCATGAACACCTCGCAGAACAGGGTTTCGGTGTCGGAACGATTGCCAAAGTCATCGCTAATCGCTTTCACCATAGCCTCCTGATGATCTTGTACCATACGAGCCAACGCACGCAGATGCTCCACTCGCTCGCCATAGGAGGGAATCGGTGCATCCAGATACGCCTGGCGCTGGAGGTCAAAGGCTGCGTGCAGGTCGCGAACCCGCAAGTCATGGCTATCAGGTGTCTTAGCATTCATTGTGAGAATCCCCTCGATTACACTTTTTCGGTTTCAGATTGGGAAGAGGAACGAGCCAGGATGCGGCCTAACAAATCGCCGTCTTCCCGGAGCTGGGAAACTTGCCCCGGCAGCGGCTTGGAAAACTGGATTGGCTTGAACTCGGCGGCGCGTTCCTGATCGTAGACCGGCACCTGCGACCAGGCGTATTCCGCCAGCGCCAGGATGGTCAATGACGGGTTCACACCCAAATTGCCCGGAATGAGTGAGCCGTCGATCACCCGCAGATTCTGGTAGCCGAACACCTGGCCGCTGTCGTCCACTACACCGTTCTCCGGCCCGGTGCCGATGCCCACCCCACCCATGAGGTGCGCGGTGCTGGGGGCTCCAGTCAGAATCTCCGTCGCTACATTTCCGGCGTCACCACCGCCAGCCGCGTCGACGTAGTGGCGGGCAGCCTCATGGGCCACTGGGAAGTAGTTGCTGAGCGGCCGGTCCTGGGCATCCTGGAACAGGCTCCAGGCGAAACGGAAAAATTTGTACCAGGGTCGTTTGGCCTTGACGTGAACAAAAGTGTCCTTGGTTTGCATCACCAGAAAGATGATGCTGTTGCGGGACTTGCCCACCGGGTTCAGCATCCGCAAGGTTTTCAGCGGCTGCCGGATGATGTTGATCAGCATACTGACCGGACGCGGAATCTGTCCCTGCGAGTCGGTCAGCGGCACCGCACTCTGGAGCGCGAAGGTGGCGTCGCCATAGCGCGGAAACCGGTTGATTTCGATGCGAGTCTCATCATCCGGATCGAACATGCTGGTGATGGTGGGGCCAACACAGATCTCACCCGGCTGGCCATTCGGGTCCGGGAACTTGCAGGTGTTAACAATCAGCGTCTCTGAATTCGTTCGCACCCGCCGCCCCAGTTCCTGAGAAATTCCGGGCAGGGTGCGGTCCACATCCCGCGCTTTCAACAGGAACGGTACGGTGCCGAAAACGCCCGCCGACAACACCACACCCCGGGTTCGCAGCTTGTAGCGTTTCTTGATCAGGCCAATACTGTTTTGCACGGTCAGTTCATAACCGGCACTGCCATTGCGCATCCCCTGCTCGTTGGGCAGCGGCTCGATACGGGTAACCTCACTTTCCGCCCGGATCTCAACCCCATTGCGTTCAGCGAACCACAGATAATTCTTTTCCAGCGTATTCTTGGCGTTGTGTCGGCATCCCATGGTGCAGCCACCACAGCTGCGACACGAATTACGGTCAGGGCCCTGACCGCTGAAGTAAGGATCGCCACGATCTTTACCGCTCATGTCGCCGGGTTCTTCCGGAAACAGCACGCCGGTGTTAACGGTCTGGTAGGTCTCGTCCCTCCCCATCCGGCGGGCTGTCTCCTTGAGCGCCTCGTCCGCCTGGTTCTCGTAACGGCTCTTGGTGACACCGATCATGCGTTGGGCCAGGCCATAGAACGGCATCAATCGCTGTTTCCAGTCGGGATGAATGCGGGACCAGGCCTCCGATTCGAACACTTCGTCCTTGGGAATCAGGTGCACATTGGCGTACACCAGCGAGCCACCGCCCACACCCACGCCCTGTAGGGCGGTGATCTTGTTGGTAAAGGTGATCTGTAGATTGCCGGTTAAGCCCAGCCGTGGGGCCCAGAGAAATTTCTTGAGATTCCATGAGTTATCGGAGAATTCCTGATCCTGCCAGCGACGGCCTTTCTCCAGCACCAGCACACGGTGCCCTTTTTCGCTCAGCCGTAAAGCGCTGCAGGCACCTCCAAAGCCGGATCCAACCACGATCTGGTCGTAATCGAAGTTCATAGCCATATTGCCACCAGTTTGTGTAATTGTTGTTCATGTGGCGATCAATACTAGCGAAAGGACGGCAAACGGAATTGACGGATGGCGGGGGGAATTTGACAGATCACGCAGATCGACGGGTACGGAGGGTTAAGAAGCCGCTGATCAAGCCGCAGGCTGGGGCTCCCGGTGCTGGCGGCGCCACGCGGCAGGACTGAGCCCGGTCACCCGTTTGAAACTGCGAGTGAGCGCGCTGAGCTGGCTGTAGCCCACCAGTTCAGCGATCTCGGTAAGGCTCATATCACCTTCTTGCATGTAGGTACAGACTCGCTCGACACGGGTCTGGTCAAGCAGTTGCTGGAAACTTACCCCCTGTTGATGAAGCCGCTCCTGCACCGTGCGAGGGGCCATCCCCAGGCGAGAAGCGACCTGTTCCAGGGTGACCGCTCCCGCAGGCAGCAGGTGGTCGATAATCCACAGCAAACGGCCTTGAAATCCGTCCCGCTGACTTTGTTTCAGCAAACGGCCAATGACCCCTCGCAAGGCGGGATTGGCGCCCGCGACCGGAATGTCCAGGTACCGACGATCGAACACCAGGCCGTTTTCCGGGCATTCAAACCGGATGGGGGCATGCAACAATTCCGTGTAGGGCTTGAGTGAGGTGGCCTCGGGACCGCTGAGATAGGCCGCACGAAGGTGCAGCGGCTGGTTGATCAGAAAACTGATGATGTTGTAACCGCTCACCAGGGTATTGTCGTTGTGTTGACGAGACTGGCGCGATGCACTGCTTAACTGGTAGCTGAACAGGTAGCGGGCAATGTCGCCCTCTTCCTCCAGACGCAGGCACAGCCCCTCGACATGGTGGCCAATGGAAGTGCTGATGGTCGCCAGCGCCTCACGCAGGGTTGCACTTTGCTGCACCAGCAATCCGATGACCCCCAACATGGAGATGTTTTGCTGTCGCGCCAGGGTTAGCCCGAAATGCTCGCAGTGACACAGCTCGGCAGCGGTCTCCAGCAAAGCGACCTTGGTGTCCAGCGGAATCAGCTGATCGGGCCGCTCCAGGTAATCGGCAGGCAGTCCAAGTCGCTCAAACACCGTTACCGGCTGCACCTGGTAACGCTGCAGCAGATTAGCAAAACCAATCAGCGCGCCCGCCCGGACCATAAATGGCGAATACGAAGCCACGTAGTTGTCTGGATTCACCTTTTTACATCCCAGCCGAATGAAACCCAATCCCATGCTCAGAATTGTCCACCGCGACGACGCCCGAGTCCAGCCCTGCAGCGACCTGCGCTGGCCCGCCCTCACCGGCGGCTTGCCGGACGCTGAGTCCTCAGCTAATTGTTAGTCCATTGACAGAGTTTTCCTGGCCGGTCGATCTAGACTGGCCACCAAGCCATACCGAACCCGACCTCCGCAATTGACTCTATGGCTTCACGGGAGAAAACAATGAACAAAATCGCTTTCGGCCTGCCTCGCCTGGTGGTGGCGCTGGCCCTCACCCTGCTGACCGGCCTACTGCATGCCGCCGACCGACCCAACATCCTGGTCATCATGGGGGACGACATCGGCATCACCAACATCAGCAAGTACAGCCACGGACTGATGGGATACCAAACCCCCAACATCGACCGCATCGCCAACGAGGGCATGATGTTCACCGACTATTATGGCGAACAGAGCTGTACCGCGGGCCGCTCGGCTTTCATCACTGGTCAGCACCCCATTCGCACCGGCCTGACCAAGGTGGGCGTACCGGGAGCGGCCATTGGCATCCAGCCGGAAGACCCCACACTGGCCGAGCTGCTGAAGCCGCTGGGCTATGCCACCGGTCAGTTCGGTAAAAATCATCTTGGTGACCGGGATGAGTTCCTTCCCACCAATCACGGCTTCGACGAGTTCTTTGGCAATCTTTACCATCTCAATGCCGAAGAAGCCCCGGAGGATCCCGCCTGGCCAAAAGATCCGCAGATTGCCCAGTTGGTGCAGCCCCGCGGCGTCATTCACAGCCGTGCCGATGGCGACGTGGAAGACCTTGGTCCACTGAACACCACGCGTATGGAAACCATCGATGAGGAGTTCCTGCAGGCCTCACTCAACTTCATGGACCGGGCTCATGCCAGGGAGCAGCCGTTTTTCGTTTGGTTCAACTCAACCCGGATGCACTACTTCACCCACATTAAAGACGAGGTCGAAGGCCTGTCGGGTCAGGGTTTCTACAACGATGGCATGGTGGAACACGACGGCCACGTCGGCCAGCTGCTCAACAAGCTGGATGAACTCGGTATCAGCGAGAACACCATTGTGATCTACACCACCGACAATGGCGTGCATTTCAATGAGTGGCCCGATGCCGGTATCACCCCGTTCCGGGGCGAGAAGAACACCAACTGGGAAGGCGGTTTCCGGGTGCCCGCGCTGGTGCGCTGGCCCGGCCAGATCCCGGCCAACGCGATTTCCAACGAAATCATGTCCCACCTCGACTGGGTGCCAACGCTGATGGCGGCCGCCGGCGAAGCGGATATCAAAACGCAGCTGCTCAACGGGCATCGTGCTGACGGCAAGTCTTTCAACGTCCATCTGGATGGTTACAACTTCCTGCCCTACCTGACCGGCGAGGAGACTGAAGCCCCCCGGAACCAGTTTGTTTACGCCAGTGATGACGGCGATATCATCGCGCTACGGGATGGCGACTGGAAGCTGGTGTTTGCCGAACAGCGAGCGCGCCAGTTTGCGGTCTGGCGCGACCCATTCGTCAAGCTGCGTATTCCCAAGCTGTTTAATCTGCGCCAGGATCCGTTTGAACGCGCCGACACCGATTCCAACATGTACAACCATTGGTACGACCGTAAGATTCAGGCCCGTGGCATCCCCGGAGTGATCCGGATCAAGCAGTTCCTGCAAACCTTCAAGAACTACCCGCCGCGGCAGCGGCCGGCGTCATTCACCATCGATCAGGTCATGGAACAGTTCATGAGCTACGAGTGACACCGAGGCGGCGGCTCCAATCGAGCCGCCGCCAGCTGACCGTTGCACCGCAAGACGAGGAAGTCGCATGAACCCACGGCAGGAACTGACCAAGCTACGGGCCCAGGTCAGCGCTCGGATTCTGGGCCAGCCGGAGCTGGTGGAACAGCTCCTGCTGGCACTGCTGGCCGATGGCCACGTGCTACTGGAAGGCCTGCCGGGGCTCGCCAAGACCCGCACCGTAAAGACCTTGGCCAGCTGCCTGGAAGCCCGTATGCGGCGGATCCAGTTCACACCGGACCTGCTGCCTTCGGACCTGACCGGCACAGAAATTCTGCAGCAGGACGGCAACCAGCCAGCGCTGCGGTTTGAACCCGGCCCACTGTTTGGCAACCTGATTCTGGCGGATGAAATCAACCGCGCCCCGGCCAAGGTACAGGCCGCTCTCCTCGAGGCCATGGAAGAACGGCAAATCACCGTGGCTGGCACCAGCCATGCGATGCCCAAACTGTTCCTGGTACTGGCCACCCAAAACCCCATCGAGCAGGAAGGCACCTACCCGTTACCGGAGGCGCAATTGGACCGATTCGTGATGAAGGTGACCTTGAGTTACCCCTCACACGATGAGGAGTGCAACATGCTTCGGCTGGTCCGTAGCGAAGAGCAGGGCAACCCCAGCCAGCGGACCCATAATCCGGTCAGGATGAACCCAGAAATCGTTTTTACCGCCCGCCGGGAGATCAGTGACCTGTATGTTGCCCCA
>JBFHLR010000027.1:0-22901 GCA_041594735.1 Marinobacter sp.
AGCAGTTCCACCGAGGGCAGCGACTTGGCCACTATGCGGTAGTGGTACTGACCCGCCAGCCGCCCGGTCAGGGTGTCCAGATTGGCCAACAGCCGTTGCTCATCGACAATCAGCAGCGGCCGGTACTGGTTATGGGCCGCCAGCGCGGTACTCAGGGCCTGAAAATAGTCGCTGTGGTGTTCGCCAACGGCGGCCGGTTTGAGCCAGGCGCTGGCCCCGGCCAGGCCGAGGGCGGTGCCGCCCAGCAGGAATCGGCGTCGGCTGCGACGAAAGGCTTCGCTGTGGGACATCAGGCAAACAACTCCCGCAGGTAGGGATTGAGGAAACGGCCGCCGGGATCCAGCTGCTGACGGATCGCCTTGAAGTCCGCCCAGTGCGGATAGAGGGCGGCGAAGTCGGTGGCGGTCAGCCGGTTGAGTTTGCCCCAGTGAGGGCGACCACCGTACTTGCGCAGGATCGGCTCCACCGCGTCGAACAGCGGCTGGTAGTCCTCCTCGAAGTAGCGGTGTACGGCAATGGAGATGGTGTCGCGCCGGTAGAACGGGCTCAGCCAGATGTCGTCGCCTTTGACGAAACGGACTTCCAGTGGAAAAAACACCTCCGGGAAATGGTTCTCCAGCCGTTCCCGTACCTCTTGCAGCGCCTGCAGCCCGTCCTCCCGCGGCAGGTGGTATTCCATCTCATTGAAGCGGACATTACGGGCGCTGGTGTAGTTCTGCCAGGACGCCGCCACTTTGGTTTCCCGGTCGATGGTGCTGAGGATGCCCCTGAGTACCATCCGGCGCAGCACCGGCGACCAGCTCAGCAGATCCCGTACTTGCTGCAGGTCCCGGGCACCGTCGTTCTGGTCAAACTGCTCGGTGCTGGAAATGGGCTCGTCGCTAAGCTCGTGGGTGTCGTGCAACCCCATGCCGGAGAACGGGATGTAGAAGAACTCGAAGTTGCGGTAGCGGTCCGCGTTGTCCTGGGCCGTGGCCAGGATGTCCTCGATGGGTAGCCACTGGGAGACCCGCTTGAGGCGGTAGGGCCGGGTGTTCTGCAGGGTAACGTTGGTGACGATGCCCAACGCGCCGAGGTTGACACGGGCGGCCTGGAACAGCTCGGCATTATGTTCCCGGCTGCACCGCACCTGCTCACCGGCGGCGGTCACCAGGGTCAGTGCCTCAATGCTGGCGGACAGGCATTGCAGCCCGGCTCCGGTACCGTGGGTGGCGGTGGCGAGGGAGCCGGCCAGGGTCTGCTGGTCGATGTCCGGCATGTTGATCAGGGCCTGGTTGCGTGCTTCCAGCGGCTCCCCCAGGGCGCCCAGGCGGGTGCCGGCGCCAATGGTGGCTTGCTGGCGGGCGTCGTCATGGCTGATGACGCCGCTGAGACGGTTGAGGGAGATCAGGGTATCGTCGGTGGGCACCAGGGGTGAGAACGAGTGCCCGGAGCCGACCGCGCGAATCGTTCCGCGGGCGGCCCGCACCTGTTCCTGCAGTTCGGCGACGGAGGCGGGCGCCAGCCGCTGTGCGGGGTGGCTGATCTGACAGCCCGACCAGTTTTTCCAGGGCAGGCGGCGGCCAGTGCCGGTGGCGCTGGCCGTCAGCGCCGGCAGCGAGGCCGCCGCAGCGGCGGCAATGAGGGTCTGCAGAAATTCGCGACGATTGGCCATGGTGGTCTCGTGTCGGTCGGGATTCAGGGCTGTTTAGGTTCAGGACGGTTCGGGCTAAGGGCTGTCAGGGTAGCGGGACATGAAGTGGATGAGCTGTTCGAAGTCATCGACGTTGCAGTCCATGCACAGGCCATAGGGCGGCATGCCGCCGAAGCCCGCCACCACGTGTTCGATCAGGGTGTCCATGCCCTGGGCCAGCCGTGGCCGCCACGCCGCCTCGTCCCCGGTGAGCGGGGCGGCGGAGTTACCCTGGCCGTGGCAGGCCTGGCAGGATCGTTGATAGATCTCGGCCAGCTCCGTGTCCGCTGGCAGCGCCGTGCTGGCGTAGCGGATCACGGTGGCGGCATCAGGTCTCTGGTCGCAGCCGACAAGGAAAAGGCTGCCGGCCAGCAGGGCCATGGCTTGCGCAAACAGTTTTGACATGGGATTCGTCACGTTGGGTCTGGCGGTGGATGGGTCAGCACTCAAAACATAATTAACTATCACGTTTATTCTGTCAAGCCACGGCACCCGGTATTCCGGGCCATTCCCCCGGGTTCAGTTGGTAGAACTGGACCAGGCAGCGATACAGCTCTGGTTCCTGCCGGGCCAATGCCAGCGGTTGGAGGAAGAACGCCTCGGTGACCACGGCGAAGAACTCCGCCGGTGACTCGGTGCCGTACTCGTCGATAATGCTGTCGTCGTCCGGTTGCCGCTGGCGTCGCTGCCAGGCGTCGCTGAAAGCCGACTGCCAGTCTTGGGCCTGGGCCGTCGAGGCCAGGGGTGGGGCACCATCGGAAGCGCCGTCGATCTGGTCGAGCTGGTGGGCAAATTCATGCAAACCGACGTTGCTGCGGCCATCGGCGGCCGCGGCTTCTGTCGCCAGGGTGTCCCAGGACAGCACCAGCCGGCCACTGTGCCAGGATTCGCCGAGCCGCTCCTCCTCGCTGTGGCTCAGTATCTCGCCATCCTGCACCTGCTCGTGAACGCGATAGGCGCCGGGATACACCAGAATGGCCCGCAGTTGCGGGTAATAGTCCGGCGACAGTCCGTTGACCAGCAGCGCACCATGGGCCGCGATCAGTACCTTGTGGGTGTCGTTCAGCTGCAAGCCGGCACAGCCATAGAAGGTGGCCCGGTCCAGCAGCACCAGGATGTCGCGGTGCAGCCGCGAGCGCCGCTGTGCGGGCAGTCGCCGGTACAGCACCATGTGCGTGTCCAGATAACACTGCCAGGACTCGGGAAAGGGCCGGCGGGCGATGCGCCGGGTCCGGTGGCGGGGGTAAATGAACAGACCGTAGAACGAGATGGCGACGATGGTGATGAGGGCAATTCCGTACCCGAGCATGCTGGATATCCTGCACTGTGTAAGGGTTGACACGCACCGGGGCGCATTGCGGCCAATGTGCTCGAAGGTGGCAGCTAGAATGATAGAGAATTCAAACGATAACGACAGTGATAATCAAGGTGTTACGAATGAAACAACTTGCCCGGCGAGCCCTGCACACCTGTGCCGTGCCCAGTGATTTGAGTACCGTCAGCCATTTTGATCTGGAGGGCGAAAATCCAGCCGCCGTGGGGGTCAGCAAGGAGTCGGTCGACAGCATCTGGAGCAGTGTCGAGAACCTTTACCGCACCGGAGTTCACCCGGGTATCCAGCTGTCCGTTCGGCATCGCGGTGAACAGGTGATCCACCGGGCGATTGGCCATGCCCATGGCAATGGTCCTGGCGATAGCGCCGACACTCCCAAGGTGGCCATGACCACCGCCACCCCGATCTGTTTTTTCTCCGCCTCCAAGGCGGTCACCGCCCTGCTGATGCACATGCTGGCGGAACGCGGCCTGGTCAACCTGATGGATCCGGTGTCCTACTATTGCCCGGAGTTTGCCCGTAATGGCAAGCGTACCATCACCATTCACCAGGTGCTGTCCCATCGCGGCGGCATCCCCGCCATTCCCAAGGACACCCCCATCGACGTGCTGTGGGACAAGGACGAAATCTGGCGCCTGCTGTGTGAGGCGAAGCCGGTGGAAGTGGACGGCGCCAAGCTGGCCTATCACGCCATCACCGGCGGTTACGTGTTGCAGCGGGTGCTGGAAAAGGTGACGGGGGACTCCATCGACATCTTCCTCGATCATTTCCTGCGCAAGCCCATGGGCATGCGCTGGTTCACCTACGGGATCGATCAGACCGAGCTGGACCACCTGGCCCAGACCTACGCCACCGGCCCACGGCCAACCTTCCCGGTGTCCTGGGTGGTGAAACGGGCCCTGGGTGGCGACATCCTGACGGTGGAGGACGTGGTCAATGATCCCCGCTTCCAGGCGGCGGTCATACCGGCGGGCAACCTTTGCGGTACCGCCGAGGAAATGGGCCGCTTCTTCCAGATGATGCTCAACGGTGGCGTCTGGGAAGGCAAGCGCATCTGCTCCGAAATCACCGTGCGACGCGCCATTCAGCAGTTCGGCTCGCTGCAGCTGGACCGTACCCTGATGGTGCCGATGCGATTCAGTGCCGGCATGATGCTGGGGGGCAATCCCGTGGGCATTTGGGGGCCGCAGAGCCGGTCGGCATTTGGCCACCTGGGGCTGATCAACAAACTGTGTTGGGCCGATGCCGGCCGGGATATCTCGGTGAGCCTGCTGAACACCGGCCTGCCTATCGTGGCTCACCACATACCGGCGCTGGCGAAATTCGTCTACACCGTGTGCCGGGAGTTCCCGTTGATACCGGAGGCGGAACGGCCCATGGCGCTGGCCTGAGCCCGTGCCGTTGGCCTGGCGGGCACTCAGACGGTGTCCAGCTGGGCCTCCAGAATGCCCTGCACCGACGACAGGATGTCGCGGAAGTCGGTCAGGGTCTGGGTCCTTTGGATGATGTCTTCCCGCAGGTCGTCCAGCCGTTCCAGTTTGGGGATCACCCGGCGAATGCCCTCGGTGATCACCTCGTAGGGGTAGTGGTGGTCCATGACGCTGAGTTTGTTCAGCTCCGCCACTTCCTGGCTGAAGATACTGATGATGTCATACAGCATATCCTTGTGCTGGATGGTGCCGGCTTCCCAGTAGGCATCGTCCAGCAACTCCAGCAGCGACAGGTATTCGCGAAGGGTGTCCGCGACTGAGGTCTGGTTCATTTTGTTCACTCCATGAGGCATGCTTCGGCCGGTGGCTGTGGTGGCTGGCGCAACAGTCGTCGGCGCAGTCGATCGGGTTTTCGATGGTTTCCACTGAACGATCAACCTGTAGAGTTATCGATCTATGGAACTCACGCTCGACAGAACTGGTGATCTGTATAGCCCATGATCTGTCGAACTCACGATGTATCGAACTCACGATGTTTCGAACTATAGCAGGGTCGTTTCGGCGGAGGCGTGCTGAATTAGTGACGCCCCGTTCACTCATGTTGTCAGCGGGGCTGGAAATGTGCAAAATTGCGCCAGCATATCTGCGGCCGACTCCCTGGTTGTTACAGGTGAGCTGCTATACTGGCGGTATGGTGTGGCCAGGATCAACGGCTTTTCCGGCCGCGCCCAAGGACAGGACACGACTCAATGGACGAGAAAATGGCCTCGCAACCCTCAGACTCTCCTGAAGATAAAGAGCGTCGCTCCGTGCAGCTGGATCAGCACGACAGTGTCCGCTCCCATGTTCATCGTCGGCTCAACGACGAAGTGGCCCAGCTCGAGCGGCGAATTGAAACCCTGAGACTGGCGCAATCCCCCCATGCCGACATCATGATCTCGGCCTACGAGCGCATGATCGACCGCAAAAAAGGCTTTATCGCACGCTGGCAACTGGACGGTTCCCGCGATCACTGACGCTCGGCAATGGCCACGGTATCGTAGCGGGTGCTCTCATCGCCGGACTGCTGGAAAGCGCAGTGCTGCGGATTGTCGACGAACGCACCGTCTTGCTCGATCTGCGCAGGTTCATCGGTAGAGGTGTAGACCCGCAGCGTTGCCATGGGGTAGTCCAGTTCCGCCCGCAGGCAATCCGGCGCGGCGTCCTCGTCGGACCGGCTGACGAACAGCGTGTCGGTTTGCTCGCCAATGAACTCCTGGCGAAATTCAAGGCTACCGAGGGTTCGGGTGGCGAAACTGACGTTGGCGTACTCCGGCGGGTTGTAGCCCTGGACGACGAAATTGTTGGCGTCGAACTGGCTCCCGGCCAACAGGCTGACCAGTTCCGGCAGGCTGCCTGGATCGGCGCCTTCGTCATCCCTGGCAATGTACTGAATGGTACGAAATACCTTTTCATAACCGGCATTGCCGTCCGGATCGTCCGGGGCGTAGGTCCAGGCCAGGGTTTGGTATTGCCATTCCCGGTCCGGCCGCGCCGCGCCGGCGTTGGTTGCCGCCTGGTCAATAAAGCGGATCAGGGCGCCGTTGGCGCGGGAATTGTAGGTGCCCGGCTCCCCTGCGGCGATGCGGTCGCTGATGTAGCGACGGCCGCTGGCAAAATTGCTAACTTCCCCGGAGGCGAGCACCTGATTCATCAGGTCGAGCGGGTTGCGGGCCTTGCGGTAGTTGTCACCACTGGCGGTTGCCACCGTACCCATGACCTGATCAATCAGCCCGCGCAACTCAGTTGCCATGTCCTCGGCGTCGGTGTCGGCATCGTCCAGCGGCTCGATGCCGCGGTAAAAGTCGTGAAAGCGGGTGTGGGCAAGCGTCGCCGGCAGCCCTTCCTGATCGGCCAGATCAAAGGTGGAGAACACCAGGTCAACATCGTCAGCCGGGTTGAACGCGCCATGGGAACTGTCATCGCCGCAACCCGTCAGCAACAGCGCGAGGCCGGACAGCGCCAGACACCAAGGTAAGGATTTCATTTACAACGCCTCTGAGGTGTAAAAGTAGGAATAACACGCTAAAGTGAATCTGGGGAAAGGGCCCAAGATGACAGTGTTGACGGTCACCAATAATAACAAGCGTCCCACCACAGGCGTTAACATTAGAGAATATTCCAGGCGCCTGCCCGCGCGGAGATCACATTTTGCATTATCGGGAGTTCACTGCTGGTCTGGTACGGCTGTTGCTGTGGGCATGGGTCCTTGTAGCGGCGCTGCCTGCGGCCGCCGGCGCAGCCTGTTCCGACCAGTCATTGTTACTGCAAAGCAACCGGGAATCCTACGATCTGGGCCAGTGCCTCTGGTACCTGGAGGACGCGGACGGGCAATTGAACCTGAGGCGGGTACGCAACCTGAGCCAGGATGCCTTCACCCAACATCAGAACGGCGTCTTCAATGTCGGCTACACCGATTCGGCCTACTGGATTCGCTACGACCTGCGAACCTCGGCCAGCAGCCCGAACCAGGACTGGATCATGGAACTGGCCCTGCCGCTGGTGGATGACGTCACCCTGTTTGTGGTCCGCAACGGTGTGGTGGTCAGCGAGCGCCAGGGCGGCTACGACGTGCCCTGGTCGGAGCGGGATCTGGCGGTGCCCAACCCCACCTTCCGGTTGACCCTGCCCCGGGGCAGTGAAACCCAGCTCTACCTGCGTATTACCAGTGAGAACACCCTGCGCCTGCCCATCACCTTGTGGCATCCGGGCCGCTATATCGAGAAGGTCTCCATCGACGAGGTATTTCGCGGTCTGCTGCTGGGGGCCGTTCTGGGTATCCTCGCCTACAACGTGTTTGTGGCGGTGTCGGTGCGAGAGCCCAGTAATGTCTACTACGTGCTGTATCTGGTGAGCGCCGTTGTTTTCATCTTCACCGAACAGGTTCATGGCATCCAGCTGTTCGGCGACCGACCCTGGTTCCTGCACAAACAATATCTGCACCTGATGGTGTTCGCTAACTGGTTCTTCAGCTTGCTGATGGCCAGGGAGCTGCTTGAGACCCGTAAGCGTTCGCCGGATCTGGATCAGGTGCTGCGGCTCAGCCTGTGGGGCGTCGCCATCAGCTTTGTGCTGGCACTGTTGATGCCCTATCGGCTAGGGATGGAATGGAGCGTACTGCTTACCATTCTGCTCAGTATCATCATGATCGCCATCAGCTACCTGTCCTGGCGCCATTACAACCCGGCGGCGAAGGCCTACTTCTACGCCTGGACTGTAGCCGTCACCGGCTTCGCGGTGTATGCCCTGACGGTGATCGGGATGTTGCCGCTGAACATCGGCACCGGTAACGCCGCCCAGATCGGGCTGACCGGCCAGGTGATCCTGTTTTCGTTTGCCCTGGCGGATCGTATCAAGCTGGTGCAGGGAGAAGCGTTGAACTGGAGCGAGCAGGCCCTGGCCAGCCTGCGCCAGTACCGGTCACTGTTTGACAATGCGGTGGAAGGGGTGTTCCAGATGTCCCTGGACCGCCGTTTTATCACCGCCAATCCGGCCATGGCGGAGCTGATGGGGTTTGCCAGCAGGCAAGACATGATTCGGCGCAGTCCGGATGTGCTGGCGTTGTGTTTCGGGGAGGCCCGCATTCGCAGCTGGGTGGAGCGTCAGTTACAGGAGCATGGTGCGATCAAGGGGGTCGAGGCCCGCTACGTGGACCAGCGCGGAGCGGATCGCTGGGCGACCATTTCCCTGCACACGGTGTACGACGCCGAGGGTTATCCCCAGCACCTGGAAGGCACTTGCATCGACGCCACCGAACGGCACCAGCGGCATCAGATCGAGAAAGAGCGCGAACAGGAGCGGCTGGACAAGGAGCTGGCGCACAGTTCCGCCGCCGCCAAGAGCCAGTTCCTGGCCAACATGAGCCACGAAATCCGTACCCCGCTGGCGGCCATCATCGGCTACGGTGAAACCCTGCTGGACCCAGATCTGGATGAGGCCGAGAAACGCAATAGTGCCGAGACCGTGGTGCGCAGTGGTCGCCATTTGCTGGATCTGGTCAACGACATCCTCGATCACTCCAAGATCGACGCCAACAAACTCGACGTGGATATCGTCAGCGTCAATCTGCCGGAAATGCTCGATGAGCTGCGCGCCTTCTTCGAGCCCCGGGCCCGGGAGAAGGGGCTGGAGTTCTCCATCGCCTGTGAATTCCCGTTACCGGAAACCATCTACACCGACCCCACCCGCTTCCGTCAGATCATCATCAACCTGTGCGGCAACGCCATCAAGTTTACCCAGCAGGGCGCCATTTCCGTCGCCATTCGTTGCGATCGGGACGCTCGCCGCCTGATCGCCCGGGTGGTGGATACCGGCATCGGCATGAAACCGGAACAACTGCAGCGCCTGTTCGACCCCTTCGCTCAGGGCAGTGCCAGCATTGCCCGCCAGTACGGTGGTACTGGCCTGGGGCTGAGCATTTCCAAGCGCTTGGCGGAGCTGCTGGGGGGCAGCATTGTGGTGAACAGCACCTACGGCGAAGGCAGCGACTTCGAAGTGTCCATTGCAACCGGCAGCCTGGAGGGGGTGCACTTCCTGCGGGATGCCTCCGAATTCACCCAGCGTCGCCGTCAACTGCCCATGGTGGTGGCCCCCAAACTGCAGGGCCGTATTCTCTGTGCGGAAGACAACGAGGTGAATCGCAAACTGGTGTCCCTGTTGGTGGCGCGCACGGGTGCCGAGCTGAGCCACGTGTCCAATGGCGCGGAGGCGCTGGATCTGGCGACCCATGAGAAATTCGACCTGATCCTGATGGACATCCAGATGCCGGTGATGAACGGTCGGGACGCCGCCGTGGCTCTGCGGGAGGCGGGCATCAATGTGCCCATCATTGCCCTCACCGCCAATGTGATGGCGGAGGATATAGAAGATTACAAGGCCGCCGGTTTTACCGAGCACCTGGCCAAGCCCATCGATAAACTGCGTTTCTATGAGGTGTTGGGGCGCTATCTGCGTTCGTCGGGTGAGGACTCCAGCTATGGCGACCGGCGTTACCGGGGCGTGGTGCTGGTGGCCGAGGACAATGAGGATAACCGGCGCTTGGTGGAGCGAATGCTGGGACGGCTGGACCTGGAAGTGATCGCGGTTGGCAACGGCGAGGCGGCGGTGCAGCAGGCATTGAGCAAGTCGGTGCATCTGGTGCTGATGGATCGTCACATGCCGGGCATGGACGGCGTGGATGCCACGCGGTTGTTACGGCAGGCCGGCTTCCGTCGCCCGATTGTGGCCTTTACCGCCGGTGATCAGCGTGAAATCGATGCCCTGATGGACGCCGGTTGCGAGGGCGTGCTGACCAAACCCATCGACCAGGAACACCTGGTAGGGCTACTGGACCGCTACCTGGAAGCCGCCGGGGGCGTCGGCGGGTACGCGGCGGAGACCGTAGGCATTCAGGAACTGGTGGACCAGTTTCTGGCCGGCCTGGGCGGGCGCAAGCAGGCAATGCGGTCGGCGTTACAGCGTCGGGAAGCAGACCCTCTGCGTCACCAGGCGCATCAGATAAAGGGGACGGCGGGCGCCATGGGCTATCCGTTGATGACCGAACAAGCTGGCGTTCTCGAGCGCAGCCTGAAACAGCCCACGGTGGATTGGGCGGAGGTCGAGCAACATCTGGAGCGACTCGACCAGCTGATTGATCGGGCCTTGCAGACCGGGCAAGCGCAGGCGTGATGGCTCGGCAGAGCAACGACTATGCACCCGAACAATGACTATGCACCCGAGCAACGACTATGCACCCGAACAACGACTATGCACCCGAGCAACGACTATGCACCCGAGCAACGACTATGCACTCAAGCAACGACTATGCGCCAGGGCAACAACCACAGGAAACCAGGACAATGACCGAAAACAACTCACCTCACGAAGTCCGATCCCTTGGTATGATGTACGGTACCTACGCCGATGTACTGTTCGTACTGTTCCCGTTCCTGGCCATCGTGATGCAGCGGTTGTGGGACGGTAAACTGGAAGATGTGCTGCTGAGGCCGGATCTGAGTATCGCGGCAGCGATCCTGGGGGGATTGGCGATTGGCAAGTTCGTGCTGGGGCTGGTGACGGAGCGGGACCTTGGGCGCTTCAAGGAACGCATTGTCTTTTTTATTGCCGTTACGATGTTTGTGGTGCTGGGCCCGGCCATCATCCTGATCCTGAGCATCGTTGGCAATCAGGAAGTCCCGGGATTTGTGGCTTTTGTCCAGCCCATACTGTTAATTGTCTCAATTTCCCTGTACACCACGGCGATCAGTATCAGTAATATCCTGAGTCAAGAGCATGCGCCGCTTCCGGATCAACGAGGCGATGCAGCCGCCAGACCAGGCCAGGAATCGAAAGCCGAGGACGCGCCTGAGCCCCTCAACATACCGCGACGCCATGAGGGCGATCCAATGTAGGAGGGCCGGCTGGTATTCGTACACGATAGAGGAAGGTTTTATGGAAAATTTGCGAGTGATGGTTGTCGAGGATGAGCCCACGATGAGGGAGCTGCTCCGGGACATGCTGTACCAGGCCGGAGCAACCAGGGTCCGGGAGGCCGCGGATGCTGCTGGCGCCCGAGCCGCCTTCGCCGCCGACAGCTATCAGATCATCATGCTGGATCTCGGCTTGCCCGACGGTAACGGCCATGAACTGATGGCGGAGTTCAAAAAGACCAATCCGGCTCAGCACATCGTGCTGGTGACCGCCGATGATTCTATTGAGAGTATCCAGAAAGCCATCAGCGCCGGTGCCAACGGTTATGTGGTTAAGCCCTATTCCCAGGAGAAAATTCTGGATGTCATCAACAACTACGCCATGGTTCACGGCGGTGAGGCGGCCATGTTGAAAGGGGGGCTGCGCCGGCGCCACTGAGGCGCCGGCCGTTCACTGACCATTGCCCGGCCAGGGTGATCGCCGGTTCCGGCCGGCCTGCACTCAGGCCACCTGGCGGGCGATCCAGGAGTTGTATTTGGTGGCCAGTGCCCGGACATAGCGGGCCTCGGCGCCCTCCAGACTGCTCAGCACGCCCTTGAAGATCCAGCCCCGCTCATACACGCCCAGCACCCGCTGCTCGTCGTCCAGATTGACTCTTTGGTTCAGCTTCTTGCAGATGGCATCCAGCAGCGGCAGTTGGCCCGGGCGTTTGAGGGTGCTCGGACGCTGCTGCGGCGACGGCTTGCCTGGCCGGGAATTCGGTTGTCTTCTCATGGTGTTCTCCTTGTCGTTTTGCTGCTGCAAAAACAATAAACCCCGGGCTCTGGGACCGGGGCTTGTTGGGGAGAACCAGACCCGGTCGCTCAAAGGCTCCCGGGAAAGACCGAAAGCCGCTAGCGGACTACCACCAAAGCGCGTGCAATCTGCCGGTTGTGGCAGCTCTCGCAACGGGCTGTGAGTTGATGAGTCATCGAGTTCGGCATTGCGTTTGGCTCGGCGTTAAGGTGGATTCGGGGATTCGGCACTGTCGCCAGTGTATCGCTTGAGTGTGGGTTTGCAAGTGGGCATTTCTACTCACCGCGACCTGGTTCATTTCGGTTTTTGCTCCAGTTCCTTCTGCCTCGGCTCCATGCGTCGTTGGGGTCCGGTCTGGTTGGCGGGCTTCGGCAAACCCCTACAGACGGCAGCGGCGGGCTTACCCATAATTCGTCCTGTCACGTGTTTTACGTTGTGCAATCCGCGACGGCTTCTCAACTATCCGTGAAGTCGTTGAATGGATCTCTCCTATTTTGACGCAGCCGCCAGGCTGCGTTTTTTTTTATCTCGGATTGCTCGAAGTGATTCCTCACCGTGGACTTTGGCTGGACTCGCTTCGGCGCATCAGCGAATTAACCAGACGGGACACTAGGCCAGGCGGCTGTGTCCCGGTTTGCGGCTTTCATCCAGTGGCTGGCGGTTAAGCTGGCACCAGGTTTCCCGCAGGATCAGGGCATCGTTGGCGGCGCGATGGATCGGCAGTGCCAGGCGCCGGATGACCTCCTGGCGGGTGGCGGACCAGCGCTGTACCTGCTCGGGGCTGAGCAGGCTGGACACCGACTCCAGTTGGAACGTAGGGGTCAGGTTGGCGGCCCGATACAGCCGGTGCAGCCAGAAGCTGTCAAAGGACCAGGCGTCGCAGAAAATTGGGCCGCCGAGTAACTGATTGAGCTCGTAAGCGACGTCCCGCACGGCTCTGCCGTCCCGCTCCAGAGTGGCCCGGCTGATGCCGTGGACGCGTTCGGCGCTGTCCGACCAGTCTTTCCAGATGACATGGGGTCGAACCAGCCAGGACTGCAGGGTGCCGTCGGGCAGGCAGACGCCGACTTCGATGGGGTAGCTGGCAATCAGGTCCAGACTTGAGGCCTCGAAATCAATAAATGCCGGGCTGTTGTCGGTTTTCATTCGCTATAGTTTTTCTTGGTGAGCCGTTTCCAGAGTGTAACCGTCCTGTCAAAGAGACGCGAACCCTATCCTGCCATTCCACTGTTACAATATGCACACCGATTCATTGTTGTGGTCCCGAGTGGTCGGGACAGTCGCCGTTATCACCATGAGGCATTCATGACAGACACCGTCGTTGTAATCTATTCAGGGGGCATGGATTCCTTCACCCTGTTGCATAAAGCCATCGCCGAAGGTCACCGGGTACATGCCCTGTCGTTCGATTATGGTCAGCGCCACGTCAGGGAACTGGAGTGTGCCAGCCGCGTGTGCCGGGACCTGGGCATTCCCCATAAGGTGATCGACATTCGCGCGCTGAATGAAGTGATGGCGGGCTCGGCCCTGACCAGCGATGTGGACGTGCCGGAGGGTCACTACGAAGAGGACAGCATGAAAGCCACGGTGGTACCCAACCGCAACATGATCCTGTTGTCGTTAGCCACCGGTTACGCGGTGACGGTGGAAGCCCAGGCCGTGTGGTTCGGGGCCCACGGTGGCGATCACGCCATTTACCCGGATTGTCGCCCCGAGTTCGTGGAAAAAATGGACGCGGTCTGCCGCATCGCCAACTACCAGCCGGTGGCCATCGCGGCACCGTTCATTCGTGCCAACAAGACGGAAATCCTCGGTGAGGGGCTGGCCATGGGGCTGGAGTATAGCCAGACCTGGACCTGCTACAACGGCCGCGCCAAGGCCTGTGGCCGCTGCGGCTCCTGCGTCGAGCGCCGTGAGGCCTTCGCCGCCCATGGTCTCCAGGACCCGCTGCCCTACGAAGAGGACGCCTGATGTACAAGGTCAAAGAGGCCTTCTACACCCTCCAGGGCGAGGGTGCGCAGGCGGGTCGGGCGGCGGTGTTCTGCCGCTTCAGCAAATGCAACTTGTGGACCGGGCGGGAAAAGGACCGGGCCCGGGCGGTGTGCAACTTCTGTGACACCGACTTTGTAGGCACCGACGGTCAGCATGGCGGCCGCTTCGAGACCGCCGAGGCGTTGGCGGCTCATATCGCGGCCTTATGGCCCGACGCCGGTGGCCGTCCCTATGTGGTCTGCACCGGCGGTGAGCCGCTGCTACAGTTGGACGAGCCGTTGATCGAGGCGTTTCATCGCGCCGGCTTCGAAGTGGGGGTGGAAACCAACGGCACCCTGCCGGCGCCGGCGGGTATCGACTGGCTGTGTGTCAGTCCCAAGGCCGATGCCGAACTGGTGATTGATCGCTGTGATGAACTCAAGCTGGTTTATCCGCAGCCGCTGGCGCCGCCGGAGCGGTTTGCCGACATGGCCGCCGGCCACTTTTTCCTGTCGCCCATGGCTTCGCCGGCGCTGCCGGAATCTGGGCCGGACGCGGTCAAGGAGGTCAATACTCGCAGGGCGACGGACTATTGTCTCGCCCATCCCCAGTGGCGTTTGACCCTGCAGATGCACAAGATCGTCGGCATCGACTAGCCGACGGTGTCCAGGCTCACACGGATGTGGCCTGGCGGGGTTCCTGGATCGGTGCCGGGGTGTCCTTGCTCTGGCTGCGATAGTGGCTGGGGCTGACTCCAGTCCAGCGCTTGAAGGCGCGGGTGAAGTTGGCGGCGTCGGCGTAGCCCAGGGAATCGGCAATCTGGCTCAGGTTCAGGCCGGTGTTTTCCAGCAAGTCCCCTGCCCGTTCGAGTCGCACGTCATCCACCAGCTGCTGGAAACTGCAGCCTTCTTCCTGCAGGCGTCGTTTCAGGGTGCGTTCGGACACAAACAGGGTATTGGCCACTTGTGCCAGCTTGGGCGGGAAGGGGTGGCTGGTTTCAATGACCCGGCGCACCCGACTGGCAAAACTGGCGTCTTCGGTCAGTTGTTGTAGCGCCTCCTCGCATTCCGCCCGGGACGAGGCGGCCAGTTGCACGTCGCTGAAACGGATGGGGGCGTCGAGTTCGGACAGCGGCAGCGCGAAGGCGTCCTCGTTCTGATTGTAGCGGACCGGGACCGCGATCTGGTTCCGGAAGCGATGAAAGTAGCTGGGCTCGTTGCTGCGTCGGCGGATCTCGGCCCTGCTGAGGGGCGCACTGCCCAGCAGCTGGGTGCCCATGGTGGCGCAGCCGAACAGGATGGCATCGAGCAGGAATCCCTGCAGCGGGCCCAGATCGACGTCACACTCCATGCGAAAGACCACCTTGCTGCCTTCCTGGCGCTGGATCACCCTCAGGTGCGGGGCTCGAAGCATCAGGAATCGGGAAACCAGCTCCAGCGCCTGCCCCAGGTTGTCGCTGCTCATCACCGCGATGCCCAGCGCGCCATGCAGGGGTAGCTTCATCTCGTTGGCCAGCATGATGCCCAGGCCGGGTTCCCCGCTCTCGATGATGGCGCGGGTGACGAACTCACTGGCCTGAGACTGGCTAACCCGCAGCTCGGTGGACTGCAGGCGGGCGGGATCGAGCCCCACCCGTAACAGCAGGGCGCGCTCGTCGACATTGAGCGTGCGTAACAATTCCGCCAGCAGGTGCAGGTAGATTGCTGGCAAGCCGAGGTCCTGGGCCTGAGATGCTGAGGCTCGCATGTGTGTATCCTCGTTAAATTCTATTCTTATTGTGTCGGCAAACGGGGCGCCCCCGAGGGGCACCGGCGCTTTACAGCGTCCACCTGATTATGACGTGAACAGTCGTTTCACCCCATGACTCCACTGACGGGTCAATGGGATGCGCAGGCCAATTCCGCGCCGGCGTCACTTTGGCCCCAACGGGTCAGTGTTGATGGCGGTGAACGAACTCAATTAATGCCTGGGCGGACCGGCGTGGCACTTCCATCATGGGCAAATGCCCGACGCCGCGGAACAGGTGGATATCGGCATGCGGCGTGACGCGACGGTAGTAGTCCACACAGCGAGTGGGCGTGATGACATCCCGATCACCCCATTGCACTTGCAGCGGAATGGTCTGGTGGGGCAGGTAGCGGGCCGGGGCCAGACCATCGGCCACCATATCCGCGAAGATGTGCCTATGGGCGGTGGCGCGCTTGACCAGGTCCGGGCCCAGTAGCCCGGCGATTGCCACGGAGCTGGGGTTGGGCTTGCCGTTGCCTACCGAATTGAACATGCGGTAGACCGCTGTCAGGGAATCCGGAATCAGCACGGCGTCCCGGTCGGATTCAAACGGTGCCTCAATGTCGACCTCGGCGTGTTCGGGAATGCCCGCGCTGTTCAACACGGTCAGCGAACGGGCCGCGGGCTGCAGTTTGTGGGCCAGAATGGTGGCGATGGCACCGCCCATGGAACTGCCCACCAGGTGGACGTTGTCCAGATGCAGGTCGCTGAGCCAGTTGCGCAGGCGGGCGGCCTGGGTTTCATAGCGGTAGCTGGCGTCGGCACGGTAATCACTCTCACCGAAACCGGGCAGGTCGGGCACCAGGATGTGCCAATGCCGGGGCAGGTGGAGGAGCCACAGTCCCCAGTTTTCCTTCATGGCGGCGAATCCGTGCATTAGCACCACGGTTGGACGTCCCGGTCCCGGCTGGCCCCGTTCCAGCCAAATCATACGGTGTTGGTCCACGAGCGCTTCGCGGCGCTTGCTCTGTTGCAGCCAGCGGTGGCCGGTGCGCGCCAGGGGCCATAGGTTGGGAGTCGGTACAGTCACGGTTTCACCTCATACATCGGTTACCGTTTTAGTGTACAGCTGTACGGCGGGCTGGCGTTGGCTGCTGCGCCCGGGTGGGTGGGTGTTGTGGGCAAGTTCGAGGCACCGGCCCGGGTGGTCGGCGGGAATGGCCGATTAGGGCGACAGATCCAGATCGGTGATGACCGGGTCATGGTCGGAACTGCGCCAGGGCACGGTACCGGTGCCGGACGGCACCTGAGGGCCCGTTTCGAGTCCTGAATCGAACCCCAGCGCCCGGGGCTCATCGGCGTTGATGGCCCAAATGCTGGCCTGGCGCACCCTGGGCTGCAGCTGGGTGTCGGCCAGGCTGTAATCGAGGGTGCCGTTGCGGCCGCGAAAGCGAAAACTGCTGGCGTGGTTCTGGCCGGCCGACAGCAGGTTGGTGTAACCGGCCTGGGCCAACCGTTGCAGCGGTTGTTCCTGGGCGTAACTGTTGAGATCGCCGGTGATCAGAGTGCCGGCATGGCCTGGGGGGTGAACGACGGTCGCCAGCCAATCGCTGAGCGCCTCGGCCGCGGCCAGGCGGCGCGGTGCAAAACAGCCCTGACCGTCCTGCTGGTCCCGTTGCTCGCCTCGGGCGTTGCGACAGCTCTTCGATTTGAAATGAACGACAACGACGGCAACCGGGGCCCCGCCGGAGCCGGGCTGAAAATGCTGCAGCAGCGGCGGACGGCCCCGACGCAGGGGCGAATCAGCTGGCGGCGATTGCGCGGCGCCAACCGGTTGTACCCGGCTGTGGCGGTACAGCAGCGCCACCCGGATGGCGTCGTTGCCGTCACTGTCCCGACGCCGGATGTAGCGCCATTCCGGGCCCAGCGCCCGGGTCAGTTCGGCGAGGGCGCTGTCGGGGCCGTAGCCGTCGTTTTCGATTTCCGCGACCGCTGCGATATCGGCCTCGGCCTCGGTCAGCGCGGCCACCAGTCGCCGGGTCTGGCGGGTCAGCTGGGCCTGATTGCGGGCGCCACGGGAACCGGCAAAACTCCCCGAGTCGCCGTTGAAGAAGTTGCCCAGATTGAGGGTGACCACCCGAACCGAGTTGGCGCCGGGATGAACCGGGGCCGGCTGACGCGGATTGGTGTCGCGGAAACGCGGCATGGCTTCGGGGTGCAGGCGCCACTCGCCGTAGCGGTAGTCCAGCACACCCGTGAGTTCCGTGACCTCGGTGCCGGCCCGCACCGACTGTGCAAGGCTCAAGCCCCCGGGGGGATAAGGCGTGGGTGTTGGGTACGGCTGGCGGCGGCCATCGTCCAGCAGCAGACGCTGTTGCTGTTGCTGCCGGTGGAGGGTCATGGCCTCCGGGCCGGGGGGCAGCACCTGGGTCGGCACCGGTTGTAAGGCCGGTGCCAGGGTCAGGGCGCCGTAGCGATGCAGGTCGAAGTGATCGATCACCACCAGGGGTGAGGTCACGGTGACCCGCATGCCTTCCAGCGCTTCGGGCGCCGATGGTCCAGGCCAGGGCAGTGACAGCGGCACCGGCTCCGGCAAGCGCGCGTGACCGCAGGGGATCGCGGCAGTGACCGAGGTGAGTTCGGTGAGCCCATGGTATTCCTTCACCGTGCCGGTAACCCGCACCCGCTGCCCTGGTTGCGGTGTCAGCCGGTCGGTGTAGACAAACAGGGCCTCGGAGGTGGCTGGGTCGGCGTCGGTATCGGCGTCTGGCTGTTGCAGAAAAAAACCTCCCAGGCCGCCTGGTTGGGTAGCATCAAAGGTTACAATGCCTTCCACGGTAACCTGCTCGCCAACCCGTGAGGAGTGTGGGCCATTGCCCTGAATGGCGGCGATGGACTGCGCAGGCCGCTGGCAATCGGCCGCCATGACGGGGTTGCCGAGCAGCAGGACGAAGGCGGGCAGTGCTAAAGTGAAGCAGGCGGCGATGGTCATGATGATCCACTGGGTTGGCGGTGATGGGATGGTTGGTTGGTGGCTAAAGGGAGTCGCGGTTAATGAGTAACATGCTCTGGGTTCTGGTGGTAGTGGTGCTGTTGGTGGCAGGCCTGATCTGGTTCCGGCAGACACGCACGGATCGCACATTACAGACGCTTGTCGCCCGCGGTTTTGAGGTGTCGCGGCAGTGGCGATCCAACGTATTGGTGGTAGCAGATGATCGCAGCGGTCGGCTGGCACTGATCTGGCCAAACCGCTACCAGCTAATGTCGGCGGATCAGTTGGTATCGGTGGAGGTGGATGCCCGGGAAATGGAGGGCGCCCGATCCCGCTACCGACTGCGGCTGAGGTTTGACCATCCTGATGTCCGGGAAGTGGGCCTGGCCCTGCACCAGCGTGGCGATCGCGCCCGCCAGTGGGCGCGGGAACTGCTGGCCTGGCGCGATCAGCATCGGGGCGCTTCCTAGCAGGGCGCGGGCTGAGGTGCCCGCAGCGTGTCTGCGTGCGGCGCCTGCGCCGCATCGGCGCTGTCGACCAGTTCCAGGGGAACGTGGAGCGGGTCCACGGACACGCCGGTTTCCGGGAGTCCCAGTTGCCGGAGAATGTGTGAGCGCAAGGCGGCGCGGGTGGGCAGCCTCAGCCGCTGGTCCACCATGCCGTAATCCTGCGCCACGACGGCCTGCTGATGCTCGGTCAGGCGGCGGTCCGGGCGGAACACCAGGGTGATGGCGCGGTTCCATTGCTGGTCCTGCAGGGCTTTGCGGCTCGCCCGCTCGGTCAGTAGTTGCGGGGTGCCGCGGAAGCGGGTGAGCTGGAAATCCCGGTACTGTTGTTGACGGTCGCACCAGCCCCGAGCGAACCACTGGCTGCCACTGCACACCAGGGTGTGGGGCGACAGCACGCAGCTCTCCGTCTGCGGTTGCCGCAGGGAGGCATAATCGAGGGCCAGCTTGCGGCCCTGGCGGGTGGCGGCGACGACCGCCCGCACAACTTCCGGGTTGCCCTGATGGCTGGGCAGGCGCACCACGGCGCTGGCCGGCAGGCGGATATCGAGAGACTCGAAGGTCTGGCTCAGGCTGTCATGGCGACTCATCAGTTCCAGGTATTCGCCGGCTTCGCCTGCGGTGACCACCGGCTTGAAAGCGGCGGAGGGAACATAGCCCTTACGGTGGCGATCGTAATCCAGGTTGCCCGGTGCCACGTCCCGCAGGTACATGTTGATGTCCTTGGATGCCTGCTGGCGACCAATGCCAAATCCATGACAGATATGGTTGGTGGTGAGTCGCCCTTCCCAGAGAGCAATGATTTCAATCAGGCGGTAGCGCAGCAGCAGATCCCACCGGATGGGCCATTCCGTTTTCTTCATGTCGCTCGGCTCGTTGATTCGGCAGATACAGGGCTCCCCACCCCAGAGAATCGCTTCATGGTACCGCTTCGACGCAGTGGCGTGGGTTACGTCGCCTTAATGTAAAACAATGTCAAACGCCGGCGCCCCGGCCCTTGCCAGGCGGCGTGCTTTCGGTAAATGCGGATGCCGGACGAGCGGGCCATTCTGTTTTCATGACAATAATTAGCTTACTATTAGTGAATCAATCGTTTTGAATTCCAATAAATTTGGTGTTGCGGAGTACCACCCTATGAGAGACCAGTTTCCCTTTGCTGTCGCCCGAGTTACCCGCCGCTGGCGTAAGCTGCTGGACGAACGGCTGAAGGATCTGGGGGTCACCCAGGCGCGCTGGACCACCATGGTCTACCTGCAGAAGGGCGGCGAGGGCCTGACCCAGCGTGAGCTGGCCAGCCTGATGGCAATCGAGAATCCCACCCTGGTGCGTCTGCTCGACAGCCTGGAGGAGCAGGGGCTGATTGAGCGTCGACCCTGCCAGCACGACCGCCGCGCCCGGCGGCTGTTCCTGACAGAATCCGGCGAACGCTTCATGGACGACCTGAACGACCGCGCTCAGGCGCTGCGGGAGGAGATGCTGGCCGGCATCGGTGATGACGAAATCGAATGCGCACTGCAGGTGTTCCAGCAAATCATGGTAAACGCGGAACGTCAGCAGTAAGCGCCCGGAGGCCTGTCCGCGTTATCCGCCTTCCACACCGCCTGGTGGTGGGTGGCGGTGATCGCGGCCCAGGCCATCCTGCAGGTGTGGCGGATGTAGGGGTGATTGCGTTCACGCCGGCGGCGCCGTTACACTATTGGCCCTCTCGGGGGAGTAGCCTCTGCCGGCCCTGGTCGGCGGGTAATGGTCAACATACTTGGAGCTCATCTCCATGGCCATTACGTCCACGCGCCAGTTGCGGCGGGGATTGGCAAGACCTGGGACAGTACCATCTGCCGTGGGCGGAGGATGGCGCTGTCTCATGTCTGGTGTTCCGCCCTGGAGTGTTCTGATGGAAGCTTTTCTCGCGTCTTCACTGGCGGTCTTCATTGCCGAGATCGGCGACAAGACCCAACTGCTGTCGCTGTTCCTGGTTGGCCGGTTTGCCCGGCGCACGCCGATCATCCTGGGTATTCTGGTGGCGACCCTGCTCAATCATGCCCTGTCGGCGTGGCTCGGCGCCTGGGTGGCCAGCTGGTTGCCGCAGGCCTGGCTGCCCTGGATCCTTACCGTCAGTTTTGTCGCCATTGCCTTGTGGCTCCTGATCCCCGATAAGGACGACAATGAAGACTCCGGCTTCCTGGGCCTGGGGGCCTTTCTCGCCACCACGGTGCTGTTTTTCCTGGCGGAGATCGGCGATAAGACCCAGATCGCCACGGTGGTGTTGGCGGCCCGCTTCACCGAGACGTGGTGGGTGATTGTCGGCACCACCGTTGGTATGCTTGCAGCCAACGTACCGGTTATCATGGCCGGTAAATGGCTGATGGCCCGGTTGCCGCTGGCGACCGCCCGCATTGGTGCCAGTGCCCTGTTCCTGGTACTGGCGGCGGTAACGGTCTGGTCAACCCAGATGGGACACTAGACCGTCAGGACATACGCGAACGAGGGCTTGGGTCGCCCTCCAGACAAGGTGATAATGGCGTTGAAACAACACTGGATTGCATTCAGCCTGGTCCTGCTGCTGATGCCCGGCGGCCTGACGCTGGCCGATGCCGGCGGCAGCGAGCCGGCTACGGTCGAGCGCCGGGTGCCGCTGCTGAGTCTCGATGGCGACATCGCCGGAAACCTCAAGGCACACCGGACCCGCTATGAGGATACCTTTGCCGAGCTTGGCAATCGCCTCAGCCTGGGCTACCTGGAGCTGGTCAAGGCCAATCCGGGGGTGGACCCGTGGCTGCCCGGTGAAGGCACCTCCATCACCCTGCCACAGCAGTATGTGCTGCCGGAAACCGAGCGTGATGGCATCGTGGTGAACCTGGCGGAGTACCGCCTGTACTATTTCCACGATGGCGGCGTTGAGGTCTACCCGGTGGGTGTCGGCACTGAGGAGAACCCCTCGCCGCTCACCAACGCCACTGTCACCATGAGCCTGAAAGCGCCGGCCTGGTATCCGCCCAAGAGCATTCGCGCCGAATACGCCGCGTCCGGCGACTACCTGCCGCCGATGATTCCGCCGGGCCCTGACAATCCCCTGGGACCCTTTGCCCTGTTGCTGAGCGAATCAGGCTATCTGATCCACGGCACCAACAAGCGTTTTGGTGTGGGTATGCAGGTCAGTCACGGTTGTTTCCGGATGTATAACGAAGACATCAGTTATCTGGCGGGCCAGGTTGCCAACGGTACCTCGGTGCAAGTCATCCACCAGCCGGTGAAGATTGGCGTCAGTGGCAACGAGATCTGGCTGGAAGTGCATCGCCCGAAAGAGAACTACAGCGATGCGGATCGCGATCGCCTGTGGCAGGCGGTCTCAACGCGCCTGGCCCGCCTGCGGGACGACATGCCGAACGTGGAACTCCAGCGCCAGGCGGTGGAACTGGCGGTGGATCAGGGCGATGGCCTGCCCCGCCTCATCGGTGAACGCCTCACCCGGGTGGCCGCCGAGGAACACCGTCACGATGGCGATGCCGATCGCGGCCCTTCCCAGGACACCCAACCGACCAGTCCGCAGCTCTGGTTCTGAGGCGCTGCGGGGCAAGGAGCATCCCCCATGAGCAATATTCTGATCACCGGCGCCAGTTCCGGCCTCGGCGCCGGTATGGCGCGGGAATTTGCCGCCCGTGGCGATAACCTGGCGTTGTGCGCGCGGCGTCTGGAGCAGCTGGAAGGACTGCGGGCGGAACTTCTCCAGGCCCACCCGGGTCTGACCATCTGTGTGCGGGCGTTGGACGTGGACGACCATGACCAGGTGTTCGAGGTGTTCCACGCCCTGCACGAGGAGCTTGGCAGCCTGGACCGCATCATCGTCAATGCCGGCATCGGCAAGGGCCAGCCGCTGGGGATGGGTAAGTTCCGCACCAACCGACAGACCGCCGAGACCAATTTCGTCTCCGCGCTGGCGCAGATGGAAGCGGCCATGGAAATTTTCCGCGCCCAGAACCACGGTCACCTGGTCACGGTGTCGTCGGTGACCGCCATCCGCGGTATGCCG
>JBFHLR010000028.1:0-22580 GCA_041594735.1 Marinobacter sp.
ATCCAGGTGTCGAAGTGCTGCAGGGCAAACTCCTGGGCGGCCCCCGACGCCAGCGTCAGCAGCACCAGGTAGCCGTACAGCAGGAAATAGGGCCAGCCGATGCGGGAAATCAGCGTCATCAGATGGAGCGGATTGACCGCAGCCCCCACCGACCGTTCCATCGCCAGCACCATGATGCTGGCCGGCAGGGTCAACACCACCAGCGCCAGGGCCACAAATGCCAGCAAGGGCCCGCCGACAAAACCGGCGGCACCGATCAGCGCCCCCAGCAGGACGAACACCAGCAGTTGCTGCACCGCGATGGCAAAGCCCTCGCCGGAGAAGGCCACCGCCAGCGGCGGCGGCCGCATGTGGCCGTCGGCAGTGTGGTTAATGACCGCATAGGTGTATTTGAGCAGGGCCAGAAACAGTAGCAGGCTGACGGCCAGGCCAATCAGGTTGGCGGACAGCACCAGCGGCACCAGGGTGCAGATGGCGATCACCAGCAGCGGGTCCAGATGGAACGGATACCGGAAAAAATCCCCCAGTCGGTTCCAGAATGGCACCGCTTCGGTGGCCGACCCCAGGTAACGCATGACCCGATTGCATTTGGGGCAGCGGCCGTGTTTGCGGTGGCTGTCGGCATCCGGCATACAGCGGCTGCAGTAATGGATTTGGCACTCGGTACAGTGCCACTTGGCTGGTTCGGCCGGGTGATAATGACAGTCGTGTTTCACGGTGGTGTTGGGGTCGTCGGGTTAGTCAGTGAACGGCACTAGGCCGCTGATGGCTTTCATCATTGCAGAAGGTCTGCAGGGCCGCCAGCGTTGGCGCGCAAAAATGCGAGCTGAGCCAAATGTGGTGAACGGCCACTTGGTAGCCGACAACAGCAGGTCGTTGACCGATGCTGGGGTTGCATCAGGGGCATTTGCGGCTACGCCAGAATTTTATGGCTAGCGGGGCCACGCCATGGGGCGAATTTGCCAGTGCCCTACGTTAGACTGACGGTTAGGGAGCCGAAGCCCGGCGGAGGTGGGCGCGGGTGTTAGCCAGGCAGACAGCAAAGGTGGTTATCATTTGAATACCAAACTGCGGGTAGAGCCAAACCGGCAGGCGCAGCAGCCGACGTCGGGCTACCGCTGGCGGGCCATCGCCAGCCTCGCGCTGAAGCACCGGCCGCGGCTGGTCAGGGCTAACCTGTTGGCGGTGCTGGCGACGCTGGTGAGCGTGCCGCTGCCGCTGCTGTTGCCGGTGCTGGTGGACGAGGTGCTGCTGGGGCAGGCCGGACCGGTGCTGCCGGTGATGGATCGGCTGTTGCCGGCAAGCTGGCAGCAGCCGGTGCTCTACATCGGCGCCATGGTGGTGTTGGCACTGCTGTTGCGCGTGCTGGCGCTGGGCTTCAATGTGTTGCAGTCGCGGGAGTTCTCCAAGATCTCCAAGGACGTGGTGTTCCGCATCCGCTCCCGGCTGCTGGCCCGCATGCAACGGGTGTCGATGGCGGAGTACGAGACTCTGGGCTCCGGGGCGGTGAGCAGCCACTTTGTCACCGACCTGGATGCCATCGACCAGTTTATCGGTACCACCATCAGCCGCTTCCTGGTGGCCAGCCTGACTGTGCTGGGCACGGCGCTGATCCTGCTGTGGGTGCACTGGCAGCTGGCGCTGCTGATTCTGCTGTTCAACCCTCTGGTGATCTTCTCCACCATGGTCATCGGCAAGCGGGTGAAGGAGCTCAAACGCAAGGAGAACGCCGCCTATGAGGAGTTTCAGGGCGATCTCACCGAAACCCTCGATGCCATCCACCAGCTGCGCGCCGCCAACCGGGAAGGCCACTACCTTCGTCAACTGGTGGCGCGGGCGCGTCAGGTCCGCGACCACGCCGTGCAGTTCGAATGGCGCAGTGACGCCGCCAGCCGCGCCAGCTTCGCCCTGTTCCAGTTCGGTGTCGATGTGTTTCGCGCCGCCGCCATGGTTACCGTACTGCTCAGTGACCTGAGCATCGGCATGATGTTCGCCATCTTTGGCTACCTGTGGTTCATGCTCACCCCGGTGCAGGAAATCCTCAGCATGCAGTACGCTTACTACGCCGCTAACGCCGCGCTGTTCCGGGTCAACCGGTTACTGGCGTTGGAGGAGGAACCCCGCTATCCGCCGCTGGAAAACCCGTTCAAGGACCGTCACACCGTCAGCCTGACCCTGCGGGATATCCATTTCGGCTACGGCGAGGGCGAGCAGGTGTTGCGGGGCATCAACCTGCACCTGGAGCCGGGCGAGAAGGTTGCGGTGGTGGGTGCCAGCGGCGGAGGCAAGTCCACTCTGGTGCAGGTGTTGCTGGGCATGTATACCCCCCATCGCGGCCAGGTGCTGATTGGCGGTGTGCCGGTGCAGCGCATCGGCCTGCCTTGCCTGCGGGAGCACGTAGCCACCGTGTTGCAGCACCCGGCGCTGTTTAACGACACCATTCGCCAGAACCTGACTCTCGGACGGCCGAAACCGGACGCCGAGTTGTGGCAAGCGCTCAAGGTGGCCCAGCTGGATGCTACCGTGGCGGCCATGCCGGCGCAGCTGGACACCCGGGTCGGGCGTCAGGGCGTGCGGCTGTCCGGGGGTCAGCGTCAGCGCCTGGCCATCGCCCGCATGGTGCTGTCCGACCCCTCCATCGTCATCCTCGACGAGGCCACCTCGGCGCTGGATGCGGAAACCGAATACCAGCTGCATCGGGAACTGCAGGATTTCCTGCGCCAGCGCACCACCCTGATCATCGCCCACCGGCTCAGTGCGGTTAAACAGGCCGACCGGGCGTATGTGTTCGAGGACGGCCGCATCATCGAGGAAGGCCGGCACGACGAACTGATCGCCCGCCAGGGCCTGTACGCGCAATTGTACGGTGACCGCCAGCACTGACGGTGCGTGAATGATAAGCCCAGTCAGCGGATCAATCGCGGCAAGACGCGGAATGATTTTCCTCCGCCCCCATTCGGTGTAATAGTGGAGTATGCGATTGAATGACCGCCGGTGCGGTCAGGCACCCCTGATACATCCTGTTGGACCGAAAGGACGTGCGCCATGGCAACCCATCGCTCCACATCGGACACTGTCGATACCCGGGCCGTGCTAGCCGTCGGCGGCCACACCTATCACTACTTCAGCCTGCCCAAGGCGGCGGAGATTCTGGGCCGGCTCGACCAGCTGCCGTTCTCCCTGAAAGTGCTGCTGGAAAACCTGCTGCGCCACCAGGACGGCGACAGTGTGGAGCGCCGCCATCTCGACGCCATGGCGCAGTGGCTGGAGCAGCGCCACTCCGATACGGAAATCCAGTACCGGCCGGCGCGGGTGTTGATGCAGGACTTCACCGGGGTGCCCGGCGTGGTGGATCTGGCCGCCATGCGCCAGGCGGTACAGGCGGCGGGCAAGGACCCGGCGCTGATCAACCCACTGTCGCCGGTGGATCTGGTGATCGACCATTCGGTGATGGTGGACAAGTTTGGCAACGCCAGCGCCTTCAGGGACAACGCCGCCATCGAGATGGAACGCAATCGTGAGCGCTACGAGTTCCTGCGCTGGGGCCAGCAGGCCTTCGCCAACTTCCGGGTGGTGCCGCCGGGTACCGGCATCTGCCATCAGGTCAACCTTGAATACCTGGGCAAGACGGTGTGGACCCGGCACCAGGACGGTAAGACCTTCGCCTTCCCCGACACCCTGGTGGGCACCGATTCCCACACTACCATGATCAATGGTCTCGGCATTCTCGGCTGGGGGGTGGGGGGCATTGAGGCGGAAGCCGCCATGCTGGGCCAGCCGGTGTCGATGCTGATCCCGGAAGTGGTGGGCTTCAAGATCACCGGCAAGCTGCGGGAAGGCATTACCGCCACCGACCTGGTGCTGACGGTGACCGAGATGCTGCGCCAGCACGGCGTGGTGGGCAAGTTTGTCGAGTTTTATGGGGATGGCCTCAAGGATATGCCGGTGGCGGACCGTGCCACCATCGCCAACATGGCACCGGAGTATGGTGCCACCTGCGGCTTCTTCCCGGTGGACGAGCAGACCCTGAGCTACCTGCGCCTGACCGGCCGCGAGGCCCAGCAGGTGGCGTTGGTGGAAGCCTACGCCAAGGCCCAGGGGCTGTGGCGAGAACCGGGACACAACCCGCTCTATAGCGCCACCCTCGAGCTGGACATGGGCAGCGTGGAGGCCAGCCTGGCCGGCCCCAAACGGCCCCAGGACCGGGTTGCTCTGACCGCCATGCGGTCGGCGTTTGAGCTGGTCATGGCAACCGCGAATGGCGACGAGGCTGGCGCCAGCGACGCCAACCTGATGTCGGAAGGGCGCCAGACCGCGGTGGGGGTCGAGGCTAGCTATCGCCACCGCTCCAGCCAGAACATCGATCTGGACGGCGAAAAGTGTCGACTCGATCCGGGCGCGGTGGTGATTGCCGCCATTACCTCCTGCACCAATACCTCCAATCCCAGTGTGATGATGGCCGCCGGCCTGCTGGCGGAAAAAGCGGTGCAGCGGGGCCTCACCACCAAACCCTGGGTCAAGACGTCGTTGGCGCCGGGCTCCAAGGTGGTGACCGACTACCTCAGGGTGAGTGGCTACCAGGAGGTGCTGGACCGGCTCGGCTTCAACCTGGTGGGCTACGGCTGCACCACCTGTATCGGTAACTCGGGGCCGTTGCCTGAGGCTATCGAGCGGGCCATTGAGCAAGGTGATCTGGCGGTGGCCTCGGTGTTGTCCGGTAACCGCAACTTCGAGGGCCGGGTGCACCCCCTGGTGAAAACCAACTGGCTGGCGTCACCGCCGCTGGTGGTGGCCTTTGCCCTGGCGGGCAATGTGCGAATCGACCTGACCCGGGAGCCGCTGGCCACCGACAGCGCCGGAAAGCCGGTGTACCTGAAGGACATTTGGCCCAGTCAGCAGGAAATCGCCGAGGCGGTGGCGAAGGTCCACACCGACATGTTCCACCGGGAGTACGGCGAGGTCTTTGCCGGTGACGCCACCTGGCAGTCGATCCAGGTGCCTGCCAGTAAGGTCTACCAATGGTCGGAGGACTCCACCTACGTTCAGCATCCGCCCTTCTTCGACGGCATGGGGGCGGCGCCGGAAGCCATCGCGGATATAGCAGGTGCCCGCATTCTTGCCCTGTTGGGGGACTCGGTTACCACCGACCACATTTCTCCGGCGGGCTCCATCAAGGCGGACAGCCCGGCGGGCCAATACCTGCAGCAGCAGGGCGTCGCGCCCAAGGATTTCAACTCCTATGGCTCCCGCCGCGGTAACCATAGGGTGATGATGCGAGGCACCTTTGCCAACGTCCGCCTTCGCAATGAGATGCTGGACGATGTGGAAGGCGGCTACACCCGCCACGTCCCCAGCGGCCGGCAGATGGCAATCTACGATGCCGCCATGGCCTATGCCGCCGACCACACCCCGCTGGTGGTGATTGCCGGCAAGGAGTATGGCACCGGCTCCAGTCGGGACTGGGCCGCCAAGGGCACCCGATTGCTGGGCATCAAGGCGGTGGTGGCGGAGTCCTTCGAGCGTATCCACCGCTCCAACCTGATCGGCATGGGGGTGATGCCGCTGCAGTTTCCCGCCGGTGTTTCCCGTCAGAGCCTCAGATTGACAGGGGATGAAACCATTGACATCGCCGGGCTATCGGGCGACATCCGGCCTGGCGCCAGTCTGGCCATGACAGTCCATTATCCCGATGGTGGCAGCGAATCCTGCGAGTTGATCTCGCGCATAGACACCGCCAATGAGGCGACTTACTTCCGCCATGGCGGTATCCTCCATTACGTGGTGCGGGAGATGATTGCCGGGCCTGGTGCCGCCGCTGGCTAAAGGCCCGTGGCGGCACCCGCAACTACCATCGTCAGCGGCGCCAATCGCGACTATAGTGTGGAAGTAACAGATAGTAGTGTGGAAGTAACAGACAGTAGTGTGGAAGTAGCAGGCTTCAGTGTGGAAGTAACAGGTGGTCGGCGTGGACATAGCAGACCGTTCCCAGGGTCGGGGCGGCCCAGGCCAGAAACAGACAAGGGGAGTTCGATGCCAAAGGGCGGATACCAGGATGTGGTGCAAAAACTCGAAGTGCTCAAGTCGAAGTTTGTCACCCGGGTCACCCTGGAACTTGAGCAGTTCATGGCACGGTTTCGTGCGCTCGCCGGGGAGCCGATGAGCGCAGAGCTTGCCAGGGAGGGGTATGAGTGGCTGCATCGACTGGCCGGCTCGGCTGGCACCTTTGGTTTTCAGAACCTGGGGCAACTGGCGCGGGAACTGGAACTCCGGCTCAAACGGGTGATTGAAGGGAAAGTGCCCGCCGAGGACCTGGCCCCGGATTTTCTCCGGAGCCTGGAAGACCTGAGGGCGTTCCTCACGGCCGAGGCCGGCGCCAGTGCGATTCCAGTGCTGGACAATCAGGTTGTGGAGTCGGTGGAGGGGGTGCGGCAACGGGTTGATCTGGTGGAGCCCGACGCCAGGATCGCCAATGAGGTGGTCGCCGGACTCTCCCGCTACGGTTATGCGGTGACCACCTACCCGGACCCCCACGCCTATCACGCCGCCCGGATTTCCGGATCAAATAACCGTGCGGCGGTCATCGTCGATGCCTGTTTCCTGGAGCAGATGCAGGCAGAAACCGGCAGCACCCCCCGCTCGGAGAGGTCACTGATCTATCTGTCCCGGGAGGAATCCTTCGAGACCCGCTACCGCATTGCCGAGGCCGGCGCCGGCGGGTTCTTCACGGTGCCGGTGGATGTGACCGCGCTGGCGGACCGGATCGAGCAGCTGGACCAGGAGCGGGAAGACTTTGCCAGTGCCAGGGTAATGATTGTGGATGATGACGAACAGCTGGCGGAGCATTACCGGCTGGTGCTGAGCGCCGGCGGCGTGGAGGTGGTGACGGTCAGCCAGCCGGCCGACGTGGTGCTGCAGCTGGCCGAGTTCCGTCCGGATGTGCTGCTGATGGATATCCACATGGGCTCCTATTCCGGCGTCAGTTTGGCGCGACTGATCCGGTTTCAGCAGGAATGGCTGGGGCTGCCCATCGTGTACCTGTCCTCGGAACAGGACCAGGGTGAACAGATCGCGGCCCTGGCCCAGGGCGCCGATGATTTCATTGAAAAGCCAATTTCCGACCGGCACCTGCTGAACGCGGTGCGGGCCCGCTGTGCCCGTGCCCGTCAACTGGCCAAGCTGGCAACACGGGACGGCCTGACCGGGCTGCTCAAGCATTCCATGATCAAACAGGAGCTGGGCAAGGAATTTGCCCGTTGTCACCGCCAAGGTATGGAGGCCACTGTGGCCATGGTGGACTTGGACCACTTCAAATCAGTCAACGACACTTTTGGCCATGCCACTGGCGACACCGTGATACGGGCACTGGCGAACCTGTTGCGACACCGCTTACGTAAAACCGATGTCATCGGTCGTTACGGCGGTGAAGAGTTTGTGGTCATTCTGCCGGATTGTTCGTTGGCCAAGGCCCAGGCCATCCTGCAGGATGTCTGTGATCAGTTCTCCGGCCTGGTGTTCAGCTATCAGGCCGCCGATTTTCGCGTCACCCTGAGCGCCGGAGCCGCCCCGCTGCAGGCATTTGCCAGTGCCGATGCCGCCCTGGAGGCTGCCGACCAGGCCCTCTACCACCGCAAGGCCCAGGGGCGTAATGGCGTTACCCTGTACCAGAAGCCCGCTCCCGAATCTCGCCAGGAGGCCGCGCCGTCATGAAGGCGCTGATTCTGGAGGACGATCTGCTGATGGCGGAACTGCTGGAGACCATCCTGGCGGGCCTTTACGCCCGGTTTGATGCCCGTATCGTCAGCTCGGTTGCCGAAGCCAGGCAGGCCTGGGCGCCGGATCGGTTCCAGCTGGTAATCTGCGACTGGAACCTCCCGGATGGTTCCGGGCTGGAGGTGGTGCGCCATATCCGCCAGCAGGATCGTGAGGTACCGGTGCTGATGATCTCCGGGCGGTCTGACCGGGAATCGGTGCTGGCGGCAGCCCACCACCGAATCAGCGGCTTTATCAGCAAGCCGTTCAAGGTGGAAATGGTGCGCGACCGGCTCAAGTCCATTTTTCCTCCGGAGGAAGAGCCGGAGGAGGCTTGTGAAGATCTGGATGAGATGTTGACCGCGGTCTGTAATGGCCATTTTCAGCTGCCCACCACCCTGGAGCCCAGCGAAATCCTGACCTTATTGGAACGCCCGGAAACGCTGGATGTGGCCCAGCTGGCGGAGCGCTGGCGGGATGAAACCGGGCTCACCACCCGCTTGCTGGATGTGGCCAACGGCAGTTCCTACCGCGCCACCGGTGAACCGGTGGGCACGCTGGAGGAGGCGATCCAGCTGATTGGCACCAAGATGTCGCTGAATCTGGCCCTGAGTTTGGCCCTGGATACCACCCATGCTCTCAGTGACCCGCGCTTGCGGGAACGGGCGGAAGCCTTCCAGCGTCAGTGTGAGGCGGTTGGACATCATGCCCGGCAAATGTTCCGCCAGCTTGAGCTGACCGAGCCCAAGGCGTTCACCGCCGGATTGCTGAGCAGGGCCGGGGAGCTGGTGGTGTTGAGTGTCTTGCAGCAGTTCTTGAACATCGGTGGTAGCCTGGACGACGAGCGTATTGAGCAGGCCTTGGGAGATTGGGCCCAGCCCTGTGGAAACCGGCTCAAGGTGGTGTGGCGACTGCCACTGGATCTGCGGGAGTTGATTGGTGCCATTCATTTTCTGCCGCGGGGGAACGCCCGTCAGGACCGAGTGGTCATGCGAGCCGCTTCGATGATCGGTCAGGGCCAGGCCGAGAGCGCCGAGTGTCAGCGGCTGTTGCGCTTTGCCGGGCTGGACCCGGAGGATTTCGCCAACGCTGCGGACTCCGGCGAGTAAGGGCGCGAGATCCGCTTTAACTCATGTGATGGAACCCCAGGACGGCCGAGCCAGGAGGGCAGTAGTGAGATCACCAGCAATACCAGACAACGAAGTCGAGCGGATGCGGTCGCTGTACGCCACCGGGCTCCTGGATACCGGGCCGGACGAGCGCTTTGACCGTCTCACCCGCATCGCTCGTTGTGGCTTTGGCGTGCAAATTGCCTTGGTGTCTCTGGTGGATCGCAACCGGCAGTGGTTCAAATCCCGTCAGGGCCTGGAGGCGAGCGAAACGCCCCGGGATATCTCCTTCTGTGGCCATGCCATTCTCCAGCCCGAGGTGTTTGTGGTGGAGGACACGCTGCAGGATCCCCGGTTCGCCGACAACCCGCTGGTGACCGGTCAGCCGGAGATTCGTTTCTACGCCGGTGCGCCTCTGCGCTCCGCAGATGGCTTTCCCATTGGCACCCTGTGTGTGATCGATAGCCAGCCCCGGGCTTTTCCCGAAAATGACTGTCAGGCCCTGCGGGATCTGGCGGACTGTGTCGAAGAGGAAATCGGCAAGAACCTGCGGCAGCGTTACTACCGGGCCCTGGAAGCGCTGGCGGCGATTCGGACCGACTCCCGCAGTGACCTGCAGTCCTGTCTGCGGGAAGGGCTGACCCTGGGCTGCGAGTATCTGCGGTTGCCGTTCGGCATCATTAGCGCCATTGACCAGGACACTTACACCGTGCAGGTGCAGGTATCGCCGGAGGACACCCAGCAAGACGGCCAGACTTTCAGCCTGGCCAGTACCTATTGCAGTCTGACACTGAAGGCCAACCGCATCCTGGCCATCGATTGCATGGCCCAGTCGGAATACGCCGAACATCCCTGTTACCGGGCGTTCGGCCTGGAGAGCTACATCGGCATACCGCTCAGGGTTGGGGGGGGGCTCTATGGCACGCTGAACTTCTCGTCACCGGATTCGCGCATTCCCTCCGGCTTCATCGACTTCGACTACCAGTTCGTCCGCCTGCTGGCGGGCTGGGTTGGCGCTCTACTGGACCGCTGGGAGGTGGATAACGCCCTGGGCCGGTTACGGGCGGTGGAAATGGCCGTCAGCCGGGCCCAGGAAACCTTTATTAACCGGCCGGATCATCGCCAGGCCTTTGCCGAATTGCTGGACGAGATCCTGCAATTCACCCAGAGCGAGTACGGTTTTATCGGGGAAATCCTCAAAGACCCTGACGGCCAGCCCTATCTCAAGACCAATACCATCACCAACCTGGCCTGGGATGATGCCTCCAGGGCTTTCTACGAGGACAACATCGCCGAGGGGCTGGAATTCCGCAATCTGGACAATCTGTTTGGTCACGTCATCACCACCGGGCAGTCGGTGCTTTCCAATGACCTGCCTCAGGATCCCCGCAGCGCCGGGGTGCCTCAGGGCCATCCCATCATCCATAGCTTCCTCGGATTGCCAATTCACCACGGCAATCGCCTGGTGGGCATGCTCGGGCTGGCGAACCGGCCTGACGGCTACCTGGAATCCCTGGCCCGGGAACTGCGCCCCCTGCTCCGTACCGTTGGCCAGCTGATGGAGGCATCGCGGGTCCAGCGCCAACAGCGGGAGAGCGAGCGGCGGCTGGAGTCGGTGATCGAAGCCACCGATATTGGTACCTGGGAATGGAACGTGCAAACCGGCGAGGTCATTCTGAACGAACGTTGGGCGGACATTGTCGGTTATCGTCTGGCCGAGCTGGAGCCGCTGTCCATCGAGACCTGGAGCCGGCTGGTACATCCGGACGACTGGGTTGGGGTTGAGCAGATGCAGCGCCTGCATTTCTCCGGCGAATTGCCCTATTACGACGTCACCTTCCGGATGAGCCACAAGCTCGGTGACTGGGTCTGGATCCAGGCCCGGGGGCGGGTCATGAGCTGGACCGACGATGGCCAGCCGCTGTTGATGAGCGGTACCCACAGTGACATCAGCCAGCGGAAGGCGGCCGAACTCAAACTCACCGAGAGCGAGGCGCGACTGCGGGGCCTGTTCGAGCTGTCGCCGGTAGGTATAGCGCTGATTGAATTTGGAACGGGGCGTTTTGTTGAGGTCAACGATGCCTTGGTAGAGTCGACTGGTTTTTCCCGCAACGAATTGCAGGGCTTCAGTTATTGGGACATCACGCCGACGGGCTACGAGGCGGAGGATGTTCAGCAGCGGGAAACCCTGTTGACCCAGGGCAAGTACGGTCCCTTCGAGAAGGAATACGTGCGCAGGGACGGCTCCCATTTTCCGGTGATCCTGCACGGTATGCTGATTGAGGACCATTCCGGTCGCCGGCTGATCTGGTCCATTATCGAGGACATCACCGAGCGTAAGCGCCTGGCCACCATGCAACGGCAGTTCGTTTCCACCGTCAGTCATGAGCTGCGGACACCACTGACCGCAATCTCGGCGGCGCTGTCGATGGTTGACAAGGGCGTGGGTGGGGCTTTGCCGGCCAAGGCCGGCGACATGGTGGGCCTGGCCTTGCGCAATAGCGAGCGGCTCACCGATCTGATCAATGACATTCTCGACATGGAGAAGCTGGTTGCTGGCATGATGCCAATCACGCTGGAAAGTCAGGAGTTGGAGCCCCTGTTGGCCCGGATCCTGGCGGACAACCGCACCTACGCGGAGCGTTTTGGGGTGCAGTGTGTCCTGGAATCTTCCCCGTCTGCGACGGTGGTTGCGGTGGATCCGAAGCGGTTTACCCAGGTCATCACCAACCTGTTGTCCAACGCCATCAAGTTCTCGCCAGCCGATGGCACCGTGCAGGTGACGATCAGCTCGCAAGGCGAGCAGGTGCGGGTGAGCGTGGCAGATCGGGGCGAGGGGGTGCCGGAGCATTTTCATGACCGGCTGTTCAGCGCCTTTGCCCAGGCGGACGGTTCGGATTCCCGCCAGGTGGGCGGCACCGGACTGGGCCTGGCCATCAGTAAGCAGCTCATGGAACGAATGGACGGGGTGATCGGTTATTGCGACACCCCAGGGGGAGGAGCCACCTTCTACGTGGACCTGCCCCGGCAAATTATCCAACCTGCCAACGGAGAGCAAGAACAGCTATGACGGAACTGAAGCGAATCATGTACGTTGAAGACGAACCGGATATCCGGGCGGTGGCGGAACTGGCGCTGTCGGCGGTAGGCGGGTTCGAGGTGCAGTTGTGCGAATCGGGAGAACAGGCGCTGGGTTCGGCGGAGGCCTTCCAGCCGGACCTGATCCTGCTGGATGTCATGATGCCCCGGCTCGATGGCCCGGAAACCCTGCAGGCGCTCAGGAAAAATCCGATGCTGGCCAGCATCCCGGTGGCCTTCATGACCGCCAAGGTGCAGCCCTCGGAGGTGGAGGCGTACAAGGCGCTGGGCGCCATCGATGTCATTGCCAAGCCGTTCGATCCGATGACCCTGTCCGACACGGTCAGGGCGATCTGGCAACGACACAGGGGTGAATAACGTTGGCCAAATGGGGATAATAGGCATTGTGGAGGCCCGCCAAACTGGGCGCCCCGGCTCCGTTGACCGATTTGCTGGACGGACAGATACCTGAACTCATTGATCGTAGAGGCACGCCATGTCACCCCATCTTTCCCGGGATGAGCTGAAGGACAAACTGAATCTTGAGACCTCCCGGATCGGCTGGCACGACCTGCAGACCTACTACGCCCGCGGCCATGTGGTGCGGGTTGCGGCTGAGCTGGACCTGCTGGATGTGGCTGCCGAGCTGGTGGCGGACAACAAGCAGCAGTTTGAGAGCTGGCTGCAGGCAGGCTCAGTGGGCGACGTAGCGCCGGAGCTGGCTCAGTCTTGGTATGACCGCAATGCCGAGCTTTGGGCGGTGGTCATCGCGCCCTGGGTGCTGGTGCAGGACCGCGACAGCCAGGAACTGCACTGATTCCAGCCCCATTCATCCCAGCCCAGGTCATCCCAGCCCCGGTCATCCCGGCGGCTAACACCCCGGAACCTGTCGTTCCCGGTGCTGTTGTTTCGGGGCCGGCGACCCCGGGTGCTTCTTTTTCCGCGTTGGACGATTCATGTTAACAGACGCGCTGCTGATCCTGGCGCCGTTGTTCCTCGGGTTCGCCCTGAAACTGCAACAGCGAACCCTGATGACCGCCATTCACCTTACCGTCGAGGCGTTGGTGTACTTCATCCTGGCGCTGCTCGGCCTGGGACTGGGGCAAATGGACGGGCTCTGGCCCCAGCTTGGTCAGATGGCCTGGCAAGTGGCGATACTGGTGCTGGCGCTGCTGTGCTGCAACCTGCTGGCGCTGCGGGCCTGGCATGCCTGGCAGCCCATGGCGCTGGCGGATGACGGCGGGCAGGGGGTAACCCGTTATCGTCGCCTGTTCCTGGCAGCGCTGAAACCTTTGGCCGCGGTGGTGGCCGGGGTACTGGCGGGACAGTGGTTGTTGCCGGCGGTAACCTGGGTCGATTCGGTGGCCACCTGGGCGCTGATGCTGCTGTTATTCCTGATTGGCTTACAGTTGCGCAATGCCGGGTTGTCGTTAAGGCGGTTGCTGATGAACCGGCAGGGGCTGGGCATCGCCCTGGCACTCGCCGCCAGTTCCCTGGTGGCGGGCGCGGTCGTAGCACCGTGGCTGGCGCTGCCCTGGCACCAGGCCCTGGCGTTGGCGTCCGGTTTTGGCTGGTATTCCCTGTCTGGCATCGTGATTGGCGACGCTCTGGGGCCGGCCTGGGGGGGGGTGGCGTTTCTCAACGACGTGCTGCGGGAGATCATCGCGCTGGCGCTGATTCCCCTGGTCATCACCCAGCGCCCGGCACTTGCCATCGGCTATGGGGGTGCCACCGCCATGGACTTTACCCTGCCCATCATCCGCAGCAGCGGCGGCCTGGCCTGTGTGCCGGTGGCCATAGCTTCTGGTTTCCTGCTGTCATTCGTCTCTCCGATCCTGATGGGGCTGTTCCTGTCACTGGGCTAAGCAGCGAATGCCAGCCAGTCAGATCATCAGCTTGCGGATGTCGATGCCGTAATCGGCCGGATTCACGGCACGGTCAATGCGGTCCTGGTTGCGGACCTGGGCGAGATCGAGCACTTCCGTCGGGATCGGCAAATGGAACTTGGTGTGGTACACCAGCCGCACCACTGGTAGCCGCTGATCGTCGTCGTTGGTCTCAATCACCACGCCCAGGCGGCCACTCTCCAGCAACACCAGCGACCCGACCGGGTAAATGCCGATGCAGCGGATGAACTGGCGTACCAGATCCGGGTCCAGATGGCTGCCGCTCCACTCCAGCAGTTTCTTCAGGCCCTGGGTGGGGGTCAGCCCCTTGTGATAAACCCGGTCCGCGGTCAGCGCGTCGTAGACGTCGGCGATGGCCACCATGCGGCCATAAATGGAAATCTCATCGCCCGTCAGTCCCTCCGGGTAACCACTGCCGTCCATCCGTTCATGGTGCTGGGCGGCGGTGAGCACGGTCAACTCACCAATGCCCTGGGTGGCCAGCAGGATGTCCCGGGAGTCCCTGGCGTGCTTTTTCATGATGTCCAGCTCGTCCAGCGTCAGCCGTCCGGGCTTGTGGAGAATGTGTTCCGGCGTCAGGATCTTGCCGATGTCGTGGAGCAGGGCGCCGACAATGGTCTGCTTCAGTACATCGGCGGAGTGTCCCATGCCCCTGCCGTAGAGCGACATCAGCACGCTCAGGTTGACCGAGTGCTCCATCAGGTAGCGATCTTTCTGGCGAATCCGGCCCAGGCAGCTCAAGGCATTGGGGTTACGGAGTACCGACGCCTGCAGTTCCTCGGCCACCTCGTTAAACGGCGCGATATCAATGGCACGGCCCAGTTTGACGTCCTGCATGACATGATTCACCAGGGTCTGCGCCTCGCCGTGAACCTTGGCGGCGACTTGCAGTTCGTCCGCCAACGGCCGTTGCCGTGGTTGGCTGGGCGTCAGTTCGCCCGCTCGCTCCAGCAGCGCTTCGCTGCGTAGGTCCACCTCCCACGCTGGCTCGGCATCGGCACAGTCCAGGCCCCGGTCGGCGTCGATGTAGACGTACTCCACCCCCAATTGGCGAATCTTGTCGATGGTGGCATCGTCACGGAGGAACCCCCGTCGATTGCGGGTGTTGTGTGGGACCCAGTCGTTGTTCATGTCCGTGATGTACATACCAACCCGCAGGCTGGTGACTGGCACGCGCTTTATCATCGGTCCGTCTCGCGTTCCCTGTGACAGCAATGAGAAATTGGAGCCTCGGCTACGAGAAGCTTGGGCCACCGCTCGCCATAGTGGTCGGGGTTGGACTGGGGCTCCCCTACAACTATAAGGCCCAGTCCTCATCTGGCAAGTGCAGGGGCATTATTTCAGGCGATGAAAGGTGCGCAGGCTGTTGTGGTAGGTGGCGGTCAGCACTCGCTCGATGTCCAGTGCCTTGACCTCCGCCACCTTCTCGGCAACGAAGGGGATGTAGCAGGGCGCGTTCTCACGGCCCCGGTACGGAACCGGAGTCAGGAAGGGGGCGTCGGTCTCCAGCAGGATCTGCTCGATGGGGCTCATGCGGATGATGTCCCGTACGTTCTCTGCCTTGTTGAAGGTGGCGATGCCGTTGAAGCCCAGGCACCAGCCCTGGTCGAGGGCATAGCGTGCCAGGCCCGGGCCCGAGGTGAAGCTGTGGATGACGCCGCGCCGGCTCAGGCTGTGCTCGAACTCCTGCAGGATGGCGATGGTGTCGTCGTCCGCCTCGCGGCTGTGGATCACCACCGGCTGGTCGTGGTCGCAGGCGATCTGCAGCTGGCGACGAAATACCTCGCGCTGCACCGCCCGGTCGGCGTTGTCGTAGAAGTAATCGAGACCGATCTCGCCAATGGCGACGATCTTGTCATCGCCGGCGTGGGTGCGGATTTCCGCCTCCACGACATCGTTGTACTGTTCGGCATCGTGGGGGTGGATGCCCTGGGTGCCGTAGACCCAGGGCGCCAATTGGCTCAGTTCCCGAACCCGGGCCAGGTTGTCCGGCGCCACCGCGATGGTGATCAGCTTTTCCACATTGACCTGTTGGGCCTGAGCCAGGGTGTCCTCCAGCGGCCGGTCCTTCAGGTAATCGAGATGGCAATGGGTTTCAATCAGTGGATGGTTGAATACGGGGATTTCGCGTTTGGTGCGACTCATGGTGGGCCTGTGCCTGCTAATCTGTGGGCGGGAAACCGCGATAGTTTATCATTGCATCCCCGGCGAACCCCAACCCAGCGTTCCGGTGGCTTGGCGCGGGTGAGTACAACTACCTAGTCCGGCTGCCGGGCGTCTCCGGGTAGGCTGGACGGCTAACCGGTAAAGCAAGGTCCGCAGGTCAGCCAGGTTTGTAGCTTGGCAAGGTCAATAACGGCGGTAGGGTCATAGCGGGAGTGAGTCAGCATGCACATAGCGGTCATAGGCGCCGGCGTGGTGGGTGTCACTACGGCCTACGCGCTGCGCAAGCGCGGCCATGACGTCACGGTGATCGAACGTCACGACAACGCCGGCCTGGAAACCAGTTTCGGTAATGCCGGCCAACGCTCCTACGGGGTGGTCTATCCCTGGGCCTCGGCGGCGATGGTGCGCCAGGCCTTGCCCTGGCTGCTGCAGAGCGACGGTCCGCTGAAGCTGGCGCTGCCGCCGTCGCTGGAGACCTGGCGTTTTCTGCTGGCCAGCCTGCGCTTCGCCTATGCCCCCGGTGTCTATGGCGCCAACAAGCGGGCCATGTTGCGGATGGGCATGTTCAGTCGGCGCTGTTTCGAGGCGCTGGAGCAGGAACTGTCGCTGACCTTCGATGGGGGCCATCGCGGTCTGCTGCAACTGGCCAGCTCACCGGCCATGATGGCGGAGTACCGTGCCACCGCCGAGGTGCTGGACGAGCTGGCCATTCCCTACCGGTTGTTGGGGCCTGCCGAGGTCCGCGAGCTGGAGCCGGGCATGGTGGGTGACGGCCCGCTGCACGGTGCCATTCGCTATGAAACCGACGGCACCGGCGATTGCCATTTGTTTTCCCAGGCGTTGGCCCAGGCTTGCCGGGAACGTGGCGTGCGCTTCCTGTTTCAGCAGCAGGTGGAGCGGCTGCTGGCGGATCGCCAGCGCGTGCATGGCCTGATGCTGAGGCCGGCAGAGGGCCGCACTGTGACCCTGGATATCGACGCCGCGGTGGTGTGCGCCGGCTGCTGGTCGCCGGGGCTGCTGATGGAACTGGGGCTGCGCCTGCCCATCTACCCGGTCAAGGGCTATTCACTGACCGCGCCGATCATTGAGCCACAGCGGGCGCCGGTCTCCACCGTCCACGATGACTGTTACAAGGTGGTATCGACCCGCCTGGGGGAGCGCTTACGGGCGACTGGCTTCGTCGAGCTGGCAGACTTTCGCCGTTCCATTCCCGCGGCGCGGCTGGCCACCATTCGCAAGTCCGTGGCGGCCCGTTTCCCCGGTTGCGCCGATCTCGACCAGGCCGCCGCCTGGACCGGATTCCGTCCGATGACCCCGGACGGCCCGGCCATACTGGGGCGGGGGCCGAGGACCAATCTCTTTCTCAACACCGGTCACGGCACCTTTGGTTGGACCCTGTCCGCCGGCAGCGCCGAAATGCTGGCGCAGCTGGTGGAGGGCGAACCCACCGCGATGGCGCTGGACGCCTTCCGGCCGGACCGGTTTCAGGCGGGACACTAGTGTCCCGCCTGGTTAATTCGTTGACCTACTGCGCGCCGCTGAGGCTTCTGGCCAAGGCGCCAGTCCGCCGGTGTGGTGGTTCCACATCAAGGGCTGGCAACACCGGCCGGAAGCCTCAGCGGCGCGCCCTTCGGGAGCCCTTGAGGGCCTTGATAGCCGCGTTGCGCTGGCTCGATTTGGAACCACCAAACCTTCACCACCACGCCTTGCTCTCAAGGCCCTCAAGGGCTCAGTAGATCAGCGAATTAACCAGGCGGGACACTAGATGCTAGATACGACCGACGTTGATTTCGCCGCCCGCTGGCACGCCCTGGACCGATGGTTGGTGGCGCTGCAGCCGCTGTGGCGACCGGTGCCGTTCACCACGCCGACGCCGTCCTGGGCCGGGCAATGGCCTGGGTTCGAGGCCTGGCTCGATGGGCTCGATAACAGCGAGGTGGAGCGCTACGAGCACGACCCCGCACGGTTTGCCCAACAGGCGTCGGCTTGGCTGCCGTCGCTGGGGCAGCGGGCCGGGCTGATCGAGTTGCCGAGGTTGTCCGGCCCCGACAGCACGCTTGTCGAGGCACAGGCCCGGGACATGCCCGGTCGCAAGCGGTTACAGGCCGGGGCCATGGCGGCGGCGTTGCGGCCGTTCGGCCCGGCGGTGGTGGACTGGTGTTGCGGCAAGGGTCATCTGGCGCGCACCCTGGCCGCGGCGGGCGCGGGCTCGGTGTACGGCCTGGAGTGGGACGCGGCCCTGGTGACTGAGGGTAATCGTCTGGCCCGGCACAGCGGCGCGGCGGTCACCCTGCAGCGGCAGGACGTGCTCGCCCCGGCGCTGGCCTGGCCGGCGGCGGATCATGGGGTGGCGCTGCATGCCTGCGGCGACTTGCATCGACAATTGCTGACCACGGGCGTGGCATGCCGCGCGGGCCGACTCAGCATCGTCCCCTGTTGTTACCACCGAACCGCCGCGCCAGAGCATGTGCCCATGTCACAACGGGTGCTCGCAGAAGGCAGTCGGTGCCGGCTGAGTCGTGATGACCTGCGGCTGGTGGTGCAGGAGACCGTCACCGCGCCGGGCCGGGAGCGTCGACAGCGGCACCGGCTGAGCGCCTGGCGCCTGGGTTTCGATGGCCTGCAACGGCACCTGAGGGGGCGGGACGAGTACCTGCCGGTACCTTCCCACCCAACCGGCCTCAACCAGGGGGATTTTGCTGGATTCTGCCGCTGGGCGGCCGACTGCAAGGGCATCGACTTGCCGCAGCAGCTCGACTTTGGACACTGGGAACGTTACGGCCACCGCCGCCACGCCCGGGTGCGCCGAATGGAGCTGGTTCGTCACCTGTTTCGCCGGCCGCTGGAGCTGTGGTTGGTGCTGGATTACGTCCTGTACCTGCAGGAACAGGGTTTTGCGGTGCGGCTGGGAACCTTTTGCGAGCGCGCCCTGACCCCCCGTAATCTGTTGCTGGACGCCCGCCATCAGGGCTCGAAGTAAAGCCCCCACCTATTAGCTGAACATCACCAGCAGCTGGAACACCCCGACCGCCAGCCCGAGAGCGGCTCCCACCGTGATCAGAATCCACTCATCCTGCTCGAAGGCGGGTCGTAGCATGGCTTCAAATTCGTCCGGCTTGAGCGACTGCAAGCGGGTGGAGAGGGTGTTTTCCAGGTCCAGGGCCTCGTCGGCGTAGGCCTCGATGTGTTTCAGTGTCGTTGGCAACTTGGCGATCACCCGCTGCACGGCACTGGCCTTCATGTCGCGGTAGGTCTGGGTGCCCACGGCAAAGGTGACGAGCGGCTTGGCGATGGTGGTCTGCTCGTCCACCGCCCGTTGCACGTGGCGGCCGATCATGTCGAAGACTTTGTCGGAGTAGGGGCCCTTGAGAATGCCTTCGACGATGTTGGCCGGGGTCAGCACGTAGGACGACACCAGGCGGCCATAGTCCCGGGCGACTTCCTGCTGACGCTTCATAAACAGGCCCTGGAAGGCGATGGGGCCGAACCGCACCGGCTCCTTGGGGTTGAAGATCATCTGCAGCGCGATGGCGTTGGTGGCGTAGCCTACCAGTAGCCCGAACGCCGGTAGCAACCAGCCCTGCTGGAAGCAGAGCCAGACCAGCATCTGCACCAGGCCGAACATCAGCCCGAAGTAGAACCCGGAACGGCCGATGAAGCGGAACTCCGCCGCGCCGACTTCCTGAAAGATCTTGTTGAGCAGGCCCTTGTCCTGGCAGAGCTTGGTGACCACCATATCTTCCAGATCGTACATCTGAGAGATATTGATCTTGAGTTGGCCCATGATGTCGTTGATCAGCCTGGGCGCATCCCGTTTCACCCGTTGGTAGATCTTGCGTTTCACCAGCTGGGGCATGGCCTCCCAGAAGCCCGGCTCGTACTCCAGCATCACCTGGTCGACGATGTCATCGATGATGTCATTGAGTGCGGGTTCGAGCACGTCGGCCACCTTGTCGGCGTCGAGGCGGGCGAAAATCTCCTCCTGGGTAATCAGGTGCGAGGTGATGGTCTCCACGGATATTGCCGCCATCTTCGCCGCCCGACGGGGAATGATGCCTTGCCAGCCCAGCAATGGCGGCTTGCCGATGAACTCCAGCGGCTGGAACATCATCTTGATGGCAATCACGTTGGTCACATAGCCCACCATGCCGCTGATCATCGGCATCGATAGGTATAACCAGAGATTATCCAGAAACTCCTTGAGTACAGCTTCCATCATTGCTTGGGGGTCCAACTACACGGTTAAACGGGGGAAAGGGCTAGCGCGACTCCCTTGCCGCGAGCGAAGCCTGCCAGAACCAGTCGCCGAGGTCGGACAAACCCAGGGAGAACCGTTGAAAGCGCGGCTTCAAGCTGGCGGCCGCGTCCAGTTCCGCCACCACCGAACGCACCTCAAGGCCATTCTCGATGGTTTCGTATCGGGTTTGTTCTGGCTTCAGTTCGGGGCCGGCCTTCAGCAGGCCGAGCGACAGCAGGTGCTGCAGATAGGTTGGCGCCCATTGCGGCAGCATCAGACCCGATTCCTGGGCTGTACGGCTCAGGTAACTACGGGCACGGTACACGGTTTTTCCGAGCCGGCCAACCGCCTCCAGATGGCAGGCTGGATGAAGCTCACCATCGGACATAAGCGCCAGTACCCTGAGTTCGTCGGGGGTCAGCTGCAGGATCAGTGCCCGCAACAAGTCATCCTGGGCCGTTTCGCGGGTTTGGTGGATGGAGCGCTGATGCAGATCGGCCAACAGCAGAGAAACGTCGGGACGCAGCACCTGCAGCGGAATCGGTCCTGCGCAGTGGTCGGCGTCGCCGGATTGGAAGGAATGAGCCTCAACGCCTTCAAGCTTGTCCTTGATGACCTGAAGAACCCGGGTCTCGACATCGCTGTAGAGCTGGGTGGCGGTGCGCAGGCCAGTATTGGCGAGGCGTCCGACGAGGGAGCGGTTCAATCCGTTGCGTGCGGTATCGGCCACGGCGGGGTACTGCTCCCCGTTACGGTGGTTTGGCATATCGAGCTCGTTGAGGTTTTTGTTGTTCTTTCCTGGGTCCATGTGACTTCGATCACGAAACTAAAATAAACTATGGGCAGCACACAGACAACAAACCGAATAAAAAAGGTGGGCCATGACTTTCAGACACAATGACCGGGGCGTCAGGACGTCACCTGATGCTGACTTTTCCCAGGTGGTTCGCAGCCAGGCGCAGGCGCGCCGGCAGCAGCAGGCGCGGGAGATCGAGGCGGAACTGGGTCGGGCCCGACAGCGTATGTCGCTGCTGGGGCGATTGGCGTTACGCCTGCCTGGCCGCAAACCCGCCAACGGCACGGAAGGGGCCTCGGATGATCGCTAAACTGCAATGCCAGGCCGAGCTGGACAAGCTGGCGGCGGTGGTTGGTCCATTGGATCCGCAGTGGTGCCGCGCTGGTGACGTCAGTGCCGAGGATATCCGGGCTCTGCGCTACGAAGCGCTGGATGAATTGGCCCAGGTGCACGGGCCAATGTTCCGTCGGCTGGCCAAGGCCGCCCGTTTTCTGCCCCGTGGCAAGGCATCCCGCCTGGCGCTGGAGCTGGGGCCGCTGTTGACCGCACGGCTGTTGCCGTTCCTGAACCCCATCCTGGTGGGTCGCCTGGCCCGTGGCCTGCCGGCGGAGTTCCTCGCGGACACCACCTTGCAGGCCGATCCGAGGGTACTGCGCGCGCTGGTGGCCCACATAGCGCCAGACCAACTGGCGGCGTCGGCGGCCATTCTGGTGCAGCGCCAATGCTACCTTCAGGCCGGCCAGCTGGCCGATGTGCTGACGCCGCCGGCGATCCGGGAGAGCCTGACACTGATCCAGGATGACGTGGCGCTGTTGCGGCTGGCGTTCTACATGGAACAGCCGGAAAAGCTCGGAGACATCATCCGGCTGATCGACAATGACCGGTTAAACCGCATCATCCTCGCAGGCGCGGCGGACAGGAGTGCCTGGCCGTTGTTGCTGTGGGTGATGGACCAGGTTGGCCGGGACCTGAAATCACGCATTGCCAACCAGGTGTTGTCGCAGGATCCGACGGTGCTCAATGAGCTGATCGAGTTCGCCGACCAAAATGGCCTGTGGGGGCCGGTACTGCGAGCCCTGGGGACGTTGAAAACCAGCCATCGCCGTATCGTTGTCCACCTGGCGGCATTGCGCAACCGGTCCACGCTGGAGCACCTGATACGGGCCGCCTACGACGAGGCGCTGATGGCGCACACCCTGCCGTTGGTGGAGGCGATGAATGCGGACTTTCAGGCCATCGTTGCCAATACCGGCCTGAAAATGGGGGGCAGTATCCTGGAGGCCTTTGTACGTACCGCGATTCAGGAAAACCGGGCCGACCTGGTACTGACCCTGGCGGGCCGGTTGGAGGACTCGGAACTGGACGAACTGGCCACCCTGGGGCTGTTCACCGAAGGCTTTGTGTTGCGGCCGTTAATCACGGCGGCCATTGCCAGTGGCCAGGTGGCGACCCTGATGCGACTCGCCAAGGCCTTGTCCCGTCGCGGCCAGGCGCTGTTTGCCGACTTGCTGGCGGGCGATCATGGCGCCCTGCTGGAG
>JBFHLR010000029.1:0-22244 GCA_041594735.1 Marinobacter sp.
TCCGCCCGGAACCGCTTGAATTGACCAAACAGGCCGTTGACCGCCGCATACCAGGCCTGATGGGCGGCGGCGTGGGTGAACTGGTACGGCCCGGCCACATCGCCACAGGCAAACACATTGGGAAAGCGCACGCTGAGGTCTTCCTCAACCGGCACGGTGCCGTTGGCCTCCGGCTTGATGCCCAGGGCATCCAGCCCCAGCCCGGCGGTGTTGCCGACTCTTCCGACCGCCACCAGCACCCGGTCAAAGGGTATCCGCACCTGACTGCCCTGATGCTCGCAATAGAGCACCTTCTCGCCGTCTTCCAGCACGAACCTCCGGGGGTGATGTGCCAGCCGCAAATCCACGCCCTCGGCAAGGAATTGCGCCTGCACCACCTGGGCCACGTCGGCGTCCTCCTTCGGCAGCAGCCGCGGGCCCCGCTGCACCTGGATCACCTGGGTACCCAGCCGGTTGAAGGCCTGAGCCAGTTCGCAGCCGATCGGGCCACCACCGATGATCAGCAACCGGCCCGGCTGTGCGTCAAGTTCCCACAGCGTGTCCGACGTCAGCGGCGCCATCTGCTCGAGGCCGGGGATTGCCGGCAGCGCCGGCTTGCCACCGGTGGCGATGATGATGCTGCGGGCGCTGAGTCGCTGGGAGCGGCCATCCTTGCTGCGGACCTCCACCTCCCAGGGCGATACGAAATGGGCGTCGCCGGCGATGCAGTCAACGCCCAGGCTGCGGTAACGCTCGGGGGAATCGTGGGGCTCCACCTCGGCGATGATCCGCTTCACCCGTGCCATGACGTTGGTGAAGGAAGCGGTCACCGGCACCGAGTCGAGGCCATAGCGTTGGGCATGGCGCAGGGTATCGGCGGCCTTGGCCGACTTGATCAGGGCCTTGGACGGCACACAGCCGGTATTGAGACAGTCACCGCCCATCCGCTCACGCTCGATCAGCGCCACCTTCGCCTTCACCGCCGCGGCGATGTAGGCCGACACCAGTCCACCGGAACCGGCCCCGATCACCAGCAGGTTGTAGTCAAACCGCTCGGGTTTGCGGAAACCGCGATAGACCCGGCGGCGGCGGACAAACCCCAGCAAGAACTTGGCCACTAGCGGGAACAGTCCGAGCAGGGCAAACGCCCCCAGTACCTGGGCGGAGACGATATCGCCCACCGCGCGGATCTGCGCCAGCTGGGTGCCGGCATTCACGTAGACAAAGGTGCCGGGCATCATCGCCAGCCAGCTCACCAGGGCGTAGGTACGCAGCTTCATGCCGGTAAGGCCCATGGCCAGGTTGATCAGGAAAAACGGGAACACCGGCACCAGGCGCAGGGTTGCCAGGTAAAAAGCGCCATCCTTGTCGATGCCCTGGTCCATCCGGCGGACCGTCTCGGCATAGCGCTTGCGCAGACTGTCCCGCAACAGGAAGCGGGCCGCCAGGAAGGCCAGGGAAGCACCCACGGTCGAGGCCACCGACACCGCCAGCAAGCCCTGCAGGTTGCCGAAAAACGCGCCCCCGGCGAGGGTCAGGATGGCCGCCCCCGGTAATGACAGGGCGGTGACCGCAATGTAGATCAGCACGAAGCCGCCGACTGCCACCACCGCGTTGGCAGCGATCCACTGATTGAGACTGGCCTGGTGCTGCTGCAGGTTGGCCAGGGTCAGGAGCTGATGGCCGTCCAGTCCGATAAAGGTCAGCACCAAAGCGGCGATCACGGCGATCAGCAAAAGCTTTTTCCGATTCATGGGATCAATTTCCGATTCATGGAGACAGTGGATTCCTTGTGGCGATTTGACTGCTGCCATAGACAGCCCATAATCCAGAATGTTACAGGCCAACGGTCACATTTTTATAACAAATGCCTAAAGGATTCTAAAAAAACTCCTTGTACCGTCTGGCCTTAGGCGGCACTGTCAGGACAGGCAAGGCGCCACCGCCAGATTCAGCCACTGTCAGGAACTTTTCCCGGTTGCGATGGACTCACCCAGCGACCGAAACTGCGCCAGGACCCGTGACCATGAGCATCGCCGCACAGCACCAGGATGAATCCCAGCTGCTCCATCGCCTGCAGGCCGGCCACGCCGACGCCTTTCACGAGGCCGTGAGAACCTACACCCCCGGTATGCTGGCGGTGGCCTGCTATTACACTGACCATAGCAGTGCCGAAGACATCGTGCAGGACAGCTGGGTGACTGTGGTCGGCGCCATCCGGGATTTCGAGGGGCGGGCCTCGCTGAAAACCTGGCTGCACCGCATCGTGGCCAATCGGGCCAAGAACCTGCTGCGCAAACAGCGGCGGGAAATCACCATGGATTTCACCGATGCCCTCGACCCGGCACTGGCGGCCCGCTTCAAGCCCAATGGGCGCTGGGCGGTTCCGCCCCGGGTCAGCACCGTCGAGTCCGCCGAAGCCCTGCTGGAAAACGGCGCCCTCAGCGAGTGCCTGGACAAGCACCTGGCCCACCTGCCGGAAAACCAGCGCTCGGCACTGCTGCTGTACGAAGCCCACCAGCGCCGTTCCGACGAGGTGTGTAACATTCTTGACGTCAGTGCATCCAATCTCAGAGTGCTGCTCCATCGCGCGCGGCAGAAAATCTTCCTGATGGTGGAACAGTTCCAGGAGACCGGCGAATGCTAATGTGTCGAGAACTTGCAACCAAGGCCAGTGAGTACCTTGACGATCAGCTGGGCACCGGTGAACGGCTGTCCATCAAGATGCACCTGCTGATGTGCCGCCATTGCCGGGCCTTTATCGGCCAGTTGCGTAACAGCATCACGCTGATGGAGGCCCATTCCAGCCAGCGGCTGGCACCGGCTTACGCCGAGCGGCTGGATCAGGAAATCCTGCGCGCGCTGGCCAATGCCAGCGGGGACGAACCGAGCTGAACCCAGGATGGCTCAGGTATCGACCAGGGGCGCAGCCGACTGGGATCTCGCCGCCAGCTCCTCCAGCAGCATCCCCCGCCAGAACTCCAGATCGATGGGCAAGGCGCCGGTCACCTCCAGCTCACGATCCTCCAGCACCGCCGGCAAGCAGCCGGGCTGAGCCAGCAGCACCCGGTCCCGGTGCCGCAGCAAGGCTTCGATTTGCGGGCGGTAGCAGCGCACCATGGCAGAGATCCAGCGGTTCACCGGCCAGCTCGGGTAGGCGTGATCGATGGTGAACCGGTCCAACAGCGCAATCACCTGGTCCGCCGGCAGCCAACTTTCATCGGTCACCCAGCGATTGACTGCAAACAGTTCGAGGGGGTAGCCCCAGGCATCCATGGCGATGGCCACCAGGTGCACCACCCGGTCTTTGCCGGATGGTCCCAGTACCGGTTGCCAGTCCGCCGCGATAGCGCCGTCGCGGACGAACAGGTGAAAGTGGCCATGTTCATCGTGGCCTTCGCGGTGGGCGTGGTAATAGTACTGGGCATGGAACTCCCGGTCGTAGACGTCGTCCTTGGGGTAATGGTCCATTTCGTAGAAGTCGCCCTGGCCCCTGAGCACCTCGCCCACCACATTCAGCCCACCCTTCTTGAGCACCCGGTAACACTCCCGGATTTCCTCGGCGCCCGCCAGGCAGTCGCGCACCGTGTCCAGACTCAGGGCCTGCAGGCTGTTCATCTCCGGCTCAAACATCACAGTTCTCCTCAGGCCCGCAGCGCCGGCCTGATCCTGGCCGAGGCTGCGGGCAGGTTTTCAGGCGGCCGTATCGGCCCGGGTGGATGGCGCCCGGGCAGCACAGGGGTTCTTGCCGGCACAGGGGTTCTTGCCCTCGCATGGGTTACACGGATTACAAGGGTTGCATGGATTACAAGGGTTGCACGGATCGCAAGGATTACAGGCACCGCAGGCGCCGCTCTTGAGGGCGCAGGGGTTCGCCGCCACCCGCTTCTGGACCTTTTCCATATACGCCGTCAGCGCCGCCAGGGCCTCGCTGCTCCACGCCAGGGGCTCCGATGCCATGGGCCGAACCATGCAGATTTGCACCATTTCATCCAGATGGACCTCGTCCATACCGAATACGCTCTTGGCCATGGCGACGGAATGCGGGTAGGCGCTGACAAAGGTGGCGTTGTAGCCTGCGTCGTTGTTGTGGCAGCTGGTACAGGCCAGGCCGTTGCTGCTCAACGACGTGTCGTTGAACAACTGCTCGCCCTTGGCCATCAGCGCACAGGGGTTGCCCTGGTACGGCTCATAGCCCTCGGGCCGGGTCACCTTCCTGGCGGCACACGGGTTGGGCGCCGCGCTGCAGGCACCGCCGGCGGCGCAGGGATTACAGGCGCTGCAACAGGGGTTGCACTTGGCGGCGCAGGGGTTTTTGCTAGCGCAAGGATTTCTGGTGGCACAGGGATTACGCGGCGCACACGGGTTGCTGGCGCAGGGATGGGCGGCACAACAGCCGGTTTTCACCGCACAGGGGCCGCAGCCCGCCTTGCAGTGCTGGCCCGGCCGGCATTGTCCGCGACACGGCGAGCAAGGCGTGCATCCTGCCAGGACGGCGCCACCGCCACCCAGCATCAACGTCATCAGTGCGGCAGACCACCAGGTGGCCCGGTGATGGTCATGAACGGACCGGATCGCCCGTCTCAAAGGCTTAGAGGTGAACATGGGTCTCTCCTGATTGACATGAAGGTCGACCAACCTTTTCAGGTTAGCTCAAGCAAGAGACACGTCACCGGCGTCAGCATTACACCTGGCATACAAATTTAGGGGGCCTCGAACACCGCGGTGTCCGGGTGGAAGGTGTACCAGGCAAACCAGAACGCCCGAATGGCCGCCACCGGCTCACCGGCTGGCGTGGTCAGGGACGCGGTCGGTACGTCCGCATCGTAGTGCACCCACACCTCCTCGCCGCCAACCCGGTCGCGCACCGGGCCATCGACCTTGGCCAGTTCCGGGAACGGCCAGGCCTTGCTCTCGCCCTGGTGGGTCCAGCCCACTACCCAGGTTTTGGGGTGAAACCGCCGGCTGCTGTGGGTCACCGGGAAAAACACCCGCTCGGAATGGTCGTAGTCGCCGTAAGGAGAGCGTCGGTAATCCCGCCGATGGCCGGTGTCGGTGGACAACACCCGACCGCGCTCGCCCACCCGCTGTTGCCAGCTGCGCCAGAGTTCATGACTTACCACCACTCGGGTCAGATGGGTGCCGGCGAGGGGACCGGCGATGGCCCGTCCCTCAATCTGGGACCAGAGCGATTCGGTCTGGCGGTCATACATCAGCAGGTCGCTGTTGTAGAGCAACCCGGAAACGCCGAAGGTCAGGTAACGCCCCGCCACCACCGGGTCGAAAGCAATGCCGGTGCCGCATAACGGACAGAAGGTGATCAGCACCCCGGACTCGCCAACCCGATGGTTGACGATCTCGTGCCAGTTGAGGATGCCGATGGGGTAGGCAAAGCTGTGTTCGCCAAGCTCCAGGGTCAGCATCAGGTCACCCTCGCGCCAGAGCCGGGCCGCCTCGGGGCTATCAAATTTTGGCTGGTCGATGGCGGGGATGCCATCTCGGGGCGGGCCACCATGCAGAATGTCCTCGACAGGGATCAGCGCCTCACTGAGATCAAAGCCGTTCTTGCTCTGGGCCAAGGCGCCGCTTGTCGCCAACGCCACCAAGGCAAACAGAACCAGGATTGCCGACCGCCAACGCTTGCGAACCGCCATAGCCACACCTCCGGAACGTCGATAGGTGTAGATTAGACACGCCGGAGGCCTGCATGTTACAGGGGCGTTCCTTCACCTCTGAGAACCAGACGGGACACTAGCGCAGATCGGGGTTGAGGGTATAGGTACCGGTCACTCGGGCCGTGGCCAGAACGTGGCCCGCCATGGCCTGGCGTACCGCCTCGCCGTCAAAGTCACCACTGAGCCCCAGGCTCGCCACATCCAGCGCATGAAGTTCAAAATGGTAGTGGTGCAAACGCTCGTCGTTCCAGGGCGGGCAAGGGCCGTCGTAACCCGCGTAGGTACCGCCCATATCCGGATTACCCGCCAGGAACTGAGTGTAGTTGTTGATGCCGCGGATACCTATGGGTCCTGCGCCGGCGGGTTTGCCCTTGGGAATCACGCCGTCGCTGTCTTCGCCTTCGGGAATGCGACGGACCTCGGCGGGAATGTCCACCAGCAGCCAGTGGAAGAAATCGACTCTCGGCAGATCCCGGGGAATGGTCCGGCCTTCCTGATTGACATCGTCCGCAACGCTGGGCACATCGGGATCAAACATGGTCACAACAAAACTTCGTGTCCCTTCGGGGACCTCATCCCAGAACAGTTCCGGATTGCGGTTGGGGCCAAAGCTCATGTGGTCGTTGGCGTTGGGCACGCCGAAGGCAAATTGCTCCGGAATTGGCTGGCCATTACGGATGCCACTGACGGTGAGTTTCACTCGTTGCTCCTTATCCTCTGGGCGTTAAGAGCCTCTGGATGACTCCTGTACTGTCTTATAGGTTGTAGCAGCTCGCCGGATTTGTTGTCCAGAGACGGCGGGAGGGATTTCGCTCGCGGCAGCCGTTCCACGACCTCGATAATGTGCGCCTTTTGATCCATTGTTTGATGTTTGGCGCAACGTTAGCATAATAGCGCCCCGTCGCCGGAATTCAGGGCGGGCAACACGAGTAGGGAAAGCCAAGGATTTTGTACCCAGAGTCCTTGGCTGTCTTTACTTTCAAGGAAACTGTGATGGAAAACCTGCACCACATTGTGGTCGTCGGCGGTGGTGCCGGCGGTCTGGAGCTCGTGACCCGGCTGGGTAACAAACTGGGACGCAAGAAGAAGGCGCGCATTACCCTGATCGATGCCGTGCTGACCCACGTCTGGAAACCGCTGCTGCACGAAGTAGCCGCCGGCTCACTGGATGCCAGCACCAATGAGATCAATTTCCGCGCCCACGCCAGCAAACACCACTACGAATTCCAGCTGGGCCGAATGAATGGCCTGGATCGGGCGGGCAAACGCATCACCCTGGCCCCGATCTGCGATCAGGACGGCGAGGAAGTGGTGCCGGAACGGCAGGTGGAGTACGACACCCTGGTGATCGCCGTCGGCAGCACCGCCAACGATTTCGGCACTCCCGGCGCCCAGGATCATTGTCTGTTCCTGGACAGCCTGGCCCAGGCCCGGCGTTTCCACACCCTGTTGCTGAACGCCTTCCTGCGCACCAACCATGACGCCAAGCAGGGCCAGGCCGGGCAGCTGCCCATCACCATCATCGGTGCCGGCGCCACCGGGGTGGAACTGGCGGCCGAGCTGCGGCTGGCCTCCCGCGAGTTGCCGGTGTACGGCATGAACGCGCTGCGGGCGGAAGACGTCAGCATTCGGGTGATCGAGGCCGCCGACCGCATTCTGCCAGCCTTGCCGAACAGGCTCTCCGACGCCGCCACCCGCGAGCTGGAGCGGCAGCAGGTGCAGGTGCTGACCGGGCAGCCGGTGAGCGAGGTCCGCGCCGAGGGCGTGGTGATGAAGGACGGCACCGAACTGGCCTCGGCCATGACCATCTGGGCCGCCGGCATCAAGGCGCCGGTGTTCCTGACCGAACTCGACGGCCTGGAAACCAATCGTGGCAATCAGCTGGTGGTTACCCAGACCCTGCAAACCCCGGCCGATGGCGACGTGTTCGCCTTCGGCGACTGCGCCGCCTGCCCGCAACCGGATTCCGACCGGCCGGTACCGCCGCGAGCCCAAGCCGCCCACCAGCAGGCCGATACCCTGTACCAGAGTCTGGTCAACCGGTTGCAAGGTAAGGCCGAGGTGGCGTTCGTGTACAAGGACCACGGCTCGCTGATCAACTTCAGCCGCTACACCACCGTGGGCAACCTGATGGGCAACCTGTCCGGGCGCAGCATGTACATCGAAGGCAGGGTGGCGCGGCTGTTCTACGTCTCCCTGTACCGCATGCACCAGGTGGCCCTGCATGGCTTCCTGCGTACCGGGGTGATCTGGTTGATGGATCGCATCAGCCGGGCGATGCAGCCGCGACTGAAACTGCACTGATTGCGCCGGGTATCCTCCCTAGAACTGGTGGATTATGGTCAAGCCTTCAGCCATGTCAGTGGGCAGGTAGCCCACTGCATGGTCGTCACTTTGCAGGCGCGCGATCAGGGCTTCGGTGGATAACTGCTTTGGCGGGCGCCCGCGCCCGGTGAACACCAGTTTGGCCCAATAGGCTCGCAGCTGGATGAGCGACAGAGAAAACGCCGACAGGTAGAACTTTTCGCGCACCACGGAGTCCTCCAAGTCGTAAAAGGTGACACGCTGGCCCACCCTGTCTGCTGAGGCATGACCTAGGTAAAGCCGCTCCAGTTCCTCGCCACTCAGGCTGCCGATACGGCTGTTGGGGCCTGCGACCACGACGATCTCCTGGGCCTGCACGGTCCAGCTGACCATGAGGGCCATCCCTACCGCGAAAAGTAATTTCATTAGAATGCCCAATCCACCACGACGGTCATTAGGTTGACATGACCGTCTGGCTCCATCTCGAAGATACCACGACTTCCAGACTTGGTCCGGACATGGTCCCACTGCCCTTTGAGCGCCACACCGGGGATCACGTCCCAGCGCACACCAAAGCTCAGGGAGGTTTGCCCCGTCTTGCGGCGGGTTATCAACGCATTCGCAATGATATTGGCTTCGCCCATGAGCCCACTTTCGGGCTCAGTGTTCAGGGCGGACCGTTTTGAGTACGTAAGGTAGGGCATGAGTTCGCCAAAATAATGGCCCGCCGTCAGGGTAAACGCTTCGGCTTCGGGGTAAAGGTGACCGTTCACCCGATTCTGGATGTACTCGAACAGCATGAGCCAGCGCAGGTCGTTGTATTGGAAGCCAATATTGTAAAAGTAGAAATCCGCATCAAAACGGTAGTCATGCTGCGCCGAGGGTTGTTGTAACAGCCCCTCCAAATTCGCTACTCGTGGTCCATCCAATTCGATCGGTAGCTGGGCAGCCATCAGTCGCATGGCCACATTGCCTTTGGAGATACCCAGAACCACGCCAACGATCGGTGAAATCTCGAACGAGACGCCCGAGGAGTCCTTCTCATAGTGGCTGACAAACATCTCGAGGGTGGCTGAGGCGATGGTGAAGGGCAGGGTCCAGGACAGCCAAAGACCATCGGAATAGTCAAAGTCGTTTTCAGAGCCATAGACCTCAAGGGGAGGACGCACCCAGGGCTGACTGTAACCCACATAGCGTTGTTCGGAAATCTGATAGAACGGCGTCACGAAACGTCCCAGACGGATGCTAAACCAGGCCGTCGGACGGTATCGGACATAGGCCCACTTGGTATCCAACTCGTAACTGCCATCCTCCTTGAACATCAACCCCTGCCAGGTCACGCTCCAATCGGAATTGATGCGGTAATCCAGCTGTAACCCCGCCCGATTATCGAAACTGCCGCGGAGTTCGTCATCGATGCTCTGTTCACGGCCATTGCGCACCTCGACGTTATCTCTATCGAGCTTTGCCTGTCCCAAGGTACCGTAAGTATTGAGAAACAGCCGATCCGCCACCAGCTCCCAGGCTGCAGCGGGCGGTGCCAGTCCGCTCAGCAGAATTAGCAGCGATAACAGGTAGGGACGGGCCATTAGCTTCATACGATCACCGGTTTCTCGGAAGGGTTGGTCTCAGGGCACAGCGGTAGCGTCAGAGTGAAGGTTGCCCCCCTGCCCAGCTCGGATGTCACGGTGACTGAACCTCCCAACACCGCCGTAGCGAGGTTGTAGACAATATGCAAGCCCAGGCCACTGCCCCCTTTTCCTAGTCGCGTGGTGTAGAACGGGTCGAAGATCCTAGGCAGCTCAGCCTGGGCCATACCCCTGCCATTATCGGAGATCCACATGGTCAGGGATCCATGATTGATGCGGGTTGCGCCAATGCTCCAATCGCCGGGAGTCTCCGGCGCAAAAGCATGGATCATGGCATTATTAAACAGGTTGGTCACAACCTGGCACAGTGGCCCCGGGAAGCTGTCCATCTCGATGTCGTCGGGAATGTTGGTGTTGATGGTAATCGGCCGGTGTTTCACTGTCGGCTTCAGGGTGGTCATCAAGTCCTCTATGGTGTCCTTGAGATTGAACCGCCGCCGTTGCGAACTGGTCTGGTCCACTGCAACGTGCTTGAAGCTTTCCACCAAATCACCTGCCCGGTGCAGGTTTTTCACGATCAGTTCGGCCGCCTCGCCGGCGTCAGCCCGGTACTTTTCAAGCGTGGACTTTTTCAGGCCCTGCTCGACCGCCGCCGAGAAATCCCTGGATTTGGTCTGGAAGGCGGTCGCCACCGTCAGGGCATTGCCAATGGGGGTATTCAGTTCGTGGGCCACCGCCGCAACGATACCGCCAAGACTGGCCAGCTTCTCCGCCCGAACCAGGCTGTCCTGGGATAGCTTGAGTTGATCCAGCGTTTCCAGCAAATCCTCATTCAGAACCTCCACCTCCTGACGACTGTCCTGGAGCTGGACTATGTGCGACCGGATTGCCTGACGCATCAGTTCCATCTGCTGAGTCAACAGGCCGATTTCATCCCGGCCAAGCTCGACGATGGGTGCGTCGTATTTCCCGTTGGCAATGCTGCGGCTCCGGTCGAGGAGAGTTTTCAGCCGGGTGTTCAGTCGCAACAAAACCCACATCGACAGCCCCCCGATCACCACCAGGATTACCATCAACCCGATCAAACTCTGGCGCAGGAACTCCCCAAAGATCGCCTCAGTGGATTGGCGAATGCTAACCAGGGAAACGCCATAATGCAGCGTGCCGACATCCCCCCGCTCGAGCAAAATGGGGATCGCCACGTGGTACAACTGTTCCGAGAGCAACCGTGGGCCGAGCTCGGCATTGGCGGAAACGGTTTTCAGATCCGGCGTCGCGGCCGTCTGGGCAATCGTATTGCCCATCTCGTTGGTTAATGCCAGGTAGACAATACCACCCCCTTCGGCACCGATAAATTCGCTCAGAAAAGGGGTAACTTCCGTCAGAGATCCGCTCGCCAGATGCATGGAGAGCCCCAGATTCAAGGTCTGGGAATAGGTACGCAGGGAATGGGCAATGTTCTCGCTCAGAATACGATCGGTAATCTGTCTGGAGTTGATGGACAAAAGACAGAACAGCAGAACCAGGGGCGCCAGCACCAGCCCCAGGACCTTAGTGCGAATCGACTGGTACCACCGGTATGCCGTCATGACCAATCACCCCTTCTGCAGCAGCCCGATGAGCTCCTCCGCAGGCATCGGCCGTGCGTAAAGAAAGCCCTGGATGCTGTTGGCCTGGAGTTTCTTCAGCAGCTCTGCCTCCGCCTGCTCCTCAACGCCCTCGGCAACAACTTCCAGGCCCAGTGACAGGCTCAGTTCGATGATGGACTTCACGATGGCCATGCCGTCAGGTTCCCCGAGCTTCTGGATAAACGAGCGGTCAAGCTTAAGCTGGTCGACGGGCAGCCGCGCGAGATAGCACAGGGAGGAGTAGCCGGTTCCAAAATCATCCAGCGAGATTGAGGCGCCGGACTCTTTGAGACGCAGCAGCAACTCGACGGCACGATCGATACCTTCGGAAACCGCCGCCGTCTCAGTGACCTCGAAGATGACGTTGTTATAAGGTACCTGGTACTGTTCCGCGCAACGCTTGAAACGCTCAACAATGGTCATGTCATGCAATTGTTGACCGGAAATGTTGATCGACACCGGCCCAACCTCTGGAAGCTGCTGCAGAATCTTGGAATAATCCTTGAGCGCGGCACCCAGAACCCACTCGAACAGCTCGTCTGTCAGTCCGGCCGATTCCGCCAGCGGGATAAACTCTGCCGGCGAAATCCAGTTGCCCTTGGGGTGTTTCCAGCGTAGTAGGGCCTCCAGGCCGAAGTAGCGTTCACTTTCGATCTCCCATTTTGGCTGGTAATACATCACCAACTGTTGGTGCTGGATCGCCAGCATGAGATCGCGCAGGAGCTGCACGTTCCGCCGGGGAATTTCGAGTTCCGAGACCGTGTAGTGGCTGAGCTTTCGGCGGCGCTTCTGCTTAGCGTCTCTCAAGAACAGGTGCACCGCACTGAGCAGCTCAAAGCCGCCAAGTTCGTGATTGTCCAGGCTCACCGTCACCGCCGTCGACATTACATGCACACTCAAGTCCGCGAGCTTCAGATCCATTGCCAGAATCGGCGACAAGGAACTGTGGTCTACTTGGCCTGGAATAACCATTGCAAAACTGTCCTCACCGAGGTGTGCAATGAACTCGGCGGTATCGCTCACCTCGCTCTGCAATCGGTCGGCGTACCTTCGGATCAGCTTGGTGCACTTGCGTTGACCCAAAGTCGACAGCAAATTGCTGTAGTAATCGATGTTGATTAGCAGCAATTTGCTGTGAGTAGGGCCCTTGGCCCGTCGCTCATCAATCCACCGCGCCAGGCTCAGGCGGTTGGGCAACAGCGTCGTAGAATCGAAAAAGGCATGCTGGTGGAGTCGCTCGATTAGGGTGAGATTGTCTGACATTAAGCCGATGTTTTGGCAGAACACCCGCAACAGGTCCCGCTCATCCTCATCAATGGGTCGTTTGGTATCGACATAAACCACCAGCGAGAAATGCTGACCTTTGCAGATCAGGGCTGCGCCCTCGTCACCAAACCTATGCTGCTGGGTATTGAGCACTTCATTGATCAGGTCTCGCTGGGGCATCGTCGAGACTGTCGACAGCACCTTCCTCACGAGCCCTTCATAGCGGCCCGTAGCGGCAACAATGGCTTGATCATCCAGCTCATACGCTTCTTTATCCAACCGGTTGTTGGCAACCGAAACCACGACCAGTCCCTCAGATTGGCTTAAGTTCAGGAAACTCCCCAACTGAACCAGAATGCCATGGGCAAACTGCCTGAACCCTTCACTGCTGAGCAGGTCCCTCGTTGCCTCAATGATTTTCTGAAGACCCAGGTGGCTGGTTTCCAGCCGCAGGATCTGCTGGTAACTCCGCAGGGCAGCAGTGACCGAGGTAATCAGTCGGACTTGGGTGAGCTCGCTCTTGACCCGGTAATCGTTGATATCGTATTCGCTGATTACCTTTAGTTCGGGGGCGTAGCCGGCCTGCCCCGTGCGAAGGATGAGCCGGGTATTCTTCATCGCCAGTTCATTACGAATTCGCTGTGCCAGGATCAGTCCGGCATCATGGGTTTCCATAACCACGTCCAGGAATATCACCGCGGGTTCCTGGTGGCTGGTTAGGTAGTGGTAGGCTTCTTCGGCCGAGTTGGCGAAGTCCAGGTGCAGCTTCTGCCCCAGAATACTGACACCGTCCAGCGAGAAGCGGGTTGACTGATGCACTTCAGGATCATCATCGACCACCAGAACCGACCAAGCGTCGATCGGGGAAGCTGTCGTTGGATCAGTATCGGTTTCGTCGTCTTCAACAAATACCAAGGTGTCTTCTGTCATGTGAACCTCCATGTACCGGTGACGTTCCTTCAGCCATTGGTAGAATCACATGGGTGATGAGTATCGTTACCAACGGTCAAATCAGCGAATGCCGTCTCGCCCCTGCAAGCAATGACCTCGCCCTGGGGTCGAGATCACAACTCGAAGTCTGATTACCAAACCTGAAAACAGTCAGATCAATTTTAGTGTAGTACTAACGTACCAAAAGACCACTGAGCCGAGCATTGGAATGCAAGAGCGCTTCAATAGGGGAGCACGGGACGCAGAGGCGAAAGGGTATCGGTTGATACAGACTGAACAGGGCCATGAGATGAAGGCGTGGAGCGGGTGAAGGGAATCGAACCCTCGTATGCAGCTTGGGAAGCTGCCGTTCTACCATTGAACTACACCCGCCCGACAGGGCACGAGGTAATATAGGGCCAGCCTGACCGCCAGGCAAGCCCGTTTCGCTGCCCGCAGGCAACCCGGCCACTCCTGTGCAATACTTGAGAAAGTAAACCAGCCAGGTATGCACTCGTGGCCCATTCTTCCCGCTTCAACCGAGCGCTGTTCGTTTACGGTTGGCCCGTGGCGGTGACGTTCCTTCTGGGAATGCTGTTCACGGTTTACCTGACCCAACGAATCAACGAAGCCGAGGAACACCTGGCCCAGTCCCGCTTTGCCCAGCTGGCGCAACACCGCATCCAACTGGTGGACGCGGTACTGTTTCAGCAGCTGCAGGATCTGGACGCATTGCGCCGTTTTCTCACCCAGGAACCGGCCCTGGACCGGCACCGCTTCCAGAATCTCATCCGTGCGCCCGAACGGGTCAAGATGGCGGTCGCCTGGGTGGAAAATGTGCCCCGCTCCCAGCTCGACGACTTCCTCGACCGTATGGGACGGGAGTATGGCCCCTCGTACCGGTTACAGCCGCCGCCAGCCACGTTCAAGTCTGCCCTCAGCACCGTGCTGCGGCTGTATCCCGTCACCTACCTGCACGCATCGCCGGAGCATGTGGATCTCACCGGAGTCGATCTGAGTCAGCTCCCGGGCCGGCGCATGGCCTTTGACCGGGCGCTCGCCAGTGGCCAGACCGTGTTGCTGCCGCTGGAGCCCGACCCCACCGCCGCCGAGCCCACCAGCAGTTTGCTGTTGATCGCCCCGGTGTTTCGCTTTGGCACCGGCCTGAACGTGACGGAACGGCATTTCGGCAACCTGCGGGGCTTCGTCTATTTCCAACTCGACCTCGGTAGCCTGATCCAGTCCGTGGCCATCTGGCCAGAGGGACGGCTGGAAACACCGGTCGACCAGGATCACGGCATCCAGATGGTCGTCGCCGAACTGCTCGGCGAGGCGGCACCGCCGCGTACGCTGTACACACCGGCCGGCTTCCAACACCTGCCGGCGTTGCACTACAGTCTCGAGCTGACCCTGGCAGACCGACTGTTTCGGGTCACCGTCTACCCCGAACACCCTGAACGGTGGCACGATCGCTCCGCGGCCATAATGATGTTTTCCGGTGGCACCCTGGCAGCGACCCTGTTGGCCGGGTACCTGGCCTTGCTGCTGTTCCAGCGGCGCCGGGCCGAACGCAGCGTGTACCTCCGCACCCGGGAACTGCAGGAAGCCAACGCCTACCGCGCCAGCCTGCTGGCATCGGCGGTGGACGTGGCCGTCATTGCCACCGATCAGCACGGCCTTATCACCCTGTTCAGCACCGGCGCCGAGCGCCTGCTGGGCTATGCCCCGGAAGACGTTGTCGGCCGCAAGACCCCCATGGAGCTGCATCACCCGGACGACCTCCGCCGCTGGCAGCGGATTCTGACCGACCAGCTGGGGCGACCAGTGGCCCGCGAGGATCTGTACGCGGCTGCCATTGAGGCGGGACTGCAACGTTCACAGCACTGGGTCTATCGACACCGCAACGGCGAACTGCGTCAGGTACAGCTTACCCTGGCCACCATCCTCGACGACCATGGCCTTGACCTGGGTCACCTCAGTATCGGCGTCGACATGACCGACTACATGGGCGCGGTGCAAGCGTTGCAGCGCAGCGACCACCTGCTGCGCGACCTGTCGGCGGAAGCGCCCGGGGTCATCTTCCAGTTTTTACTGCGGGCCGATGAGACCAGCTGTTTTCCCTTTATCAGCGACGGCGTCGAGAAAATTTTTGAAGTCACCGCCGACGAGGCCAAGAACAGCGTCCGGGCGCTGTTCTTTCGCCTGCACCCCGATGACAAGGAACAGGTTTACCACGACATCCGCCAGTCCCAGGAGTCACTCACCCCCTGGATCAGCGAGTTCCGGGTGCAGCTGCCGGAGCAGGGCATTCGCTGGCTGCGCGGCGAATCCAGGCCGCAGCGGCTGGACGATGGCGCCACCGTCTGGAACGGCTACATTGCCGACATCACCGCCATCAAGAGCCTGGAGTTCAAGTTGCGGGAACAGGCCACCATCGACCCGCTGACCAACACCTTCAACCGCCGTCACCTGAGCGCCCAGTGGCCTCAGTCCATGGCCCGCTTCCGCCGGACCGGCATACCGATGTCGATGATCATGCTGGATATCGATCACTTCAAACGGGTGAACGACCGTTATGGCCATGACGCCGGCGACGAGGTGCTGATCCGCCTCAGCCGGCTGCTCACCCAGGAAGTACGCAGCACCGACACCGTCTACCGGATGGGAGGCGAGGAGTTCCTGGTGGTGTGCGAAGACACCCAGCTCAGCGGTGCCAATACCCTCGCCAAGTCGCTGTGGGAGAAAGTCCGCAACAGCCCGATGCCGTTCGTGGACCAGATTACCGCCAGCTTCGGCGTCACCGAGGCGAAACCGGGCGAATCCATGGACGCGGCCTTCAAGCGACTGGACGACCTGCTGTACCGCGCCAAACGCGGGGGCCGGGACCGCGTGATCAGTTCCCAGCACAGCGCCAAGCTGGTGACCCGGAACGACACCCAGCGCTGATGGGACCACCTGCGACCGGCGTGTACGGTGTCACCTTAATCCCAACACCGGGGTTTGCTATGATCGGGTGCTGATCCACGGGAGAAGGCATGGATTCCCTATTAATTCTCATTGGCGCTCTGATGCTGATTATCAGCATTGTCCTGAGTCCCCTGTCCAGCCGGGTTGGCATGCCGGTACTGTTGATCTTCCTGATGGTCGGCATGCTGATGGGCGAAGATGGCGCCGGCGGTATTCAGTTTGACAACTTCGAGTTGGCGTTTCTGATTGGCAACCTCGCGCTGGCGGTCATTCTGCTCGACGGCGGCATGCGCACCCGCGCCGACACCTTCCGGGTAGGGTTACGGCCGGCGCTGATGCTGGCCACCGTCGGCGTCTTTATCACCGCGGCGGGGGCCGCCGTCATCGCCCACTGGGTGTTCGACCTGCACTGGCAAACGGCACTGCTGATTGGCGCCATCATTTCATCCACCGACGCCGCCGCGGTGTTTTCCCTGTTGCAGGGCCGGGGCCTGCATTTGAACGAACGGGTCAGCGCCACGCTGGAGATCGAATCCGGCAGCAACGATCCGATGGCCATCTTCCTCACCATCGTGCTGGTCACCATGATCGCCAACCAGCAGACGCACGCCGGCTGGCAGGGTCTGATCATGCTGGTTCAGCAATTCGGCATCGGCGCCCTTCTGGGCGTGGCCGGGGGCCACGCCATCGTCGCGGTGGCCAACCGCATGCGCCTTACCCCGGCATTGTATCCATTGCTGGTGGTGGCCTCCGGCATCGCCGTGTTTTCCGCGACCAATGCCCTCGGTGGCAGCGGATTTCTGGCGATATACCTGGCCGGCGTGCTGGTGGGCAACCGCCATGTGCGGATGTTGCCGATGATCCTGCAGGTGCAGGACGGCCTGGCCTGGCTGGCCCAGCTGTGCCTGTTCCTGATCCTGGGTCTGCTGGTCACGCCCTCGGAGCTGATTCCCCTGGCCGGTGGCGGCCTGGTGCTGGCCATGGCATTGATCTTCGTCATCCGCCCGCTGGCGGTGCTGACCACCCTCTGGCCCTTTGGCTTCAATCGCCGCGAACTCGGTTTCATCAGCTGGGTCGGCCTGCGTGGCGCGGTGCCCATAGTGCTGGCGCTGTTTCCGGTGATGGCGGGCCTGCCGGAGGCGACCCTGGTCTTCCATATCGCGTTTTTCATCGTGTTGGTGTCGTTGCTGGTCCAGGGCACCACCATGGCCCCCCTGGCCCGCAAGCTGCGCCTGGAGGTACCGGCCGGTGAAGACCCCTACCGGCGGCTGCCGCTGGACGTCGCCGCTGCCGGCGATCATGAACTGATGCTGTTCCCGCTCCGCGGCGAGCAGTGGAGGGCAAGCCGGCCGCTGAACCAGTTGCGGCTGCCCCCCAATACCGCCGTTGCCGGCGTTTTCCGCCAGCGCCTGTGTCATCAGCCCACCCCCGAACTGGAGGTCACCAGTGGCGACGTCATCGCCATCTTCGCCATGCCGGAGCTGTTGCCGGAGCTGGGTACGGCGCTCAGCGGCCGACACATCCCCGGGTATCTGACCGAGCGCTCGTTCTTTGGTGACTTCGTCCTCAATGGCGACGCCCTGCTGGGCGATGTGGAACAGGTCTATGGCATCGACTTCGACGCGCTGCCGCCGGAGCTGTCCCTGGCGGAGTGCTTCGCCCGCCGCACCAAGGGCCACCCCGTGGTGGGTGACCAGGTGGTGCTGGGCCCGGTCACCCTGGTGGCCCGGGCCACCGACGCCGACCGGGTCACCAAAGTCGGCCTCAAGGTGGACCACTAGCCTCCCCAGGATTCGTAACAACAAGAACGGTAACAAAATGAAGACAATGCCATGTTCGCCCAGCAAACAGGCTGTGGTATAAAAAAGTTTCTAAACTTTCGTTAATACACGGAGCCGCGGCACCACTGCCGAATCGCCTTTGGCTGACCGAGCGCACGACCCTTGGCACGCACAGAAGCGATTCGGCAGTGAGCCCCCGGTTCTTCAGATAAGGAACTGTTTTGCGCTGTTTCGACGTTCGAATGTGGGCTTTCCTGCTGTTGCCGTTGGGAATGTCACTCATGTCCTACAGTCATGGCTCGGAAATGGCGACCAGCGCCATGGACGAACTGCTGCCGATCAGTCAGGTACTGGTGCGCAAGGACGAACGCCGGCTGTACCTGCTGGCGGGTGAGCAGGTGGTACGCAGCTACCGCATCTCGCTGGGTGACAACCCGGTGGGCCACAAACTGTACGAAGGCGACGAACGCACCCCGGAAGGCGAATACACGCTGGACTGGCGCAATCCCAACAGCGACTACTACAAGTCCATTCACATCTCCTATCCCAACGACCGCGACCGGGAGCTGGCCCGGGCCTGGGGGCTGAATCCCGGTGGCAGCATCATGATCCACGGCCTGCCCAACGAGGCCGGCGACCTGGCCTTTGCCTACCTGGGGCTGGACTGGACCAACGGCTGCATTGCCGTCAGTAACGAGGAAATGGAAGAGATCTGGCAGCTGGTCGCCGATGGCACCCCGATCCGGATCACTCCCTAATCCACCTCCTGCCCCCCCTGAAGTCATCGGCGCTGCCATGAGGACGCGCACGGTCTTTCATTAAGTTGTTGTCATTCCCGAAAATCTTTACCTATAGTGAGTTAACATTCTCACCGAGAGTGTTTTACACTGATTCACGATTCCGGTTGTCGACGCCGTGTGGGCACGAACTAACTGGATTTGGTTATACTGCTCCTGCTCCACAGGATGTAAACGACTACAGAAGAGGAAAGAATATGCGTAAGTTGACGATCGCAGGGTTTGCACTGGCCACCGTTATGACTGCGGGTTGTGCCACCACCGATCAGGGCGCCATCGACGAGGCAAATGCGAACGCGGCCTCCGCCGAGCAGACCGCCAGCAACGCCATGACCACGGCTAACAATGCCGCCAGCGCTGCTCGCGCTGCCCAGCAGACTGCCGAAGAAGCTCTGGCTGCCGCCCAGGCTGCCCAGCGCGCCGCCGACGAAGCCAATGAGCGCGCTCGTCGCATGCTGGAGCGTTCCAGCCAGAAGTAAGGCTAGCCCCAGCGCAAGAAAAGCCGGTCCCTTTGACCGGCTTTTTTGTGGCCGTGCCACTCGCTACCGCAGCCCTGGTGTCCCATCAGCGGTCAACGGGCGGGGATGCCCCTGGCGCCTGGCGCTTGATAAAACTTTCCACGATATCCAGCGGCAACGGAAACACGATGGTGGACGTGTTGTTGGTGCTCATGTCCGACAAAGTCTGCAAGTAGCGCAACTGCATGGCGCCGGAATTGGCCGCCATCACTTCGGCTGCCTCCACCAGCTTCTTCGAGGCCTGCAATTCGCCTTCGGCATGAATCACCTTGGCCCGTCGCTCCCGCTCTGCTTCGGCCTGACGGGCAATGGCCCGGATCATCGACTCATTGAGATCCACATGCTTGATTTCCACGTTGACCACTTTGATGCCCCATTCCTCGGTTTGGGTGTCAATGATGGCCTGGATATCAGAGTTCATCTTGTCCCGTTCTGCCAGCATTTCGTCGAGATCGTGCTTGCCCAGCACAGAACGCAGCGTGGTCTGGGCCAGCTGACTGGTGGCGGAACCGAAATTCTCGACCCGGATGATGGCCCGCTCCGGGTCCACCACCCGGAAATACAGCACCGCGTTCACCCGCACGGTGACATTGTCCCGTGATATCACGTCCTGGCCGGGCACATCGAGGGTGATCACCCGCAAATCAACCCGCACCATCTGCTGAATGCCGGGGATGATGATGATCAGGCCGGGGCCTTTCACGCCCTGGAAGCGGCCAAGGAAGAACACCACCCCCCGCTCATACTCCGGCAGAATCTTGATGGCCGAGCCGAGGATCAGCAACAAGACCACGGTGGGGGCGATGTAGGGAATCAGATCGCCAATCATAGTGCCTCCTTACGCAATGGAAGATCCGTACGGTCGATATTTCAGGATAGTCCCTGGGCCGCAGATACTCGAACCGTGAGGCCGTCGATCGCCACCACCTGCAGCGGCTGCCCGGCCGCCACCGGCCCTGCACTGACCGCATTCCAGCGCTCGCCACTGAGCCGGACGTGGCCCCAGTACTCTCCCTCGCGGGCGGTGAAATCGTCCAGAGCCTGGGCCGGTTCGTGGCTGAGCTGCTCCAGCCCGGTGACCGGATGGCGCTTACGCAGGCCGATAAAGCGGGTAATGGTCCAGAGCATGAAGGCCGCCGCCACCAGGGCGGTGCCACCGATGGTGGGCATAGAGATGTCGCTGTGGCTGCCGTCCATCAGGATGATGGAGCCCACCACAAAAGCGATGATGCCGCCGATGCCCAGCATGCCGAAGCTGGGCATGAACGCCTCGCCGACAATGAACGCCAGCCCCAGCAGGATCAGCGCCAGTCCGGCGTAGTTCACCGACAGCACCTGGAAGGCAAACAACGCCAGAATCAGGCAGATGGCCCCAATCACCCCCGGCACCAGGGCACCCGGATTGGACATCTCGAAGATGATGCCGTAGAAACCGATGATCATCAGGAAATAGGCCACGTTGGGATCGGTAAGCACCGACAGCAGGCGGGTACGCCAGTCGGCCTCTACCCGCACCAGGGTCAGTTCGGCGGTGTCCAGCTGCCGGTCACCGATCGCCAGCCTCACAGTTCGGCCATCGAGCTGGCGCACCAGGTCCCCCAGGTTGCTGGCCACCAGGTCGATGACGTTCTGTTCCAGGGCCTCGGTGGCCCCTAAATTGACCGCCTCTCGCACCGCGCGTTCGGCCCAGTCGGCATTGCGGCCATGGCGCTGGGCCAGGCCACGGATGTAGCTGACCGCGTCCTCCAGGATCTTGCGCTCCATCGCCGACCCGCCACGCCGTTTGTCGTCGGCGGGTTTGTCCTCCCCAGCCGCGGCGTCATCGTCGGCACCATTGCCGGCGTCAGAGGCCGGTTCCTCCGACGGCTCCTGGCTGCCGGGCAGCCCCCCCATCTGCACCGGGGTGGCGGAGCCGAGATGGGTTGCCGGCGCCATGGCCGCGACATGACTGCCGTAGAGGATGTAGGTGCCGGCACTGGCAGCCCGGGCCCCTTCCGGGGCCACGTAGCTCACCACCGCCACCTCGGAGGCGAGAATGGCCTTGATCATGGTGCGCATGGACTCCATCAGCCCCCCGGGGGTATCCATTTGCAGGATCAGTACTTCCGCCCCGGACTCCTCGGCCTGTGCGATGCCTCGCACCACATAGTCCATGGTGGCGGGGCCGATGGCACCATCGATGGTCAGCACCAGGCCGATGCGGTCAGCAGGCTCCTGGGCCCAGAGCTGGGACCACAGCGGCACGAGGGCGAGCAGCACCCCCAACAGCAGGCAGGTGAGCCAGCAGAGTCTGGCTCGATTGGGTGACGATCGGTCGGGTCGGGTCACAGTCATATCACCTTCCCCGGATCGTGGACAGGTCAGAACAGGCGGGCTAGCACCGCAACCGGAAGTCGTTTGAGCACGAAGCCAAGCGGAGTCCATGGCCAGCCCGGCACAAACAGTTCCGGCTTTTCGCTCTCAATGGCCTTGACCATGGCGGCACAGCCGGTTTGGGTGTCCACGATGAACGGGGTGTTCTTCACTTTTTCGTTGATCGCAGTACGAATATAGCCCGGATACAGGGTGGTTACCCGAATCGGCGACTTCTTCTTCGCCAATTCCACCCGCAATCCTTCCGACAACGCCGCCAGGCCGGCCTTGGTGGCGGCGTAGGTGGTGACGTTCTTCGGCATACCGCGGATGGCGGTCACCGACGACACCGTGACCAGGTGACCGTGGTTCTGGGCGCGGAAAATTTCCATGGCCGCTTCCATCTGCGCCAGCGCGGAGACGAAATTGGTCTCGGCGGTCTGTCGGTTGGTGCGGAA
>JBFHLR010000030.1:0-22205 GCA_041594735.1 Marinobacter sp.
AGGTGGGCACATCGTCTCCACCACTGCCGTTCTGCGTTTCCCATACCAAAACGTAACCGGCAGGCACCGCCGCGCTGTCGTATTGGTAAAACGCGGTCACCAGATCGACCGCCCCGGCGCTGGTGGCACCGATAATCGCCCCGGCTGTGCCGTAGCTGATCACCAGGCGCCGGTCAAAGGTATCGTTGGAGAGTGGTTTTTGCGCGTAGTTAATGACCGGAGGAGCGGATGGATCAACCGGCGCATCCGGCAGCACTACCGGCCCCAGGGAATCCACACCCAACCGGTCCAGAATCCGCAGCTGGGGCAAGTTGCTGGTACTGTCATAGCCAACGATGAAGTGTCGACCATCGTGCCCCATCGCCATATCGGTGGGTACGAAGCTGCCATCGCTTCCCACCACCACCTCGCTGACCAGTTCGTTCAACCCAATCAGCAATGTCGAACCGGTGGCGCCAGCAACCCGTTCCCGGCCTGCCTGGTAATCGGAGTCCACGGCGAGTTTCACCTGCTTGTCTTCATCCAGGACGTTGGCGAAGGTTTCCAACACCCGCAGCCGGAACCTTGCGGTATCGGCGTCGTCTGCAACGCTGACCCAATCCCGCGTTACCCACTCACCGGCACTGTTCAACACCTCGATTTCGAAATCACTGCCGGCCACCGCCGAGGAGCCTGCAGTGCTCAAATAAACGCTGTAATCACCGCGGCGATCACCGCTCAGGCGGACCAGGTATTCCGGGACAGGATCAACATCGGGGTCTACCGCGCTGGCGTTCAACGAATCGCGGCTAAGGCCGAGTGGGGTTTCGATTGTAGCGCGGGGCTCGTCATCGGTGATGTTGATTCCCACTTCGCCCTCCGAGGTGGCCTCGGATATGCTCGCCAATCCTTCTCGTACCTCGGTCAGCGCCAGCGCGAACGATTCCGACTGTTCGGCAATGGTGTCGTCCACCACTTCCAGGCGAATGTAGCATTCGGTGATGCCTGGTTCGAAGGTCAGCAGGCCGCCGGAAAAATAACCATCGCCGTCGGCCTGATACTCCAGGTAGTCCGGAACAGCAAAATCTGGGGCGCTGTTGCTGCCCAGCCCCACGACATCGCGACCGATGGCCGCCTTGACCCGATTTCCGCCACTGTTGTCGCATTGCTGGTGGGGCGGCGTGGCTCCACCATCGCAGTTGCTGGGGTCGTACTGGCTGGTGAGCTGAAAGGCGACACTGACACGGGTGACGGATGGCTGCTCAAGACGAACGGTCACCAGCAGCGGAGCGGTGGGAGAGGTACGCTCCAGAGTTTCGACCACATTGCCCGCATCATCGTAGCCATTAAGCGTATACGTGTGCTCCCCGTGACCCTCCATTGCCGGAGGAACGCAGGCGTCGTCCCCGCTGGCATCAACACTCTCGCCGACCGCCCCCTCGGTTGCATCCGACGCGGCAAGCGATAATTCGTTATTCACCACTTCGATGTCGAACGGCTGAAGGCCAACACGGTCGCCATCGGTGGTCAGCAATACAATGTCACTGGTTTTCCCCAGATCGTCAGCGCCTCGCTGGCCACCCGTGATGCCCGGTATGCCACGAAGAATGATGCCCTGACGCGCTTTGTTGCTGATGTCCTCCAGTCCCAACCAGGCAGGCGCATTGGTCAGCGAGTAATCGAGGATGCCCTCACCGCCGTCGGCACCGAAGTTGTAGGAATACTCCACCCCAAGATAGGCCTTGGAGGGCGGAATGCCGAGCACGGTAGGGTCGTCGGCATCCTTTTTGGTTTTGCACGCGGAAAGCCCCACGATGGCAATACCGAGCAACAGCAGCGGTACGGGGCGTGAAAAACGGCGACGATACGATACGACACTCATGGGGCTATCCGTGGGGACCTTGTTATTATGGGGACGGTAAGATACACACCGTTACAGAACCGTCCCATGGTAATCAATTTCCCCTGGCCGCAGATTGCGCGAGTTCTCAGAAACGCTCGGTCGGCACCCTGTGGACCATCAAGTGGCAGTGCCAACTCCGAAGGACGCCAGCACCGAGGCAAACTCGCTTTCGTCCAACACCTTCACACCCAGCGATTGCGCCTTGGTCAATTTGGAGCCGGCGGACTCACCCGCCACCACACAGGAAGTTTTGCCCGAGACGCTCCCCGACACCTTCGCCCCCAACCCCTCGAGGATGGATTTCGCCTCGTCCCGGGTCATGTCGGTAAGGGTGCCGGTCAGTACCCAGGTTTGCCCCTCAAGAGGCTGACCACCGGTATCAACTTGTTCCTGCTGCCACGCCACACCGTTCTCCCGTAACGAAGCAATGGTCTCCTGATTATGGGCCTGGTCGAAGAAGCTACGGACATGGCCCGCCACAATGGGACCGACATCGGCCACCTCCTGCAACGCCTCTTCATCCGCCTGCATCAGGGATTCCAGCGTGCCGTAATGCCGCGCCAACGCCTTGGCGGTCGCTTCCCCGACTTCCCGGATACCCAGGGCGTAAATGAAGCGCCACAACTCGGGCTGTTTGGAATCATGAATGGCATTGACCAGATTGGTCGCGGATTTATCCCCCATCCGTTCCAGGCTCATCAGGTCGGACTTGTCGAGGGTATACAGATCCGCCACCGTCTTGACCATCTCCCGCTCCACCAGGATGTCAATCCACTTTTCTCCCAGGCCCTCGATATCCAGCGCCTTGCGGGACGCATAGTGACGGATGGCTTCCTTACGCTGAGCCGGACAGAACAGACCACCGGAACAGCGGGCCACGACCTCGCCCTCGATCTGGACAATGTCCGACTGACAAACCGGACAGGCGGAGGGCCGCTCAACGACCCCGGCATTGGCCGGTCGCTTGTCGATGACTACCTTGACCACCTGGGGAATCACATCGCCGGCACGACGGACGAACACGGTATCGCCAATGTGGACATCCAGGCGCCGAATCTCATCCATGTTGTGCAGTGTGGCATTGCTGACGGTGACACCGCCCACGAACACCGGCTTGAGTCGAGCCACCGGCGTGACGGCTCCGGTTCGGCCCACCTGGAAATCCACCCCTTCCAGCACCGTCAGCGCTTCCTCTGCCGGAAACTTATGGGCAATGGCCCAGCGCGGCGCCCGTGACACGAAGCCCAATTCCGCCTGCAGATCCAGGCGGTTCACCTTGAACACGATGCCATCGATTTCGTAGGGCAGCTCGGCACGCTTGTCGAGTAACGCCTGGTAAGCCGTGAGGCAGTCCTCAACACCCTCGGCCCGTCGCATTTCCGGGTTGATCCGGAACCCCCATTCCTTCACCCGTTGCAGGCAATCCCAATGGGTCGGGGGCAATACCCCCTCATCGGGTACTGCCACACTGTAGGCACACATCTCCAGCGGCCGGCGGGCGGTCACCGAGGAGTTTTTCTGACGCAAGCTGCCGGCGGCGGCGTTACGGGGATTGACGAAGGTTTTCTCGCCCTGCTCTGTCAGCGTCCGATTCAGCGTTTCGAACCCGGCCTTGGGCATGTACACCTCACCGCGAACCTCAACCAGCTCTGGCACCGCCTCGCCACGGAGCTTGAGAGGTACCGACGGGATGGTGCGAATGTTACCGGTGATGTCTTCGCCTACATAGCCATCACCCCGGGTTGCGGCACGAACCAGCAGACCCTGTTCGTAGTGCAGGCTCACCGCCAAGCCATCCAGCTTGGGCTCACACACATAGGTGATGTCCTGGTCCGATTTCAGGCGGTCGTGGATACGGCGATCGAACTCCCTGAGCTCCTCTTCATCAAAGGCATTATCCAGAGAAAGCATGGGGATACGGTGAGTGACCGCATCAAATGTGGTTTCTCCCTGAGCCCCAACCCGTTGAGTGGGCGAGTCCGGCGTGATCAACTCAGGGTGATCGGATTCCAGCGCTTGCAGTTTGCGGAACAGACGATCGTACTCCACATCGGGAATCTGGGGATCATCCAGAACGTAGTAACGGTAATTGTGGTCGTCAATCTGGTCTCTTAACCGCAGAACCTGCTCTGCCACAGAGTGTTCGCCCTGACTCATTGCGCTGTTTTCCTGAATCTGAATGCAAAACGCCCGGGCATTACCGGGCGCATAGTAAAGGATAGGCCGTTAACGAGCCTCTGAATGAAACGGACTAGGGCCGGCGCGACCGACTCTTGCGTTCGTACTCACGAATACGCTGGCGACAGTGCTCTATGGTCTGGGCCGTCATCACGCTTCGGCGTTCGTCCTTTAATTCTCCGCCCAGATTTCGCACCACGCACTGAGCAGTCTCCAACATGAAATCGAAGGCCTGCAACGCATTGGACGGCCCAGGCAAGCTCATGAAGAAGCTGATACCCGGTGTCGACAGGGTTGCCATATCCGCGGGCCGGAAGGTGCCGGGCTCGACCGCATTGGCAACGCTGAATTGCACCGGACTGTAGGTGTCAGACTGTTCGTGACGGTGGTAGATGTCCATGTCACCGTGCGCAAGCCCGCAGGCCTCGAACAACTGCTTCAGCGCCGTACCCTGGAACTCGCGATCAGGCTTGGCGAGAACATTGATGACAACGACTTCCTGGGCCTCGGGACGATTCGCCCCGGCCAACGGCTGATCGTTGACCTGTCCGAAGCGGGTTCGGCTCGCGGTGTCCTGTTCGACTTCGGTCGTTTGTCCCGGTTCGAGCTCAACCACGGCCTCCTGGTCTTCCGGTACCCGGGTCCGGGTCTGCTCCAGACGCACCGTTCGGGCCTCGCCGACAATACCGTTCTCCGGTTCACCGTCGTCGTCCAGGGCGCCCCAGCCGCTGTCATCGGACACTGGCGGTTGTTCTTCGCCCGCGCCAAGGGAGGGCTCCTGGGGCGTGGAAGGCTGATCCTGCCAGTCCGAGTACGGTACAGGTTCAGGCGCATCCGCTGTGGTATCGTCGACCGGGTCGGCCTCCGTCACAACCGGACGGGTCGGCTTATGTTCGGGATTGGCGAACCGGGACCGGCCAGCCTTTCGTACATAACCCCGCTCTTCCAGAGTTTCCCGCGACACCGTGCGGGCGCCACCGTTGGGCAGTTCAGGATTAAAGTGCTCATCGAGCGGCGACTCCTGCAGGTCGTCCGCCCCCATTCCGGATGAGATCGCCATCGATTCCTTTTTGGCGCGTCTCATCCGACGCAAGCCGTCAATAACAATGCCGATAATAACCAGGGTACCTATGGTGATTAACCATTCCCTAAGTGACATAGTGCTGCTGTCCTGTTTGCAAATCGCTTATCGTCGTTACTCTATGAAAAGCCCGCCCTGAATACAACGCGCCAGCAGGCCACATGGCGGGATTGTCATCAATTTTTCTCACTCACGCCTCCGCCAGGGCGGCCGCTTCCTCCACATCGACGGACACCAGGCGGGAACAGCCCGGTTCATGCATGGTGACCCCCATGAGCTGATCGGCCATTTCCATGGCGATCTTGTTGTGACTGATGTAAATGAACTGCACCTGCTTCGACATTTCCTTGACCATATTGGCGTAGCGCCCCACGTTGGCGTCATCCAGCGGTGCATCAACCTCATCCAGCATACAGAAAGGTGCCGGGTTCAACTGGAAAATCGAGAACACCAGGGCGATGGCTGTCAGCGCCTTCTCACCGCCGGAGAGCAGGTGAATGGTGCTGTTCTTCTTGCCAGGCGGACGGGCCATGATGGCGACCCCGGTCTCCAGCAAGTCTTCACCGGTCAGTTCCAGGTAGGCGTTGCCGCCACCAAATACCTTCGGGAACAGCGCCTGCAAGCCGTTGTTGACCTGGTCAAAGGTTTCCTTGAAGCGCTGACGGGTTTCCCGGTCGATCTTGCGAATGGCGGTGTCGAGGGTCTCGAGCGCCTCCATCAGGTCTTCGTGCTGGGAGTCGAGGTAGGTCTTGCGCTCGCCCTGCACCTGGTACTCTTCGATGGCGGCCAGGTTAATGGCGCCCAGGCGTTGAATGCGACCGGCGATCTTTTCCAGCTCTTCAGCCCAGAGCTTTTCTGTGGCTTCCTCGGGCATCGACTCCAGCACGTCTTTGAGCTGGACATCAAGATCCTTCAGCTGTTCCAGATGATTGGCGGAACGAATTTCGAGGGCCTGGGACTCCATCTTGAGTTTTTCCAGCTGGCCACGGACTTCCTGGATTCGATGTTCCGTACCCCCGCGCCCCTGCTCCTTCTCGCGGACTTCCCGGTCGATGTCCTCCAGGGCATCGCGGGCCGCCGCCAACTTTTCTTCCTCCGCCACCCGGCGGTCGAGCAAGCCCTCCAGTTCCATCTGCAGATCTTCGATCGGCTCTTCCGCCGTCTCGCGGGATTCCCGCAACATTTCTATGCGCTCGTCCAGGCGCTCCTTCTGCAATAGCATCCGTTCGATGGTCTGCCGGAGGCCATCCCGTTGACTGTGCAGGGACTGCAGCTGTAACTGCAACTGATGGGCGTGATCGCGGTCATGACGTGCCTGTTGGCGCAACCGGTCGAGGTTTTCCCGCAGGCTATCCCGCTGCTCCAGCAGCCGCTCCTTCTCCTCTTCACTGTCTTCCGTTGCCGCCAGCGCCTGCAGCCATTCCTCCCGCTCACCTTCGAGGCGGTCCTGTTGCTCCAGCAGCTGCTCGCCCACTTCTTCGGCATCGTCCCGGATCCGCTGCAGGCGGGCGTCGATCTGCTCTGCCCTCGCCCGCAGCCCGCTCATCCGGGAGCTGGTTTCACTGACCTGCCTCTCGACGTCGTTAAGCGCACGCTGTGCCGCTTCCCGCTCTGCCTCGGCGTTTTCCAGTTGCTGCTGGTGATCCTCAAGAGCCGCGTTGGCCGCCGCCAGGGCGGTCTCCGCCTCGTCCAGCTGAGCTTCGAGCCGCTCCAGTTTCTGCTGTCGCTCGATCACCCCCATCTGCCCGGAATCCGATTCCGGCATCCGAATCCAATCCCGCGCAACCCAGACGCCATCGCGGGTTACCAGGGAATGGCCGGGCGCCAGATCAGCCCGCTTCTCCAGTGCCTCGACCAGGCTGTCGGCAGTGTCGATACCGGCCAGCAAACCGGTCAGACCGCCGGCATTGCTGATACGTGACAACAAGCCGCCAGCACTGACGCCATCGTCTGTGCCAGCCCGACTCACCAGCGTCGCCCCTTTCGGTGCCGCTGCCATCGCCGGAGCAAACTCGGCCAGGTCAGGTACGCTGACCCCGTGGGTAAACTGGCCAAGGAGCTGTTCGACGGCGAACTCCCAGCCAGTCTCAATGCGGAGTTGCTGGGCCATTTTCGGCAAATCCAGCAACTGATGGGTTGCCAGCCAAGTCTGCAAGTCATCATCCTGGCCGCCGAGCTGCTCTGACAGCATCACCTGCTGGGATTCCACCGTTGCCTTGAGGGTCTGAGCCCGCTGGCGACGTTCCGACACCTCCTCCTCGGCGACCTTCAATCGCTGCCGGACGTCCTGATAGCGTTCCTGGACTTCTTCGATACGAATCGCGGCATCTTCCCGCTGCATCGCCAATTCGGCTTCCTGCTCCGTCAGCTCGTCCAGTTCATGACGGTCGATCTGTCCTTCCAGCTGCGCCCGCTCATCGTTGAGCCGCCCTCCCCGCTGGCGGAGCTGTTCGATGGCCTCCTCAAACGAGCGAATACGCGATTGCGCCAGTTCCGCCTGCCGGCGGGCATCGGAGGAACGGGCACTAAACCCTTCCCAGGTTTGCTGCCACTCGGCCATGGCGTCTTCGGCCAGTTGTAGCTGCTCCCCGGATTCCTCGGAGTTCATGGCCAGGGCTTCCTGCTCAGGCTCAAGCATGCCCACTTCTTCCTGGATGGCCTGCAGCTTGGCCTCGTCCTGTTCCAGCTCGCGGGAAAGTTCGCGCTGGTTTGCCAGCGCCTGATCAAGTTCTGCGGCACTTTGCCGGCTGCGCTCCCGCTGATGCTCCAGACTTTGCTCGATTCTGGCAATGTCGGCGCCCGCCTCATAATAGCGAGCCTGGGCTTTGTTAAAATGTTCGGTACGATCGTGATGGGCTTCCCTCAGGGACTCCAGCGATGTCTCCAGGCTCACCCGTTCCGTCAGTTGCCGCTCCAGCTCCAGTTCGGTCTGGCTGATTTTCTCGCGCCAGGTATGGAGATCCCGATCCAGGGCCTGCCAACGCAACACCGTAAGCTCGGCTTTTTTCTGGCGCTCTTCCTGCTTATAGGCCTTGTACCTCTCGGCCGCCTGCGACTGCCGCTTGAGATGCTGGAGCTGACGGTCCAGCTCCTCCCGAAGGTCGGTCAGGCGCTCCAGGTTTTCCTGGGTACGGCGGATGCGGCTCTCGGTCTCCTTGCGTCGTTCCTTGTACTTGGAGATACCGGCAGCTTCCTCGATATAGACCCGCAACTCCTCAGGCTTGGCTTCAATCAGCCGGGAGATCATGCCCTGTTCGATGATGGCGTAACTGCGCGGGCCGAGGCCGGTGCCCAGAAAGAGATCGGTGATGTCCCGGCGACGACATTTGGAACCATTGAGGAAGTATTCCGACTGCCCTTCCCGGGAAACCCGGCGGCGGACCGATATCTCGGCGAAACGGGCAAATTCACCCGGCGCAGAGCCATCACCGTTGTCGAAGACCAGTTCGATCGAGGCCTGCCCGACCGGTTTGCGGGCACTGGAACCATTGAAGATGACGTCGGTCATCGATTCGCCCCGCAGGTACTTGGCGGAACTCTCCCCCATGACCCAACGCACCGCGTCAATGATATTGGACTTGCCACAACCATTGGGACCAACGACGGCGGTCATGTTGGTGGGAAATGGCACAGTGGTGGGATCCACGAAGGATTTAAAGCCCGCCAGTTTGATCGATTTCAGACGCATAGTCGTTGTCTTCACTCGCTCAGCGAGTCAGTCACGGTTAAGTCAGCTCAGGCTGGGTGAGCCTGTTCCAGGGTTTTCAATACCTGTTGGCGCTGGTGCTCTCCGAAGTACCGGATAGCCGCGACCAGACCGTCCGCATCCCCCTGGTCCACGGCCTGGGTGACCTGACGATAAAACCGTTCGGTTTTCATCAGCCCGCCCGGTCCCTTCTTCAGTGCCAGATAGTAGGTCCGGCTGATGGCTGGTTTGAAGTTCTCAAGGGTCTCTTCCAGGAAAGGATTATCCACCAGCCGATAGGCATGACGCATCACCTCGAATCCCGCCTCGACAACCCGCTCCGCGGCTTCATCCCCGGAGTTTTCGCTGGCACTGGCCAGGGTTTGCAGCTCCTGAACCTGACCCATAATGACAACGAGATCTGCGGGCGACCACCGGGCCATGAGCTTTCTTCCCAGCATACACAGCAGCTCGATGTAGATGTCATACAGGCTGTTGACCAGCTCCGGCGACAGTTGCGACACCATGGCGCCACGGCGCGGAAAAATCTCCACCAGATGGCGACGTTCGAGGATGAGCAGAGCTTCCCTGACCGACCCCCGACTCACGTCCAGTTCACCGGCGACTTTCATTTCCTGCACGCGCTCGCCGGGAGCCAACCGGCCACTGACAATCCGATGGCCTAGGTGCCGAGCGATCTGCTCTGCCAAACTTTCGGGGGCCTGAAACCGCATAACGAGCGTCGCTTCCTTTGTGGTAAACCATCGAGCTCTCAGACAAGGCCGGAAGTGTACCATAGCCGCTGAAAAGCCTGAGTCTTCAGCCCGATATTTATTGCTCAACCCACTCAATATCGGCGCACCATTGACAAAACCAGCGGAATTAACGCCATTCTTTTGACAAGCGCCATTATAGGCGCGCCATCTATCCTTATTTAGCGCTCTTTACTCTATGTTTCTATTGCCTTTAATCACCTTGGCACTATAACTGCTAGATCGGCTCCAGATGACAATAAGGACCGATTATGTCGAACGAACATCACAACGTCAGGTCAATCAACAAACATGGCTGCCAGTTGGCTCAGATCAAGCAGGCAACCCAGGAATGGCAGGACAACGGCAACCCTTATGTTCGACTCACACGTCGCCTGGCCACTACCCTGTCGCTGGAAGAAGTCATCGCACTCTTTGCCGACGAGTTGCTGGCCTGGGTACCCCATGACCAGTTGACCTATCGTCACCGGATAGGACGTCAGGATTTTGTCTACGTGACGGGTCTCGGTGGGCAGCATCGCTGCGAGTACAATCTGGGTCTTCAAGGAGAGCCACTCGGCACCCTGGCCCTTACCCGCCGAAGTCGTTTTCAGGACGAGGAACTGGCCGCCATCGAGCAGATGCTCTCGGTAGCGGTTTGTCCTATCCGTAATGCCTGCCTTTACACCCGAGTCCAACAGGCAGCCCTGACCGATGCGCTTACGTCAGTGCCGAATAAGCGAGCGCTAAACGAGGCACTGGCGAAGGCCTGCAGCATCAGCGAGCGCCACAGTGAACGCTATTCCCTGATTCTCTGCGATCTGGATCACTTCAAGCGCATCAATGACAGCTTTGGCCACGTGATTGGCGACCATATCCTGAAAGCGGCCGCCCGGGAGATCGAGCAGGCCGTGCGGCATTCGGACAGCCTGTTTCGATTCGGCGGCGAGGAGTTTGCCGTCCTGCTGCCTTACGCTCAGGAATCCGATGCCCGGGCAGTAGCGGAACGCATTCGCCAGCGCATCGCCGACCTCCAGCTGTGCTGCGGTGAACGCCAGGTGAAGGTAACCTGCAGCCTGGGAATCGCCACCTGGCGAACCGGCGATCAACCGGAAAAATGGCTGGCTCGTGCCGACGAAGCGCTGTATCGCGCCAAGCACCTTGGCCGCAACCAGACTCAGGCTTAACCCCAAGAGCCCGTTACGGCCATAGACACCGTCAGCGTTTGTGGGTTTTGCGGGTCGTTTTCGGGCGACGTCCCGGCTTGCTGTCACTGACCTGCCACTTGCCGCCGGCTCCCCGTCTGGCGGACTTGGGGGGCTGCTTTTTCCGTTTGCGCTCCTGGCTTACCCGCTCGCCTGGCGTTTTCACCGGAATGGGTACCGGTTCCAGGCCCACCGACCGACTCAGGTCATCCGCCGCCTTCTGTCCCAACTCTTCCCAGCGCCCGACGGAAAGCCGGCTCGGCAGAAAAATGGGCCCATACCGTACTCGCTTCAGCCGGCTCACCTGGACCCCCTGGGATTCCCACAAGCGACGGACCTCGCGATTCCGCCCTTCCATCAGCGTGACGTGGAACCACCGATTGAGGCCGCTGCCGCCGGCCGGCGAAATATCGGAAAACCGCGCCATGCCGTCGTCCAGCAACACGCCCTCCAGCAATCGCGCAATCATCGCCTCATCCACTTCACCGAAAATACGTACCGCGTATTCCCGGTCGATTTCATGGGATGGATGCATCAGTCGGTTGGCCAGTTCGCCGTCGGTGGTAAACAGCATCAGACCGGAGGTGTTGAGATCCAGGCGGCCAACTGATATCCAGCGCTGGTCCTTGAGCCGCGGTAAATGATCAAACACCGTTGGCCGCCCCTCAGGATCGTCGCGGCTGGTCACCTCGCCTTCAGGCTTATTGTAGACCAGCACCCGGCGTACCACCTGGGCCGCCGCATCGACGTCGATCCGTCGGCCATCCAGCTCGATGCGATCGTGGATCGAAGCCTTTTGACCCATGACGGCAGCTTCACCGTTGACGCTGATTCGCCCGGCCTCAATCAGCTCTTCAATCGCCCGCCTGGAGCCAATTCCTGCACGGGCCAGAAGCTTCTGCAGACGTTCCGGCTCGGCAATTTCCGGTCTGGACGGGTGACTACCATGACGTGTACGGGAGCGTTCTGATCCCATGGTGTGGTCCTTTTACTATTCGGTGTGAACTTGTGATATTCGGTCTGATTTTTTTGGTATTCGATGTGAACTAAGGTAGCCCCTGAATGCCCGAGATGACCCGGAGTTATTCAGAGGCTCCTAAAATTAGTGCAAGGTCTGGTCGGAATCAGGAGATGCGCCGTCCTGATCGGCGCAGTCGCCATCACTGTCCACAGACGCATCTTTGAATTCAATTTCGCCCTGCATGCTCTTCTCGATCTCCCTACCTATGTCCTCAAGATCGCGAACTTCAGAGAGCGGAGGCAGTTGATCCAGACTTTTCATATTGAAGTAATCGAGGAACTGCCGCGTGGTGGCGTACATCGCCGGGCGTCCAGGGACGTCCCTGTGTCCAACCACTCGAACCCATTCCCGTTCCAGCAAGGTGCGGACGATGTTACTGCTGACGGTCACGCCTCGAATTTCCTCGATTTCACCCCGGGTAATGGGCTGACGATAGGCAATGAGCGCCAGGGTTTCCAGCAGCGCACGGGAATAGCGCTGGGGCTTTTCCTCAAACAGCCGCCCGACCCAGGTGGCATACGCCTCCCTGACCTGAAAGCGATAACCACTGGCCACTTTCTTAAGCTCGAAACCGCGCCCTTCGCAGGCCGCCTCCACTTGCGCCAGCACGTGCTCCATCACCTGGCGCGTCGGTCGAGCGCCCTCATTGAACAGCTCAAGCAACTGCTCCAACGACAGAGGCTTACCCGCTGCCAGCAGCGCGGCTTCAACAATGGCCTGTAAATGTTGGATCTGCTCTTCTTTCATAGACTCATGCGGTTAGCCAGGGTACAAAATCACCGGAGGAAGCCCCCGAATCAGTTGGTTGCGCGGGCACGCAAATGGATCGGGCCAAGGACCTCCCCCTGCACCACTTCGACCAGCTGTTCCTTGACCAGCTCCAGGGTCGCCAAGAACGTCACGACAACGCCAAGCCTGCCTTCCTCCAGCGTAAACAGGCTTTCGAAGCTGACAAAACGCTCGTCGCTGAGAGAGGACAAAATGGAAGACATCCGTTCCCGGGTGGACAGCTTTTCCTTTTCGACGTGGTGACTGGTGAACAGGTCTGCCCGCTTCAACACGCCCTGCAAAGCCAGCAGCAGCTCCCTAAGTTCGACATCCGGATGAGGCTGGGAACTGGGCAGCTTGGGCAAGGCCGCGGAACCGACGAAATTGTCCCGTTCCAGTCGCGGCACTTCGTCGATATCCTCTGCCGCCTTCTTGAAACGCTCGTATTGCTGCAAACGCCGGATCAGTTCCGCCCGCGGATCGCTTTCATCCTCGTCTTCGGATTCCTGACGGGGCAACAGCATGCGAGACTTGATCTCGGCGAGCGTGGCCGCCATCACCAGGTACTCTGCCGCCAGCTCGAAGCGCATGGCCTCAATGGCGCCAATGTAATCCATGTACTGGCGGGTGATTTCACTGACGTCGATGTCCAGAATGTCCATATTCTGGCGCCGGATCAGGTACAGCAGCAGATCCAGAGGCCCTTCAAATGCCTCCAGGAACACCGCCAGCGCATCCGGTGGAATGTACAGATCTTTGGGTACCTCGACCAGGGGCTTGCCGGAAACCAGCGCAAGGGGGTTGCCCTCGGGCGAGTTCAGACTCTCGGGCACCTCTGGAGCCTGGCTTGCGCTGCTGTCTTCCGTCATAACGACGCCCCTGTCCGGTTACCGGTAACTCAGGCCCATGGCCGCGCGCACTTCTTCCAGCGTATCTCGTGCGGCGTCTCTGGCGTGCTCGCAACCTTCTTCAATGATCGAACGCACCAGGTCCGGGTTGCTCTCGTATTCCCGCGCCCGCTCATGTAGCGGGCGCTGCTCTTCGATCACCGCATCGATCAACGGCTTCTTGCAGTCGAGACAGCCGATGCCTGCGCTGCGACAGCCCGTCTGGACCCACTCCTGGGTGCTGCTGTCGGAATACACCTTATGCAGCCCCCACACCGGACACTTCTCCGGTTCGCCCGGATCGGTACGACGTACCCGCTGAGGATCGGTTTGCATGGTGCGGATTTTCTGAGACACCGAATCCGGCTCTTCCCGCAGGCCAATGGTGTTGTTGTAGGACTTGGACATTTTCTGGCCATCCAGCCCTGGCATCTTGGAATCCGGCGTCAATAACGGGTGCGGTTCCGGCAAAATAACCTTGCCGCCACCTTCAATGAAGCCGTACAGCCGCTCCCGGTCGCCCAAGGAGATGTTCTGCTGCTCCTTCAGCAGCGCCCTGGCGGTTTCCAACGCCTCCAGGTCACCTTCCTCCTGATAGCGCTTCTTCAGGGTACGGTAGAGCTTGGCGTTCTTTTTACCCATTTTGACGATGGCACTTTCCGCCAGCTCTTCAAATCCGGGCTCACGCCCGTAAATGTGGTTAAAGCGACGAGCCACCTCCCGGGTGATTTCCACGTGGGAGACTTGATCGGCCCCAACCGGCACTCGCCCGGCCCGGTACATCAGGATGTCCGCACTCTGCAGCAGCGGATAGCCCAGAAATCCGTAGGTGGCCAGGTCTTTTTCCCGCAGTTTTTCCTGCTGATCCTTGTAGGTGGGTACCCGCTCCAGCCATCCCAGTGGCGTGATCATGGAAAGCAACAGGTGGAGTTCCGCATGCTCGGGCACCCTGGACTGGATGAACATGGTGGAGGATCCCGGATTCACCCCCGCCGCCAACCAGTCAACCACCATGTCCCACACGCTTTCTTCAATACCGCGGGTATCGTCGTAGTTGGTGGTCAGCGCGTGCCAGTCGGCCACAAAGAAAAAGCACTCGTATTCATGCTGGAGTTTAACCCAGTTTTTCAGCACACCGTGGTAGTGACCAAGGTGCAGCTTGCCAGTTGGACGCATTCCTGACAGCACGCGTTGCTGGGAATCTACAGAACTCAAAGCATGAACTCCTCTAGTGCAATAGGGGGAAACCGCAGCTACTGGCTGATAAAGGTCTGCGGTGCCACTGCAGGCCAGATTGAGAGCGGGCTGACCGGGCATTATAGACTGATGTGCTCTGCAGAGTAAGGAGCAGGCTGATCAGCGGTGCATTTACCCGGGCCAGAAAACACAAAACCCCCAACTCCGGCAAAGCCGGAATCAGGGGTTTTACTGGGGTAAAGGGCTATCGCCTTACCAGCCAGTCACTTCCTTCAGCGCCTGACCGATATCAGCCAGGCTGCGCACGGTTTTCACACCGGCGTCTTCCAGGGCGGCAAACTTCTCGTCCGCAGTACCCTTACCACCAGAGATGATCGCGCCTGCATGGCCCATACGCTTGCCCGGAGGTGCGGTAACACCGGCAATGTAGGATACCACCGGCTTGGTGACGTTTGCCTTGATGAAGGCAGCGGCCTCTTCCTCGGCGGTTCCGCCGATCTCACCGATCATAACGATGGCCTCGGTTTGAGGATCGTCCTGCAGCAGCTTGAGGATGTCGATGAAGTTGGAACCCGGAATCGGGTCACCACCAATACCGATACAGGTAGACTGGCCGAAACCGAAGTCCGTGGTCTGCTTAACGGCTTCGTAAGTCAGGGTACCGGAGCGGGATACGATACCCACCTTGCCTGGCTTGTGGATGTGACCCGGCATGATGCCGATCTTGCACTCACCCGGAGTGATCACGCCCGGGCAGTTCGGCCCGATCATGCGGACGCCTTTACGATCAACGTATTCTTTGGCGTACAGCATATCGATGGTGGGGATACCTTCGGTTATGCAGACGATCAGCTCTATGCCGGCGTCGGCCGCTTCCACGATGGCGTCCTTACAGAACGGAGCCGGCACGTAAATCACAGTCGCCTGAGCGCCAGTGGCTTCAACCGCTTCGCGAACGGTGTTGAATACCGGCAGGCCCAGGTGCTCAGTACCACCTTTGCCCGGGCTGACGCCGCCAACCATCTTGGTACCGTACTCGATCGCCTGCTCGGAGTGGAAGGTGCCCTGAGCACCGGTGAAACCCTGGCAGATGACTTTAGTGTCTTTATTAATCAGGACGCTCATTACTTACCTCCCGCAGCTTTAACGACTTGCTCTGCAGCATCCGTCAGGCTTGTTGCAGCGATGATGTTCAGGCCGCTCTCTGCGAGCACTTTTGAGCCCAGTTCGGCGTTGTTACCTTCGAGGCGAACCACCACAGGCACTTTAACGCCTACTTCCTTGACCGCACCGATGATGCCTTCGGCGATCATGTCGCAACGAACGATACCACCGAAGATGTTAACCAGCACGGCCTGAACGGCTTCGTCGGACAGGATGATCTTGAATGCTTCGGTCACACGCTCTTTGGTGGCACCGCCACCCACGTCCAGGAAGTTAGCCGGCTGGCCGCCGTGCAGCTTGACGATGTCCATGGTACCCATGGCCAGGCCAGCACCATTGACCATGCAACCGATGTTGCCTTCCAGCGCAACGTAGTTCAGCTCCCACTTGGCCGCATCTGCTTCGCGCTGATCTTCCTGGGAAGGATCGTGCATTTCATGAATCTTTTTCTGACGGTACAGGGCGTTACCGTCCACATTGATCTTCGCGTCGAGGCAGTGCAGATCGCCCGCAGGGGTGATAACCAGAGGGTTGATCTCGAGCAGCGCCAGGTCGTAGTCTTCAAACAGCTTGGCCAGGCCCAGGAAGATCTTGGTGAACTGGCCGATCTGCTTGCCTTCCAGGCCCAGCTTGAACGCCAGTTCACGGCCCTGGTAAGGCTGCGCGCCAACCAGCGGATCGATGCTCGCCTTGAGAATCTTCTCAGGAGTTTCTTCCGCTACCTTTTCGATTTCCACGCCGCCTTCAGTAGAGGCCATGAAAACGATGCTACGGGTGCTGCGGTCAACAACCGCGCCCAGGTAAAGCTCCTGATCAATGTCAGTGAGGGACTCAACAAGAATCTTGCTAACCGGCTGGCCATTTTCGTCCGTCTGGTAGGTGACCAGGTTCTTGCCCAGCCAGTGCTCTGCGAACTCACGAATCTCTTCTTTGCTCTTAACCAGCTTTACACCGCCGGCCTTGCCACGACCACCCGCGTGAACCTGGGCCTTGACAACCCAAGCGTCTCCGCCGATTTCGTCTGCAGCCGCAACCGCTTCTTTAGGTGTATCGCAGGCAATGCCCTTGGATACAGGCAGGCCGTACTCAGCGAACAGCTGCTTGCCCTGATATTCATGCAAATTCATAGTTTTTGTCCCGCTTCTTGATGGAGGATAACCATGTACGGAATTTGAATCCGCCAGACCAGCCAGATATCGAGCCCTGGGCTCAACGCTCGGCTGCTCTGCCCGCGAATTCTGTTTGGCGTATCGGGGATCGCCTCAATACGCGCTAACCGCAGTTGAAAGTCGCCACGTTATGACAACGGGGCGCCTTCTTTGGCGCCCCGACTTCCTGACTTGCGTTACTTCTTCTTGCGACGGTTAGCGATGTGAATCGCCCCGCCGTTGACGCCGAGAGCTGCCTCATGCACAGACTCGGACAGAGACGGATGCGCAAAGCAGGTGAGGGCCAGGTCTTCGGCGGTTGAACCGAATTCCATGGCAATCACGCCCTGCGCAACAATCTCGGAGGCCTGGGGACCCGATACGTGGAAGCCCAGAATCCGATCGGTCTTTTCGTCGGCAATGATTTTTACCAGGCCGCTGGCCGCATTAGCCGCCATCGCCCGTCCGTTGGCCGCAAACGGGAAAGTACCCACTTTGTAGGCCTCCCCTTCGGACTTCAGCTGCTCTTCGGTCTTACCAACCCAGGCCACTTCCGGCGCGGTGTAGATAACACTCGGGATGCAGTCGTAGTTGACCTGGGGCTTGTGGCCGGCAATACGCTCGGCAACCATCACCCCCTCTTCCGAAGCCTTGTGCGCCAGCATCGGACCGCGAACAACGTCGCCGACCGCCCAGACGCCCGGGGCGTCGGTGCGACAGGTTTCATCAACAAAAATGAAACCACGCTCATCCAGGTTAACCCCGGAATCGGCCGCCAGCAGGTTGTCGGTATTGGGACGACGACCCACCGCAACGATCAGCTTGTCGACCTTGAGTTCCTGTTCGCCCTTGCCATCCTCGTAGTTCACGTAGACCAGGTTACGCTTGACGCTGGTACCGGTCACACGGGCTTTGAGGATGATGTCCAGTCCCTGCTTCTTGAACTGCTTCAGCGCATCCTTGGCCACCTGCTGGTCAACGGCTGGCAGGAAGGTGTCCTGGGCTTCCAGGATGGTCACTTCGGATCCCAGACGTGACCAGACGCTGCCCAGCTCCAGACCGATAACGCCGGCGCCAATAACGCCAACACGTTTGGGAACTTCGTCGAATTCCAGGGCACCCTCGGAATCCACAATGAACCCTTCTTTCAGCGGCGCGGGCGGAATCTCGATGGGGTTGGAACCGGTGGCAATGATGATGTTTTCCGCCTCAAGGACGCTGGTCTTGCCATCATTGTCGGTGACTTCAACCTGACGATTGGCCAGTACCCGGCCGCGGCCGTGGATCGACGTTACACCATTGGCCTTGAACAGCTGGGCGATACCACCGGTCAGCTGCGTAACAATGCCCGCCTTGCGCGCCATCATCTTGCCAACGTTAATCTCGACGCTTTCGGTTTCAATACCCTGTTCGTCGTAGTGGTCCCGAGTCTCTTCGAACTTGTGGGAAATTTCCAGCAGCGCCTTGGACGGGATACAGCCCACATTCAGGCAGGTACCACCCAACACCTGTTTGCCCTCGGCAGATGTCCAGTTTTCCACGCAGGCCGTCTTCAAGCCCAGCTGAGCGGCCTTGATGGCAGCGACATAACCAGCCGGACCCGCACCGATGACGATAACGTCGTACTTATCAGACATGTTCTATCCTGTTTTCTGATTCGTTAAATGACAGACTCAGACATCCAGCAGAATGCGCGCCGGATCTTCCACCATTTCCTTGATGGCCACCAGGAACTGGACAGCCTCTTTCCCGTCGATCATACGGTGGTCGTATGACAGCGCCAGATACATCATCGGCAAAATCACCACCTCGCCATTGACCGCCATCGGACGCTCCTGAATTTTGTGCATACCCAGGATACCGGTTTGCGGCGGGTTCAGGATCGGCGTGGACATCAGCGAGCCGAAGACACCGCCGTTGGAGATAGTGAAGGTGCCGCCGGTCATATCCTCGATGCCCAGCTTACCGTCCCGGGCCTTGGTGCCAAACTCGACGATTTTTTTCTCGACATCCGCCAGCCCCATCGCGTCGGTGTCGCGCAGAACCGGAACCACCAGACCGCGATCGCTGGATACGGCCACACCGATGTCCTGGTAACCGTGATAAACGATGTCATTGCCGTCGATGGAGGCGTTCACCATCGGGAAGCGCTTGAGAGCTTCGGTAGCGGCCTTGACGAACAGCGACATGAAGCCAAGCTTAATGCCGTGACGCTTCTCGAAACTGTCCTTGTACTGCTTGCGCAGATCCATCAGCGGCTTCATGTTGACCTCGTTGAAGGTGGTCAGCATGGCTGCGTTTTGCTGGGCGCTCACCAGACGCTTGGCGATGCTGGAACGCAGGCGGGTCATGGGTACACGCTTCTCGGCACGCTCACCGGCGCCGAGGGCAACCGCAGGCGCTGGGGCCGGCGCAGCGGCGACTGGTTTGGCCGCTGCCTGGCTGTCGACAAACTTCTGCACGTCTTCCTTGGTGACCAGGCCACCCTTGCCGGTGCCTGTAACGGCGCTCGGATCGACGCTCTTTTCTTCGGCCAGCTTACGGGCAGCCGGACTCAGCACCGCATCGCCGGAAGCTGCGTCATTGGCCTGCTCCGCAGCCGCCGGTGCGTCGTTGGCTTCCGGCTTGACTGCCGCCGGCGCGGCAGCGGCGCCAGCTTTGAACTTGGCAATCACTTCGCCGCTTTCGACGGTGTCGCCTTCACCCTTGATCACTTCCTCAATAACGCCATCAGCCGGCGCGACAACCTCAAGAACCACCTTGTCTGTTTCGATATCGACAATCAGCTCGTCACGAGAACAGGCTTCACCAGGCTGCTTGTGCCAGGTCGCTACGGTGCCCTCAGCGACCGACTCTGGAAATACGGGGGCTTTAATCTCAATTGACATCTTTATTCCTTAAGTTCGGTAGCTCGTCAGATTTCAAACGCGTCGTTTACCAGCTTCTTCTGCTCTTCAATGTGGACCGAGGTGTGACCACAAGCAGGCGCAGCGGAAGCCTCCCGACCGGCGTACTGGAGGTAAAGCTTCGGATTCAGGCGATGCAGGGCTCCACGCATGTGATGCTGACTGCAGTACCAGGCACCCTGGTTCATGGGCTCTTCCTGACACCAGACCACGTGCTTCAGTTTGGTGTAGGCCGCCAAGATTTCATCCAGATCGTCCGCAGGGAATGGGTACAGCTGTTCAAGGCGAACAATTGCAACGTCCTCGCGTTCATCTGCTTTCTTCTTCTCAAGCAAATCAAAGTACACTTTGCCGCTGCACATGATCAGACGCGTGACTTTCTTCGGATCCGGCAACTCCTGCTCTGGCAATACGGTCTGGAAGGTACCTTCGGTCAGATCGTCCAGGCTGGAAGTGGCTTCCTTGTGTCGCAGCAGGCTCTTCGGCGTGATGGCTACCAGCGGCTTACGCAGCGGGCGCTTGACCTGACGGCGCAGCATGTGGAACACCTGGGCCGGCGTGGTGGGCACACAGACCTGAATGTTGTGTTCCGCTGACAGCTGCAGGAATCGCTCCAGACGTGCCGAACTGTGCTCCGGTCCCTGCCCCTCATAGCCGTGAGGCAGCAGCAGTGTCAGGCCGCACAGTCGACCCCACTTGTGCTCACCACTGGTGAGGAACTGGTCAATGACCACCTGGGCACCATTGGCGAAATCGCCGAACTGGGCCTCCCATACGATCAGTGCGTCGGGAGTGGTGGTGGCGTAGCCGTACTCGAACGCCATGACCGCCTCTTCCGAAAGCAGTGAATCGTACAGCTCAAAGTTGGGCTGCGTTTCCGAAAGTTCGGTCAGGCCAATGTGGGTAGAGCCGTCCTTCTGGTTGTGCAACACCGCGTGACGGTGGGAGAAGGTGCCCCGGCCGACGTCCTGGCCGGTGATCCGGATCGGATGCCCTTCGTTCAGCAGGGTGGCATAGGCCATGACTTCGCCATAACCCCAGTTGATGGGCAGCGCGCCGGCGGTCATTTTTACGCGATCGTCAACGATCTTTGAAACCTGGCGCTGGACAGCAAAACCTTCCGGCAGCTGGCCCAACTTCTTGCCCAACCGCTGAATGGTCTTGAGCGGTACGCTGGTCTTGCATTTGGCGGTCCACTCATGGCCCAGATAGGGCGCCCAGTTAACGTACAGCTCGGTGTTCGGCTCTTTGACCAGGGACTTGACCACGTGATCGCCCTGATCGAGGGCGTCGCGATAGTCCAGCTCCATCTGCTTGGCGTCTTCCTGGTTGATCACGCCGGCTTCTTGCAGGCGATCCGCGTAAAGCTCCCGGGTGGTCTTGAGCTTGCGGATCTTGCTGTACATGATCGGCTGGGTCGCGGACGGTTCGTCGGCCTCGTTGTGGCCGCGACGGCGGTAGCACACCAGGTCGATCACGACGTCATTCTTGAATTCGTTGCGATAGTCCATCGCCATCTGGGCGGCAAACAGGACCGCTTCAGGATCATCTGCGTTAACATGCAGGATGGGCGCCTGAACCATCTTCGCGACGTCGGTACAGTATTCCGTCGACCGGGCGTCTTCCTGTTTGCTGGTGGTGAATCCCACCTGGTTATTGATGACGATATGGACAGTGCCGCCAACGCCGTAGCCACGGGTCTGGGACATCTGGAAGGTTTCCATCACCACACCCTGGCCGGCAAATGCCGCGTCACCGTGCATGATAATGGGCACCACCTGACTGCCATCGGTATCATCACGACGGGTCTGGCGGGCGCGAACGGAGCCTTCGACCACCGGAGACACGATCTCCAGGTGCGAAGGGTTAAAGGCCAGCGCCAGATGCACCTCGCCGCCTTCGGTCATGACGTTGGAGGAGAAGCCCTGGTGGTACTTGACGTCACCGGAACCGGAGTCAGCCAGCTTCTTGCCTTCGAACTCGTCAAACAGCTCTTTCGGGTTCTTGCCCAGGGTATTGACCAGTACGTTGAGACGGCCACGGTGCGCCATACCCAGAACGATTTCCTTGGCGCCATAGCCACCGGCACGCTGAATCAGTTCGTCGAGACAGGGAATCAGGCTCTCACCACCTTCCAGCCCAAACCGCTTCACACCCGGGTAACGGGATCCGAGATACTTCTCCAGCCCTTCTGCCGCCGTCAATCGTTCCAACAGGTGACGACGGGTAGCGGACTCGAATTCCGGGTGTGAACGCACCGGCTCCATGCGACGCTGGAACCACCGCTTGATGCGTGTGTCTACCACGTGCATGTATTCGGCACCGATATTG
>JBFHLR010000031.1:0-22161 GCA_041594735.1 Marinobacter sp.
CCAACCTCACGCCGCCGGTGTGAGAAACCAACGGAAATAATGCATTGAACTCAAAAAATGCTTGAAAGCCGGTCGTGGCCTGGGGTAGATTCTGGCCACTGTTGTCCCAATTTTATTTGCGAAGCCCGTAATTACATGAAGTTCAACGCTGTGATCGTCCTAGTGAAACTGGTCCTGGTGGTCGTCGTACCACGCGGGGGCTTTTTCGTGGACGAGCGGGTGACATAGCGACAACACCTGAACCGAACACCAAGAGCCCCCGGCATCGAAAGATTCCGGGGGCTTTTTTTACACCCAGTTTTACATCCAACAATGTCATTGCGGCCATAACGAACCAGGGAATTCATCATGAACGGCGCACAACACATCCTGAAGGCGTTCCAGAACCACCACATCGACACGGTTTTCGGCTATCCCGGCGGCTGCATCATGCCGCTGTACGATGCCCTGGTGGATGCGGAGGGCGTCGAGCATGTGCTGTGTCGCCATGAGCAGGGCTGTGCCCTGGCTGCCGATGGCTACGCCCGCGCCAGCGGTCGGCTCGGTGTGTGCATCGCCACTTCCGGCCCCGGTGCCACCAACCTGATTACCGGCGTGGCCAACGCCCACCGGGATTCGATCCCCATGCTGGTGGTGACCGGCCAGGTGCCCTCCAGCCTGATTGGCACCGACGCGTTTCAGGAAACCGACGTACTGGGCATGGCGCTGGGAATCGTCAAGCACAGCTATCTGATCACCGATGCCAACGAGCTGCCCTCGGTGATGGAAGAGGCCATCACTCTGGCCCAGAGCGGCCGCCCCGGCCCGGTGTGGGTGGATATTCCCAAAGACCTGCTGCTGGCCGAGGTCACCAGCGACGCCCCCTCCCCGAGCCAGGCTGTCACGCCGGCGGCCACCGACATTGGCGCCGCCCTCAAGCTGCTGTATGACGCCCAACGCCCACTGCTCTACAGCGGCGGTGGCGTGTCCCTGGCCGGTGCCGAAGCGGCCTTTCGACGCTTTGCCGAAGCCTCCGGCCTGCCGGGCGTGGTGACGTTAAAGGGTATTGGCAATCACCCCAAGGCCGATTCCAACCACCTGGGCATGCTGGGCATGCACGGGTCCCGGGCCGCCAATGAGGCGGTGGAAGCCTGCGACTTGCTGTTCATAGTCGGAGCCCGTCTCGACGATCGGGCCACCGGCAACCTGGCCGGGTTCGCGCCGGGTGCCCGGGTGATCCATCTGGATGCCGATCAAGCCGAGTTCGACAAGCTGCGCGCCGCCGATGTCGCCCTGAGCGGTGACCTTGCCACCCTGCTCGACGACTTTACCGACGCCCTGCGGGCTCGCCCCCTGAGTACCCTGCCCTGGACCGAGCAGTGTCGCCGTAACCGCACCCTCAAAGGGCTACAGACCGCAGACAATGAGGAGGCGCTGGCGCCCATCAGCGGTCCCGGATTTATCCGCCAGCTGTCACGGATTACCCCGGACGACGCCATCATCGCCTGCGATGTCGGCCAGCATCAGATGTGGGTGGCCCAGCACTACCAGTTCGACCATCCCCGTCATCACCTCAGCAGCGGTGGCCTCGGCACCATGGGCTTTGGCATGCCTGCCGCCATCGGTGCCCAGTTCGCCTGCCCCGGCCAGACCGTGATCAACGTCAGCGGTGACGGTTCGTTCATGATGAACGCCCAGGAGCTGGCCACCATTCGCCGCTATAACCTGCCGGTGAAGGTAATCGTTATGGACAACCAGTGTCTGGGTATGGTGCGCCAGCAGCAGGAGTTGTTCTACAACAACCGGGAAAGTCAGATCGACCTCAACGACAACCCGGATTTTGTCACCATGGCCCGGGCCTTCGATATCCCGGCCCTGCACATCGAACGCAGCGACCAGATTCGACGGGGCATTGAAGCGATCCTCGCCTTCGACGGCCCAATGCTGCTGCATGTTGCGATTGCCCGCGAAGAAAACGTCTGGCCCATCGTGAAACCCGGCGCCAGTAACCGGGACATGCTGGATGCCAGCCAACAACGACACGACCACACCACCAGCAAGGAGACTGCGGCATGAGCCAGCCCGCCCCCCAGGAGTACCAGATCGATTGCCGTATGACCTCCGAGCCCGCCGCGCTGGAGCGGCTGTGTCAGGTGGTACGGATTCGGGGCTTCGAGGTCACCGAGGTCAATGCCGCGCTGCAGGATAAGCGTTGGCGCATCGCCTTGACGGTGCGGGGCAGCCGGTCGGTGGAGATGCTGCGGAAACAGCTGGAAAAGCTGCACACCGTGGAACGGGTGGTGACGGCCACAGCGCTGCGGGTTACCCAGCGCAGCGCCTGAGGACAGCGAGGTAGGCAGCCGGTCCAGCTCCCGTACCCGATGAGCTGGACCGGCTTCGCGTTATTGCTCCCCTTCCAGGAACAGCCGCTGGATGCTGGAGAAGTCCAGGGTGCCGTTGCCTTTTACGCCATGCAGGGAAAACAGGTTGCGGGCCAGTGCCCCCATGGGAATCGGCGCATGGTTCTTGACCGCGTTGTCATAGGCCAGCCCCAGATCCTTGTTCATCAGGTTCACCTGGAATCCACCCTCGTAGCCACGGGAGGCCGGTACGCCCTCCATCACCCCCGGCCAGGGGTTGTAGACGTTAAGCGCCCAGTTGCCACCGGAACTCTGCTTCATGATTTCCGACAGCACGGCCGGGTCCAGGCCGTTCTTCACCCCTAGCGCCAATGCCTCGCAGGTTCCTGACATCAGGATCGCCAGCAACAGATTGTTGCAGATCTTCGCCACCTGGCCGGCACCGTGGCCGCCAGCGTGGAAGATGTTCTTGCCCATGTCCGCCAGGATCGGCTTGGCTCGTTCGAACGTGGCATCGTCGCCGCCACAGATAAACGTCAGGGTGCCGGCCTGGGCGCCACCCACGCCTCCGGACACAGGCGCATCCAGAAAGGCAATGCCCCGCTCGGACGCCACCTTCGCCACCTTTTGCACCGTATCCGGTGCGATGGTGGAGGAGTCGATCACCAGGGTGTCCGCTGACAGCTGCGCCAGCAAGCCCTCATCCCCCAGATACACCGATTCCACATGCTGGCCCGCCGGCAGCATGGTGATCACGCACTCGGCCCCGGCAGCGGCTTCCCCAGCCGAGCCGGCGGCCACCGCGCCGGCTTCCACGGCGTGCTCCAGGGCGGCCTTGGCAAGATCGAACACCGCCACCTCATGACCGGCCTTGACCAGGTTGGCCGCCATCGGACCACCCATATTTCCCAATCCAACAAACGCTATTTTCGCCATACGCCTTTCTCCTTGTTCTTGTCTCGGTTGTAATGGACCACGGGTTCCGTTTAGTGGAAAAAGTCTTCAATCCAGCCCGGGTCGATGTCGTTGAGGGCCGGATAGCGCCAGCGGGGCTGCTGGTCTTTGTCGATCAGCAAGGCCCGTACGCCTTCGGCGAACTCGCCCTTTTGCAGGCATTTCAGCGACAGCCCCAACTCCAGCGCAAACACCTCTGACAGGCTCATGTGACGGGCCAGCTGCAAGTGGCGGAAGAACACCGTCTGGGAGGTCGGCGAGGCACCGTCCAGTGCCCGTACCGCCTTGCGCAGCCAATCGTCACCCTCCGGCGCGTTGCGTAGCTGCTCGACCACCTGCTCCAGGCTGTCGCCATCGGTCAACTGGTTGATCAGGTCCAGATGGGCTCGCACCGGCGACGCCGGTTGCTGCTCAGCACTCTCGGCCTCAAAGTGACGCAACGCCTGGTTGACCACCGCGCTGGCGTTACCCGAACGCCAGTCCGCTGCCTTGAGTCGGTCCATCACCGCCGCCTTGAGGTCATGGCGGATGAACCGGTCCGCCAGCCCCAGGAACAACGCATCGGCACCGTTGATACGAGCGCCGGTCAGTCCCAGGAACAGCCCGGTTCGCCCGGGCATGCGGTTAAGGAACCAGCCCGCGCCCACGTCCGGGTACAGGCCGATGTTCACTTCCGGCATGGCCAGCATGGAACGCTCGGTGACCACCCGGTGGCTGGCCCCGGCCATAATGCCAATACCACCGCCCATGACGATGCCATGGCCCCAGCAGACGACCGGCTTGCCGAATCGATGAATGAGCTGGTCCAGCTCATACTCTTCGGTGAAGAACGATTCGCCGATGCCGGCGCCCGCACCGGCCGGTTGCGGCTCCACCATGTCGCGGTACAGCGCGACAATGTCGCCACCGGCACAGAACGCCTTGTCGCCCTCGGCTTCGAGCCACACCGCGAGGATCTCGTCATCCTGCTGCCACTCGGCCAGCTGCGGCGCCAGCAGCCGGATCATGTCCAGCGACAGGGCATTTAGGGATTTCGGGGCGTTCAGGCGGGCAACGCCAATGCGCCCGCCGTTGACCGGCCACTCTTCAAATACGATGGCTTCATTGCTCATGATGCGTTCCACTCATGTTTCCCACTCAGGTTTTCCACGACCGTTAACGGTTTTTCCACTGCGGGGTGCGTTTCTGCAAGAACGCATTCACCCCTTCACGCTGGTCCTCGGTGGAGAACAGCTCGACAAACAATTCCCGCTCCATGCGCCAGCCGTCCCGATGACTGCGGCCATCACGGGCGCTCATCACCAGGGACTTGCAGCGGGCAATGGATGACGGGCTTTGCTCGCAGGCCTGCTCGGCCAACTCCAGCGCCTTGGCGAAGGCCTCGCCCTTGCCCACCACCTCTTCCACCAACCCGATCTGCAGGGCTCGCTCGGCACTCACCCGCTCGCCGCACAGGATCATCCGCTTGGCCCAGCCCTCACCCACCAGCCAAGGCAGGTTCTGGGTGCCGCCGGCGCAGGGCAACAGGCCGACCCGGGCCTCCGGCAGTGCCAGCTGAGCCTGGGCTTCAGCCACCCGGATATCACAGGCCAGGGCACATTCCAGGCCACCGCCCATGGCGTAGCCATTGATGGCCGCGATGGACACCCCACGGAAGCTGCTCAGGGCCTCGAAGGCATCACCAAAGGCCTTGGCCATGATGGCCGCCTGGCCGGCATCCCCCTCGGCAAAGGCGTTCAAATCAGCGCCCGCCGAGAAAAACTTCTCACCTTCCCCGGTGATGACCAGGGCAAAAATATCGTTGTCGCGGTTGAGGCGTTGGACCGTGTCCGCCAGATCCGCCAGCGATTCCTGGGTCCAGGTGTTCGCCGGCGGGTTGCTGATGGTGATGATGGCAACGTGACCGCGCTCTTCCAGCTGGATGGTTGCGCTCATGATTTCATTCCTTCTGTCGTTCTTCGCCGTTCGTTGTCGCTGATTACTGAATGGCTTCCGCCACTCCCGGTTGCAGCAGCCGCCGGGCCACAATCAGCCGCATGATTTCGTTGGTGCCTTCCAGGATCTGGTGAACCCGCAGGTCGCGCACGTAGCGCTCCAACGGATACTCGCGAATGTAACCATAGCCACCGTGCAGCTGTAGCGCCTCGTTACAGACGTCAAAACAGGCATCGGTTGCAAACCGCTTGGCCATGGCACAGTGGAGGGTGGCCTCGGGATCGCCCTGATCGAGTTTGAAGGCGCCGAGCCGCACCATCTGTCGTGCCGCCACCAGATGGGTGGCCATGTCGGCGAGCCGGAACTGCAGGGCCTGGAATTCCGCCAGCGGCTTGCCGAACTGGGAGCGCTCGTGGAGGTAATTCCGCGCACGCAGCAGCGCCGCCTGGGCCCCGCCGAGGGAGCAGGTGGCGATGTTCAGTCGTCCCCCGTCCAACCCCTTCATGGCGATCTTGAAGCCTTCCCCTTCTTCGCCCAGGCGGTTGGCAACCGGCACCCGGACATCTTCAAAGGTGATCTGGCGCGTGGGCTGCGAGCGCCAGCCCATCTTCTCTTCGTTCTTGCCGTAGTGAATGCCGTCGCTGTCCGCCGGCACCACAAACGCGGTGATGCCTTTGGCCCCACTGTCCGCCGGGCCGGTGCGGGCCATCACTACCAGTACCTGGGTGCTGCCGGCGCCAGAGATAAACACCTTGCTGCCGTTCAGCACATAGTGGTCATCGTCCCGCACCGCACGGGTACGCAGGTTGCCGGCGTCGGAACCGGCCCCGGGTTCGGTCAGGCAATAGGAGCCCAGCCATTCGCCACTGGCCATGCGCGGAGCTACATCGCTCCGCACCTGGCCATTGGCGAAGCTGGCCACCATCCAGGTGGCCATGTTGTGGATGGTGATGTAGGCGGCGGTGGACGGACACGCCGCCGCCAGCTCTTCCACAATCACCGAGGTATCCAGCCGGGACAGGCCCATGCCGCCTTGCTCCTGCGGGGTGTAGATCCCGCAGAAACCCATCTCGCCCGCGGCACGAATCACGTCGACCGGGAAGATATGCTCGTCATCCCAGCGGGCGGCGTGGGGCGCCATCTCATGCTCGGCAAAGGCCCGGGCCGCTTCGCGGAACGCCAGCTGGTCCTCATTGAGGTTAAAGTCCATGCAACTACCCTCTCCCGCCCCGATCAGCGCAGATGGATGGAGAAGTTGGCGTCCACGTCCATCTCGCTGTGGAACCAGCGGGCGGTGATGGTCTTGGTCTCGGTGTAGAAACGCACCGCTTGCTTGCCGTAGGCGTGCTGATCGCCATAGAACGAGCCCTTCCAGCCGGTGAAGGAGAAGAACGGCAGGGGCACCGGAATGGGGATGTTCACGCCCACCTGACCCACATCAATCTCGTGCTGGTAGCGGCGCGCGCTGCCACCGCAGTTGGTAAAGATCGAGGTGCCGTTGCCATAGGGGCTGTTGTTGACCAGCTCGATGGCGTCACCGAGGCTGTCCACTTCCACGCAGGACAGCACCGGCCCGAAAATTTCCTGGTCGTAGACGTCCATACCCGGCTTCACCCCGGCGAACAACGTGGGCCCCACCCAGTTGCCATCCGGCAGACCGTCCACGGTGCAGCCACGGCCGTCCAGCAGCAGTTTCGCGCCCTGGGCCTCGCCCGCGGCGATGAGGGATTCCACCCGGTCTTTCGCCTGTGCACTGATCAGCGGGCCGTAGGCGGCAGCCTTGTCGTTCCAGGCGCCCGGCGTCACCTTCGCCAGGGCCTCCTTGAGCTCGGGAATCCATTCCTGGGACGAGCCGACGAACACCGCCACGGAAATCGCCATGCAGCGCTGACCGGCAGCGCCGACGGAGGCACCCACCAGGGCGTTGATGACCTGCTGTTTGTCGGCGTCCGGCATGATCACCATGTGGTTCTTGGCACCGGCGAAGCTCTGCACCCGCTTCATATTGCGGGTACCGGTTTCATAGATGTAGCGACCGACCGGGACCGACCCTACGAAGGACACCGCCTTGATCACCGGATCGGTCAGCAGTACGTCCACCTGCTCCTTGGCGCCATGCACCACCTGCAGTACGCCCTTGGGCGCGCCGGCCTGCTCAAACAGCTCCACCAGGCGGGTCGGCGTCAGCGGATCCTGCTCGGACGGCTTGAGGATGAAGGTATTGCCACAGGCAATCGCCATCGGGAACATCCACAGCGGAATCATCGCCGGGAAGTTAAACGGCGTAATCCCGGCACACACACCCAACGGCTGGATGTAGGAGTAGGTATCCACTTCCCGGGCCACGTTTTCGACGGTCTCCCCCATCATCAGCGATGGGATGTTGGCGGCATGCTCGACCACCTCGATACCGCGCCAGACATCGCCCTTGGCGTCTTCGAAGGTCTTGCCGCTTTCCTGGGACAGGATTTCGGCAATTTCATCGTGGTTCTCTTTGAGCAGGGCCTGGTAGCGCAACATCACCCGTGCCCGCTCGGACACCGGGGTTTCCTTCCAGGTCTTGAAGGCTTCGGCAGCGCTCGCAATGGCCTGCTGCATTTCATCGGCGGTGGCGCAGGGCACCTTGGCGATGACCTCGTTGGTGGCCGGGTTGGTGACATCGATCCACCGGTCGGTCTGGCTTTGGACAAACTCACCGGCAATGTAGAGGGGTACATTCTTCATGGCAGTATCCTGTGTTTGTTGTTGTAGGCAAGTGCCCCGGTAACGGGGCCTATGGTTGAAGCATGATTTGATGCTAGCAGAGGATATGCCGGGCCATGATTGACTAAATTTCGCGCGTAATGGATTATCTTTAGATTGCCAAGCCAAACAGAGTGCTATGACTCAAACCTCGCAATGGCCCGTACCCCGGGACAGCGTCCGCTACGTGTTGCCCGCCCCAGCCATCAAGGCGCTCTCCGAGCACCCCTTGACCCGGGATCTTTATCCCTTGGCCTTTGGCCACTACCGCAAGGCGAAGGGGCATCACATGCACCGGGAGCATCATCGCGATCATCTTTTGATCTACTGTACCGATGGCCGCGCCTTCCTCAACGTTGAGGACACGCCCTACACCGCGGAAGCGGGCGACCTGATCCTGCTCCCGGCCGGGGCCTCCCATCGCTACACCGCCGATCCGGACAACCCCTGGACCATCCACTGGGTGCACTATGCCGGGCCGCTGGCCCAGGAGTTCCAGCACTACATGGGCTTCGCTGCCGATACTCACCTGCTGCATCTGGGCCAACAACCCCGGGTGCTGGTGGATTTCAACGGCTTGCTGTCAGTCAGGCAGACCGGGTTCCGGCAAAAAGGCCTGGTGCATGCCGCCAACCGGTTGCGGCAGCTGCTGACCGCGATTCCACTGACTCTCGACGATCGCACCAGCGCCCAGCAACCCGAGCTGGAAATCATCCACAACTTCATGCGCGAGCACCTGGAAGAACGGATTACCCTGGACCAGCTGGCGGAACTGGCCGGACTGTCGCCCGCCCACTTCGCCACCCGCTATCGGGCTCAGACCGGCTCGCCGCCGATCCAGCACTTTATCCACCTGAAAGTGGAACGGGCCTGCCAGCTCCTGGACACCACCGGGCTGAGCTTTGCGGCCATCAGCGCCCGCCTGGGCTACGACGACGCCTATTACTTCTCCCGGTTGTTCAAAAAGGTGATGGGGCAATCGCCGAAAAACTACCGGCACACCAACCGTCACTGAGCGCCCCTCGTCAGCCCCGGACGGTTCGGTCAATCCGGGGCTCTTCGTCACCTTGATCATTTTTGATACAAAGGTGTGAATGCCCGTTCAATAACGCGCCAGTATCCGCCAGCCCTTATGGGGCGGGCCATTGGGCGCCTTGTCCTCGAGTTGCGCACATAGTTATCCACTGAATCTGTGGACAACTGCCCGTGTTGCCAGTCACAACCAGCAACAACAACCCTCGCCGGGCGGGAACGAACTGACACTGTCTCCAGACGAGACGCCCCCTGGTTCCCGGTGGCACCTACCCGCTTAAGCGGCTGTCGCGCCCCAGCATCCACTTGCCCCGAAAGCCCGGCAACACAAGCCTGCACAGGCATTCGACCGATTTTTCATCAACCTGTTCAATTTAAACCCAAAGCGTTGAACCACCGTTCAATTTAACACCAGAAGCCGGTAACGCTTGTCCCGTGCGGGCTGGGGGAACTCATCCTGGAGTTGCTCACAAAGTTATCCACAGTTTCTGTGGACAAGGCCGGCAACGGCCGACATTCAACGCGTTCAGATGTTCGGTAGGTCTGGCCCGCCACAAGAGCCGCAACGCCACAGGTGCAAGCCGGCAAAGCTCGCCCCTCTGAACGTTCGAAGTTGGCTAGAAGTTGGCTAGAAGTTGGTTGGAAGTTGGCTAGAAAGTGGTTCGGAGTTATTCAGAGGCTCCATGGGCCATTCCTCGGTCAGCCATGAATTAGCGCTTCCGAAATCATGATGAACCCTTTAGTCTGGTCAAATCGAACCCACGACGAGTGAGACACTGCCATGTATACCATTGAAGTTGATGAAACTTTTGACGTACCCAGACAGAAGGTGTTCGCCCTGTTCGCTGAACATGAGCGCTTCGGAAAATTACTCGGCGCCCCCGCCAAACGCATCAAGGACAGCGACCAGGCCGACCCCAACGGCCTGGGATCGGTTCGCAAGATCGGCATCGGCCCTATCGGTTTGGAGGAAACCGTTGTCGGCTTCGAACCGGACTCGCTGATTGAATACAGCATCACCAGCCTCAGCCCTCTGAAGAACCACATCGGTCGTATCCGCTTCGAGGACACACCCGATGGTCAGACCCGAGTCAACTACACCATCACCTTCGATGACATCATCCCGTTCACCGGCAAACTGATCCAGTCGGCACTGGAGCAGGGCATTCGCAAAGGCATCAAACGGGTACCCCGCTTCGCCTGAGCCTTATTGCCAAGCCTGGGCTGCGCCATCCGGTGCAGCCCAGGCTGCCATTTCCCTCCGCTCCTTTTTATCGCCTATCCACCCTCTCTTTACCGCCGCTTCCCAATCGCCCTTGCCAACCGCCTGTGGCGCACCCAATGCCACCGACCTGTGCGCCTTGACGACATAGGTACAATCCACCTTGTCATTAAGGGCCACCGCAAGCCAAAGCCCTATCCAATGCCGCTTGCTTTTGTGTACATTCGTGCACAACAATGACAAATGAGGTCAGGACGACCCGTAATTTTAAACGACCAAAGGGGTATCGTTTGGGAACGGATGAAGGGTGATCTCACCCTTTAGAGGCTCCCTAAATTACAGATGAAAAGGAGGCTCACCATGAGCATCAGTTCAAACCGCATCATTGGCTTGACACAGGAACTGGCTATTGAGCAGGCCTGTAACGTTGTCGATCTGCACATCGGCTGGCAAAACGAGTACGAAGCCCAGCAGCAGAAAGACCCCAGCGGCCACTACCACCGGGCGCCGGTGGTGACCTGGCAGCGTGATGGCATCACCTACCAGTTTGTGCCGACCCTGGCCTTCGAGCCAGCGGCCAAAGGATACGCGGTCAACGCCGACAAACTGGTCGCGGACATCGAAACACAGCTGCTGACACGAGGCGTACACAGCCCTCAAGCAGCCTGATACTTCGCTACGGGGCGGTTCTCCGCCCCGGTTTCATGCTGCCCACATTCTGCTCTCCCGCTATCGCCCCGTCCGCCGGCTTTCGCCGGAGTCCTTGTCCCCCCTTCCCGGGCTCATCAGGTCGACGCCGGTCAACAGGCCCCGGATGTTGTCCGACCGCCTTTCCTTATCACCGACTCGTTTCTACTATGATGATATCTCCCGCTCGCTTACTTGACGGGGATTTAGGAACGCTGTGTGCCAGCGTAATCTCACGCGGGTAGGGTTGCTGTGCTCTACGCCATCATCGGAGGCTCTTCAAGTTTCCACAATGACACCAGTTTCCCTAATGACACCGCCTGACACACTGAAAGGGAGATCTTGCCATGCACGTCAGCCTCGCAACCGCCCTGGTCCTGACCTTGCTGCTGAGCGCCTGCGCCAGCAGCCAGACCGAACTGGTGTCGGTCTCCCTCGACAGGGACAGCCCAGCCCACTACCGCAAGGTGCTGATCCTGGCCATCAGCAGCGACCACCAGGTTCGGCAGACGGTGGAACGGTCGCTGGCCAACCGCATCGGCGAGACCGGCACCGACACCGTGATCGCCAGCCAGTACATTACCGGCGATCTGGAAGCCTTGGGACTGGAAGAACTGCGCCAACAGGCGCTGCAGGTGGTGCTGAAAACCCGGGCCGACAGCGTGCTGGTGGCCTCCCTGCTTCGTGACGAGGTGCGCGAGGAGTATGTTGCGCCCCAGGCCAGCCAGGTGGCGGTGCCCAATGTGGAACCGCGGTTCGGGCCCTATGTGGGCTACCACTTCGACACCGTGGTCACACCTGGCTACTTCACCTCCCAGCGGGAGGTGTTCGTGCAGACTTCGCTGTTTGATGTCGATACCGGACACGTGGTGTGGCGAGCCCAATCCAAGACCATCAACCCCAGCAGCCTGCAACAAGGGGTCGACGACTTCAGCGACGTGATGACCAATCGGCTGTGGAACGACGGCATGCTGGCGGGGGGCCGCTAGGCTCCAACCCCAGCCCCACCGGCCCGGCATGACACGACCGAAACGGCCGTCGGTTGAATTAGCCCTGTCCCCCGTTTCGATAGTCCAGTAAAATTCCTCGCTTTCCTGCCTGGCCGCCACGGCACATCCTGCTGGCGGCTCGGGGTTGAGCCATCCGTTTTATTGGAACCAGTGAGGCAGCGCAATGGGCAGAGCCTATCAGAACCGCAAAGAGTCCATGGCCAAGACGGCCGCAGCGAAGACCAAGGTGTACAGCAAGTACGGTCGTGAAATCTACATGTGTGCCAAGCAAAGTGGCATCGACCCGGACGGCAACCTGTCACTGCGAGGACTGATCGACCGCGCCAAGAAAGACCAGGTACCTGCCCACGTCATCGACAAGGCCATCGAGAAAGCCAAGGGCGGCGCCGGCGAGGATTTCAACCCGGCCCGTTACGAAGGCTTTGGCCCAGGCAACTGCATGGTCATTGTCGACTGCCTCACCGACAACCCGAACCGGACCTTCGGTGACGTGCGCCTGTGCTTCACCAAGACCAAGTGCAAGATCGGCACCCAGGGCAGCGTCAGCCACATGTTCGACCACTGCGCTATTCTCGCCTTCAAGGGCGATGACGAAGAGGCCGCGCTGGAAGCCTTGATGATGGCCGACGTGGACGTCTCCGACATCGAGAACGAGGACGGCCTGATCACCGTATTCGCACCCAACACCGAATACGCCAAGGCCAAGCAGGCGCTCACCGAGGCCTTCGAGGGCATCGAGTTCGAGGTGGACGATATCCAGTTCATTCCCCAGACAACCACACCGGTGGAAGGCGACGACGTGGAAATGTTCGAGAAGTTCCTCGACATGCTCAACGATCTGGACGACGTTCAGAACGTTTACCACAACGCCGAACTGTAACCCCCTGCCAAGCCGTTGCCGGGGTCACCGCTCGTCCCCCGGCCACGGCGATTCCCTGCCTTTCGCCTTTCCTGTTCGTCCCTTCTCGACTAAGCTACTGAAAATCTGAGACTTCTATACTCGTCTGACTCTCGTTTGACTGACTCACGCTTGACTGACCAAGGAAACGCCAGCATGACCGTACTCGTTTTGGGACTCATCCTGTTTCTGGGGGTCCATTCACTGTCCATCGTCAATGAACCCTTGCGGGACCGCCTGGTGGCCCGCCTCGGCGAATGGCCCTACAAGGGCCTCTATTCCCTGGTCGCCCTGGCCGGGCTACTTGCCATCGTCTGGGGTTACGGCCTGGCGCGCCAGGCACCGGTGCTGCTCTATGCGCCGCCCACCTGGTTAAGCCATGTGGCCATGGTGTTGCTGCTGCCGGTGTTTCCGTTGTTTCTGGCTGCCTACCTGCCGGGGCGGATCAAACTCAAACTGAAACACCCCATGCTGGTGGCGGTAAAGCTGTGGGCGCTGGCCCACCTGCTGGCCAACGGCATGGCGCACGATGTGCTGCTGTTTGGCGGCTTTCTGGCCTGGGCGGTGGCGGACCGGATCTCCCTCAAGCGCCGCCAGCCCAGGGCCGTTCCGGCTTTGCCCGCTTCCGGCTTCAACGATCTGATCGCCGTGGTGCTGGGTCTGGCCATCTACGGCGCCTTTATCACCGGCGGCCACTACTGGCTGATCGGGGTGGAACCGGTGGCGTTCTAGGCGGCCCTTGCCGGACCTGTCCTTTTAGGCCAAGATCTTAGGCCGCCAAGCCCCAACGTTAAGGACGCCCCATGAGTCGTGTCGTGATACTGAAAACCGGCAGCACCTACCCCGCCATCGCCAGCACCTTCGGTGATTTCGAGGACTGGTTTTTGGCGGGGCTATCGCCAGAGCTGGCGTTGTCCATCGTCGATGTGGAGCGGCAGCTGCCGGAGGGTCAGGGGCGCGACTGGGACGGCATCGTCGTGACCGGCTCGCCCGCCATGGTGTCCGATCGCGCCGCCTGGAGCGAACGCACTGGCCGATGGCTGGCACAGGCGGTGGAACAACAGGTGCCGGTGCTCGGCGTCTGCTACGGCCATCAATTGCTTGCCCACGCCCTTGGGGGCCAGGTCGGCTATCGCCCCCAGGGCCGGGAGTCCGGCACCTTTGCCGTGACCGTCAATGAGCAGGGCCGCCAGGACCGACTCCTTGGCAACCTGCCGCAGCGCTTCCCCGCCCAGCTCACCCACCTGCAGTCGGTCCTCACCTTGCCGGCTGGCGCCACCGTACTGGCCTCGTCGGAGTTCGAGCCACACCAGGCCTTCCGGGTCGGGGAAAATGCCTGGGGTGTGCAATTCCACCCTGAGTTCAGCGCCCCGGTCATGCGCGCTTACCTCGAAGTGCAAGCGCCGTCGCTGCGGGACGAAGGCCTCGATCCTGACGCCCTGATCGCTGCCGTCACCGAGACGCCGGCAGCCGGCTCCCTGCTAAGACGTTTCTCGGAACTGGTTCTGGGCAAGGCCTGACCTGCCCAAACCGACCCCCATCGCGAGGCTCAGGCCTTCTTGACGAACATCGACTTCAATTTCATGGCCCCGATGCCATCGATCTTGCAGTCGATGTCGTGATCGCCCTCCACCAGGCGGATGTTCTTGACCTTGGTGCCGACCTTCACCACGGCCGAGGATCCCTTGACTTTGAGATCCTTGATCACCGTCACGGTATCGCCATCCCGCAGTTCATTGCCGTTCGCATCCCGCACCAGCTTGCTTTCTTCCTGGGCGGTTTCGTGGGGCGACCACTCATGGGCGCACTCAGGACAGATCAGCTGAGCGCCGTCTTCGTAGGTGAATTCGGAGCCGCATTGGGGACAGGGAGGAAGCTTGGACATGATGAAATTTCCGGTAGTCGTAGTGGTAGACATCTTCGTCACGAGAATAAGTGGCGAGTGAGCTCTCGAAGTGATGAGCGAGTTGAGACGGCGTGAATAATAACAGCAAACCCGGCTAACGAAGGCGTTGTCAACAAATCCAATGTGTTGGCAATAAAAATCGCTCGATCTACGAAATCGTCGTTTTATTACGCATTAAAAAACCGGTCAATCTGCCTGGCATGCGTCTGGGCATCCTTGTAGCCCAGCTTGACCAGCGCCGAGGAGAACCGGCGGTCGAACAGCAGATAGCTGGCCAGGCTACCGCCGGTCATGGAGTTGCCGCTGCCCCCTCCCACCAGATTGCGCAACACCAACGGCATGCCATCCATGAACTGGGCCGCGATTTCGTCGACCCGTTCGCTGGGGGAAATCTCCAGCAGCCGGATCGGCTTCAGATCGAGCCCCGCAGTCGCCAGCGTTTCCGGCGGTATCAACTCGACCAGCTGGTTGAGTAGCCGCAGCCGGTCAATGTCATAGTCCAGGGTATCCAGGAACATGCCGTTGAAGACATGGGCAATGATCTGGGAAAACGCCGGTACCGCCTGTTTTTCAGGCCGTTTCGACGGACACATGCTGTTGGCGCTCACCCCCACCACCAACACGCGTTCCGCCCCCAGCCGCAGCGCGGGGCTGATGTGGGCCATTTGCCGGGTGACGCCGTCACCGAAATACTCACGATTGATCAACACCGGCGGGAACACGGTCGGAATGGCCGACGATGCCAGCACATGGGCCAATGCCAGATTCGTTCTGGAGCCAGCGCGCTGTCCGACACTCCAGCTTTTCAGGCTGTCATGGCCGTCGAAGAAACACACGTTCTGACCGGTGGCATAGCCGCAGACGTTGACGCCTACAGCCATGACCTCGCCGTTGTCGATGGTCTGACGAATCATGGAAAAATCAAGCTCGCGCTCCAGCAGTTCCGCCAGCGGCGAGTTATTAAGCAGTGACAACGGCGCATGCCCTTTGCCGCCAGCCAGGAGTCGCCGCGCGACCCCCGTCATGTTGCGCAGGATGTCGTAAGTATTGCTGCGATATACATGTTCCGACTCCAGCTCCGCCCAGAGCTGCTCCAGGCGGGACACATTGTGCCGGAATATATCGCCGCCCCCCGCCAGGGCCAGGGCATTGATCGCCCCGGCCGAGGTACCAACAATCACCCGGAAGGGGTGGGACCAGGTCGGATACATATCTGAAATTGCCCGCAGCACACCCACCTGATACGCCGCGCGGGCACCACCGCCGGTGAGCACAATTCCGATGTTCGGCATGCGACCTCTCCCCTGCGACACGCTTTGCTCCCTGCCCTAAAGAATAGCCGATGTACTCGGACTACCTCAGCGATGGCGGCGGGACGGCGGCAATCGCCACCAGGCCACAATCACCACAGCGGCAAACAGGGTATAAGCCAACACGAAGACCCAGCCCGGAGCCTCGTAATAGAGCAACGCCTGCAGCCAGTGCTGGATAAAACTCCCGGTATAAACACCCTCACCGCCAGCTTGCTCACGCAACCACATTTCCAGGGTGGTCAGCGGGCAGATCACCCCCAGCCAGGCCTGGGCCACCACCACCAAAATGGCGCCCAGGTGGCCAAAACGAAACCAACGATTCCGTACCCAGCGCCACCGGCGCACGCCGCCGATCAGGATCAGCACCAGTCCCAACACCACGAAGGCCACAACCGCGACGTGCAGGAACAGCACACCGTCGGCCAGCCATTGGTAGAGTTGCGCGTCACTCATATCCCCTCCTTCTACAAGCTTTGCACAGGCTCTGCAGAGCGCCAGAATCTCGCCGATCAAACTTGACCCGATATGACATTCCAGACATCCACGGACAGGAACAGAATGAAGATGAATGAATATTCATTCACCGCCAATTCCAGACCAGGAGACTGCCGCTGATGACCGAACCATCCGCCGCGCCATCCACCGCACGCATAGGCAACTCAGACAAGCGCCAGCGCATTCTGGATGCGGCGCTCAAGGTATTTGCCGCCGAGGGCGTGCATGGCACCCCCGTGCCCCCCATCGCCCGGGAAGCCGGGGTCAGCGTGGGCAGTCTGTACCGTTACTTTGACAGCAAAGAAGCGTTGGTGAACGCCCTGTTCCAGGCCACCAAAGATGACCTGAGCCAGCATCTGCTGACCGGGCTGCCCTTGCTTAAGCTGGACCGGTCCATTTTCGATGAGGTTTGGCACCGCCTCTGCACCTTCGCCCGGCAAAAGCCCGACGCCTTCCGTTTCCTGGAGATGCAGGACCACCACAGTTATCTGAACGACACCAGTCGCAACAGTGAATACATGCTACTGCTCCCGATCCGCCAGATCATCGAGCTGGGCCAGCAGAATGGATTGCTGAGCGATCACCTGCGTCCCGAAGTTGCCATCGCCCTGTTCTGGGGTTCCCTGGTGGGCCTGTTCAAGGCCGAGCGGCTGGGTTACCTCAGCCTTTCCGACGACGATCTCCGCCAGGCCCGTGACGCCTGCTGGAAAACCATGTCCACACCCGCAGATGGAGAGCCCCAAGAATGAAGCCTCAACACATCCTGATCACCGGTGCCGGTGGCGCCATTGGCAGCCAACTGGCGTCACTGTTCCGCCAGCATCACCCAACCGCGACCCTGACCCTGGTTGACCTGAACGCCAAGACCCTGGAAGACAAGGCAGCCGCATTGAATGCCCAGATGGAGGTTTGTGACCTGACCGATGTCGAAGCCCTGCCGAACTGGTGGCAAGCCCTGGAGGATCGCCACGGCACGGTGGATGTGCTGGTCAACTGTGCCGGCATCATGGACATCATCAGCGTAGCCGGTACCGGCTGGGAGCGCGGCAAAAGGCTGCTGGACATCAATTTTATCGCCCCGATGCGCCTGATGGACCTGGCCCTGCCCAAGATGATCGACAACCGCCACGGCTGCGTGATCAACATTGCCAGCATGGCGGGCCGGGTCCCCATTCGCGGCTGCAGTTACTACGGCGGCGCCAAGGCCGGATTTGGCCTGGCCTCGGAAATTGCCCGACTTGACCTGAAAAAGCACAACGTCAACGTCATCACAGTCTACCCAGGTCCTATCTTCTCCGGCCTGGAGAGCCATGCGCGGAGTCAGGTGAAACAGGGTCCGGTTTCCCGCTTCATACCGACCGGTAAGCCGGAAGAGCTCGCCAAACGCATCTATCGCACCTTCAGCAAGGGCGGTTCGCGAGTGATCTACCCGGATATCTACAGCGTGGCCAAGCAGGTGGCGAACCTTGACCTCACCTACCGGGCCATGGACTTCTTCAGCCCGGAACCCAATCAATAAAGAGGCAATACCGATGACCCAACAAATCACACCCGCGATTTACGACGTATTGGCGGTCGGTGCTGGCATTTCCGGTATCGGACTGGGCATTCGCCTGAAAGAGGCTGGGATCGACAATTTTGTGGTTCTGGAAAAAGCTGGCGACCTGGGCGGCACCTGGCGCGACAACACCTACCCGGGCTGTGCCTGTGATGTGCCCTCGGCCCTGTATTCCTATTCCTTCGCCCAGAAACCGGACTGGAGCCGCGCCTTTGCCGGCCAGGCGGAAATTCTGGAATATGTGCGGGGGGTGGGTGAACGCTATGGCATCAGCGATTACATCCGCTTCAACCAGGCCGTGGAACGGGCCCAGTGGCGCGAAGCCAAGGGGCTCTGGGAAGTCCAGACCGCAGACCAGATCTACTTTGCCCGCACGGTCGTGGCCTGCTCCGGCTACCTGCACGAGCCCATTGTTCCGGATATTCCGGGTCTGCGGGACTTTAACGGCAAGGTGTTCCATTCCTCGCGCTGGGATCATGACCATGACCTCAGCGGCGAACGGGTGGCGGTCATCGGCACCGGCGCGTCCGCCATTCAGTTCATTCCGGAAATTCAGCCCAAGGTGGCCAAGCTGGCGGTTTTCCAACGCACGCCTCAGTGGGTGCTGCCCAAGCCGGACCACGCCATTCCGGACATCGAACGACGTTTCTTCGAACTGCCCCTGACTCTGCAGGCCTGGCGCTCGATTCTGTACGGTGGCTTTGAGACCTTCGGCATCGGCTTCCGCAACCCCCGCTTGCTGGAACAGTTGGAGAAGGTGGGCCTGGCGCACCTGCGCTTGGCAGTCAAGGACCCAGAGCTGCGAGCCCGGCTGACCCCGGATTACACCCTGGGCTGCAAGCGGGTTCTGATGAGCAACAATTACTATCCGGCGCTGAGCCAACCCAATGTCGAGGTGTTCGACACTGGATTGAAGGAAGTTCGGGGCAACACCGTGGTGGGTCAGGATGGCAGCGAACGGGAGGTGGACACCATCATCCTGGGAACCGGCTTCCATGTCACCGAGCCTCCCATCGCCGAGCATATCTTCAACGACGCCGGCCAGTCTCTGAGCCAGATGTGGGCCGATGGCATGCAGGCCTACCGGGGCACCACCATCAGCGGCCTGCCCAATGCCTTTATGGTGCTAGGGCCCAACCTGGGTATTGGTCACAACTCGGCATTCATTGTGATCGAAGCCCAGCTCAACTACATCATCAGCACCCTGCGTACCATGCGCGAGCGCCAGCTAGAACGGATTGAGGTCAAGGCCGATGCCCAGCGGAGCTACAACCGCAAGGTCCAGAAAGATCTGCAGGGCACGGTATGGAACACCGGCGGCTGTTCCAGCTATTACCTCGACAAGAACGGCTTCAACAGTGTCGGCTTCCCCTGGAGCACGCTGAAGATGCAGCGCCTGCTCAAGGCGTTCGATGCCGATAACTACACCCTCACTCCGGCCACGACGCCAGTGTTTGGAGATCGGTCATGACGGCGGCGAAGGGCAACGCCCCCCGCCGGGCTCTGATCCTGGGGTGTGGCGGTGTCGCAGGCGGCGCCTGGACCATCGCCATGCTCTCGCAGCTGGAGCAGCAGTTGAATTGGGACGCCCGCAACGCCGACATCCTGGTGGGCACGTCAGTCGGTGCGGTACTGGCGGCCCTGCTGGGTGCCGGCGTCCCCGTCTCGGCCTTGCGGGCCTGCCAGCACGGCACCGCCAGTACCTGCCAATGGAACCACGACCAGGACAGCGGCGGCGCCCTGCCCCCGATGCCATCCGCCAGACGGACCGCCCCCGGCCTGTTGGCGCGGGGGCTGAAAGGCCAGGTATCCGCCCTGACCGCCCTCGGCGGGGTACTTCCAACGGGCCAGTTCGACATGACGCCGTTCCGGCGCTTGGTGGACGGCGTGGTGCCGGCGGGGGAGTGGGCACCGCATCCAGCCACCTGGATCATAACCGTGGACACAGAGAGCGGCCAGCGGGTGGCCTTCGGCAAGGAACACGCGCCCAAGGCGGCACTGAACGATGCGGTGTGCGCCTCCTACGGCGTACCCGGCTGGTGCCCGCCAGTCACCATCGGCGGTCGCCGCTACTTCGACGGCGGCGTGGCTTCCCCCACCTCGGCGGATCTGGTGGCGCAGCAACCGGTGGACGAGGTGATCATCCTGGCTCCCATGGCCAGCCGCCAGCCAGACCGGCCGCTGTCCCCGCTCAAGCTAATAGAGCGCCAGGTGCGCCGGTATATGACCGCCATTGTGGACCGGGAAGAGCAGCTATTGCGTGATGCCGGCAAACGGGTAATCCGGCTGGAACCCAACGCCGCCGACCTGACCGCCTTCGGCTACAACATGATGGACCCGAGCAGGCGCACCAAGGTGCTGTCCCAGGCCCTGCTCAGTGCGCCGGCGACGGTGGCCAGGGCCATCGCCTCGGCCTGAGCGGTTAGCGCACTCCCTGCGGCAGAGCCAAGCCGGCGACCCGGCTGACTCCGCCGCAGGGCTATTTTTTACGCCTCGACTTCGCCCTCAGCGCCGCCTCGAACGACCGTCGTGCCCACTCGGCGGCGGCGTCCGGATCCTCCAGGATCTCCTCCGGCGCCTGGTAATAGGCCATCGTCATCCGCTTGCCCTGCTTCTCGTACTCAAAGGGAGGCAGCCCGGCCTCGATGAAGGCTTCCCGACATTGGTCGTCAGCCTTCAGGTACAGGGTCTCGTCGCTGACCAGCGCAAACATCAAGCCGTCGTGGAAGATGCCGTGGCCGCCAAACATACGCCGGGCCTGGATCGGACCAAACTGAACGAACACTTCCTGCAAATAATCGGTGTATTCGCTCATCGTCCCGCCCCCTGGGGCACGACGCCGGGCTGAGCAGCAGAATCAGGTCCGGCGGAGTGGAGAGCCAAAGAGTTCGGCAGCATGGTGTGTTCCTCCTTGAGAATCGCTCGGCCGATGGGCCCAGCTGGCAATAACCCTCGCAGCAGGGCTGGCAACAACTATAGCGGCTTCTGGAACAAGGCCACGTCCTTGACCGGAACCTGCAGGCGCCAGCCGAAACGCCGGCCAATGATGGCCAGGGTCGACTCCCGGTAGAACACCACGTGGGTGGGGTCGCGACGGTAATGCCAGTTGGCGAAACGGTCGTCGTCGGTCTGGAAGCAGGTCATGACCCCCAGCCATCCCCCCGGTTTCAGCAAGTTGTCGAGCAGGCCAAAGGTCTCCCAGGGATCGTGCAGATGCTCGACCACCTCGGTACAGGTGACGAAATCGTACTGGCTCTCCAGTGCCGCAGGCTGGGGGTGGTAGTAGGGATCGTACAGCGTTAAGGTGAAGCCGCGCTCGGCCAGCATGGTGGCGAGCGCCGGTCCGGGACCGCAGCCAAACTCCAGGCCAGAGGCGCCCGGCGTCAACTGCAGGGCCAGCGGATCGATGAGCCTGGCCAGGAAGCGCCGGTAGCCGGGGTCGGCCGGGTTGTTGTCGTGGAGGTCGTAGACCTGCTTCTCGCGGACCGGGTCCAGCCAGCTGCCCGGGTCCATCAGGGTCGCCTCGCACACGGGACAGCGCCAGTACGGCACCTCCCGCACCGTCAGCAGGTGCCGCAGTGCCCGATGGTGGCAAACCGTACAGCGGGCGGGGGCGGTCAGTGCCGCCGGCTCGTGGGCCATGGGGCTACACCGGTCCCGTCTGGTTAGTGGTTGTGGTGCATCTGGCCAGGGTTCGTGTCGCCATGATCCATCTCGCCAGAATCCGTGTCTTCATGACCCATGCCGTGATGATCCATGCCGTCATGGCCGCGGCCGTTTTTGTCCCTGGCGAGCGCCATTGGCTCGGCCGCATCCAGCGATTCGACAGCCAGCTCCACACCGACTTCCAGACCGTTGTCAAAGGTCAGGGTCAGCGGAATCCGCTCCCCTTCCCGCAACGGCCCCTGCAGCTGTTCAAGCATCAGGTGGTAGCCGTGGGGTTTGAGCTCAACCTGCTCGCCGGCCGGCACGGCCAAGCCACTGTCCAGGGCTCCCATGCGCATCAGGCCGTTCTCCATCCGGCTCTGGTGCAGCGTGACCCGAGCCGCCCTGGGGCTAGTGACGGTGAC
>JBFHLR010000032.1:0-21952 GCA_041594735.1 Marinobacter sp.
ACCCCGGTGGTGCGGGTCGATCGCGACAGCACGCAACGCAAGGGCAGCATTCAGTCCATTCTTGAGCGCGTGAACACCGGAGCCCCCTGCATCCTGGTAGGCACCCAGATGCTGGCCAAGGGCCACGACTTCCCCAACGTCACCCTGGTGGTGGTGGTCAATGCCGATGGCGGTCTGTTCAGCGTCGATTTCCGCGCGCCCGAACAACTGGTCCAGACCCTGCTGCAGGTCAGCGGGCGAGCCGGCCGTGGCCACGCCCCGGGTAAGGTGCTGATTCAAACCTGCCATAGCGATCACCCGCTGCTGACCGCCCTGTGCGAAGGCCGCTACCTGCCCATGGCCGAGCAACTGCTGGCAGAACGGGAGAGCGGACAGCTGCCACCGTTCCGTGCCATGGCCATGCTGCGGGCCGAAGCCCCTACAATGGCGGCCAGCCTGAGCTTCCTCGACCAGGCCAAAACCCTCGCCGGAGCAGCCCCCATCCAAATATGGGGCCCCCTGCCCGCCGTCATTGCCCGTCGCGCCGACCGCCACCGGGCACAACTGGTGCTAATCAGCGACCATCGAAGGCGACTGGGGCAACTATTATCCGCGCTCACTCAGGCCATGGAAGATCAACGATTACCCTCAGGGCTTCGATGGCATATTGACGTGGACCCCCTAGAAACCGGGTGACCGTAAACGGCAATCAACGCAAGAAGAAAACACGTCACAACAAACGGACATGATCAACAGTTAAGACTGATTTTCTTATGCTATGCTTCAGACCGATTTACAAATCTGATTGAAAAGACAGCTCTTACGGATTGAAAGCCAACAAGAGTTGACCGAAAGCAGTAATCAAAGTACGGAGATAAGAAAATGTCAGGGAACTTCTTTGCAAGTGCGTCTGCAATATCGCTTGCGATTTTTCTTGCCGCGTGTGGAGGCAATGAAAACTCAGACTCGCTATCTGGACTGAGCGGAGATTCAGGTTCCAATAACAGCAGCAGCGGCGATGGCAATGGCGGCTCCAATAGTAACGCCATCGCAGCCTCAATACACTTGATTTCGGGCTCGCCGCAAATTGGATCAGCAGGTTCGGATCAGACAGAAATTACAGCAATTGTTAAAGGCAGCGGCGGCGTTACACTCTCAGGAGTCCCCGTTGAATTCTCAGCCAACGACGCCACCTTAACGGTGCTTAATGGCATAACGGATGAGTTAGGCACCGTGAGCGCGGTGGTATCCGCACAGGGGTCACAGGAAAACCGCACCGCTGAAATCACAGCCAGCGCAAACCAAGCCTCCGCGTCCACCATGATCAGCGTAGTTGGCACCGCAATTACTCTTGACGGCCCAACCACAATTCCGCTGAACCAACCGACAAGCTATTCGGTCAAGCTCCGCGACTCAGCCGGCAACCCGATAGCCGACCAAGCCATTAGCATTCAAAGCAGCGCCAACAATGCCATATCACCTAGCACTGGCTCCTCCGATTCCAATGGCTCCCTGAACTTTTCTTACACAGCGGCAAGTGGAGGCGAAGACTCCCTGACAGTTAGAGCGTTCGAAGGCGACAGCATGGTCTCCGACGCTCTCTCACTTTCAATCTCACCCGACACCTTCGTTTTCGAGTCGCCAGATACAAATCAGGAAATTCCGCTGAACACGCCAGAAACCATCGAAGTATCTTGGGAAACCAACGGCACCCCAGTTGCTGACGGATTGGAGATTCAGTTTTCCGCTACACGGGGAGTTTTAAGCCCTGCAAATGGCCTAGCTTTGACATCGGGCGGAAAAGCATCGGTACAAATTGAATCCAACAATGCGGGGCTGTCTTCAATTGCTGCCTCACCGACGAGCGGTGGCCCCACCATTCAAACTTCCGTCGAGTTTGTAGCCACCACCCCCTCATCTATCTATCTGCAAGCCAGCAAAACCCAAATCTCACCAACGCAATCGACTGAAATCACAGCTACTGTCAGAGATGCGAATGATAACTTGGTAAAAAATGCGATTATCAACTTCCAACTCAGTGATAGCACTGGGGGGCATTTGTCTAGCTCAACCGGGACAACAGATAGCCAGGGGCAGGTGCAGGTAACTTACGTCGCCGGTTCATCCACCAGCAGTAAAGATGGTGTGGAGGTCACCGCATCCATTGCTGGAGGATTGACCGACTCAATACTCCTGACGGTTGGTGGACAAGCACTTCGAATCAACATAGGCACCGGCAATGAAATCGTCGAAACGAGCACCACTGTTTATAGCCAGCCCTGGACGGTAATCGTCACAGACGCTAACGGTAATGCCGCCGGCAACCAGCTAGTTGAGCTGAGTGTCACGTCAGTTGAATACATCAAGGGATTCTACGACGCTCCGGACACTGACGCGGGCGAGCCAGAAGGCAGATGGAACTTCGAACCCGCTATCGCCTGCCCATCTGAAGATGTGAACAATAACGGTAGCCTAGACGCAGGCGAAGATACAAACAGCAATGGCAGCCTTGAACCCGACCCCTCTGCCGCAACACCAAGTACGGTAACAACCTCAAGTGGCGGTATCGCGGACTTTGACCTGACCTACCTTAAGAGCGAGTGCAGCTGGGTAAAGGTCGATCTTAGGGCCGTCACTCGTGTAGGAGGAACGGAATCCGATGCCTCACAACAGTTTTATCTTCCCTGCCTGGCCGCAGACCTTAAGTACGATTCGGATAACCCCATAGCCCCAGCACCTGGCACAGTAAGCCCTTACGGCTCTTCGGCCAGCTGCGCTAGCCCCAACTAACCCCGCCTCTTAAGCGCAGCCAAGCTATTGGCTGCGCAATCTTGACTATTTGAGTCCACTACCGCTTTCCGGGATAATAGGCCCCCTTAATCCCTTGGCGCCGCGGCGCCGTCTCCAAACCCCACAAGCCGAATCATCCGACAGCATGAAAGAGATCGTTACCGAACTGCTCGAGTCCGCCCTGGCGACACTCCAATCCGAAGGCACCCTCCCCTCGGACCAGACCTTTTCCCCCCAGGTCGGCAACACCAAAGACAAGGCTCATGGCGATTACGCCTGTAACGTCGCCCTGGTCGCCGCCAAAGCTGCCGGATGCCCGCCCCGACAACTGGCCGAGGCGCTGATTCAGAAACTGCCGGCCAGCGCGGCGGTCGACAAGGTGGAAATCGCAGGCCCCGGGTTTATCAACTTCTTCATGAGTACCGCCAGTGCCTTTGAGGTGGTGAATACCATCCTGGAGCACGGCCACCATTATGGCCGTAACAACAACGGCCAGGGTGAACCGGTGCAGGTCGAGTTCGTGTCGGCCAACCCCACCGGCCCCCTGCACGTCGGCCATGGCCGTGGCGCAGCGATTGGCGATTGCCTGTGCCGGCTGCTGGAAGCCAATGGCCACCGGGTGACTCGCGAATTCTATTACAACGACGCCGGCGCCCAGATCAATAACCTGGCGCTGTCGGTGCAGGCCCGCGCCAAGGGGCTCAGCCCCGACGACGACAGCTGGCCGGCCGACGGCTATCGCGGCGACTACATTGTGGACGTGGCCAATGGCTACCTGGCGGGCGATACCGTCACCGCGGATGACCGGGAAGTCACGGGCCAACAGGACCCAGACAACCTGGAAGCCATCCGGGACTTTGCCGTGGCTTACCTGCGCCGGGAGCAGGACCTGGACCTGAAGGCCTTTGGCGTTGCCTTCGACGTCTACTTCCTGGAGTCGTCGCTGTATCAGGACGGCAAGGTGGAAGCCGCCGTAGAACGGCTGAGCGAGAACGGCTTCACCTACGAGAAAGACGGCGCCCTATGGCTGATGACCACCGAATTCGGCGATGACAAGGACCGGGTCATGCGCAAGCAGGACGGTGGCTACACCTATTTCCTGCCAGACGTGGCCTACCACCTGGACAAATGGCAACGGGGCTTCACCACCGTCATTAACGAACAGGGCGCCGATCACCACTCCACCGTCACCCGGGTACGGGCAGGACTGCAGGCCCTGGATGCGGGCATCCCCAAGGGTTGGCCAGACTACGTCCTGCACCAGATGGTGATGGTCACCCGCTCCGGCCAGGAAGTGAAAATCTCCAAACGGGCCGGCAGCTATGTCACCCTGCGGGACCTCATTGACGAAGTCGGCCGGGACGCCACCCGCTTCTTTCTGGCGGCCCGTCGGGTGGACTCCCAGTTGACCTTCGATATTGATCTGGCCCGCTCCCAGACCAATGAAAACCCGGTGTACTACATTCAATATGCCCACGCCCGCATCTGCAGCGTGCTGCGCAAGCTGGCAGAGGAAGGGCAGCCCCGTGACAGGAATGAGAGTCTCGGTGACCTGGCCCTGCTGACCCTGGACGAAGAGAAAGACCTCGCCAACCAGCTCGCCCGCTATCCCGAACTGGTGGCCAATGCGGCCGCCCAGAGGGAACCCCATCACCTGACCCATTACCTGCGCGAATTGGCAGGCCAGTTCCATACCTACTACAACGCCCACAAGGTGCTGGTGGAGGACACCGCTATCCGCGATGCCCGTGTCAGCCTCTATTTGGCGGTGCGTCAGGTGATCGCCAACGGCCTGGATCTGCTGGGAGTCAGCGCGCCAGAAGAGATGTAGGCGCCGTCAAGAGCCGACAGGGTAACCCCCGCCATGCCGCGAGATTATGCCAAGCAAAGCCGGTCAGAACCGACACCCCGGCGCGCGCCCCGCAAGGCCGCGCCGGCCAAGCGTCCCGGCAGGCCCCAGCCTGCCCGCCATCAGTCTGGAGGATTATCTGTGCGCTGGATCCTGTCGCTGGCCGCCGTCGGCGGGTTCATCGGCTTTATCTTCTATCTCAACAGCCTCAAGCCCGGCACGCCACCGGTCCAGCAAACCCAGACCAGCCGCCAGCCCCAGACGGAAACAGGCAGCGCAGACCGTAACCAACGGCTACCGGCAGAGCAGCCACAGAATTTCCGCTTTTACGAGATGCTGCCGGATTCCGAAGTCATCCCCCCTAAAGTGGAGGAGTACACCCCCGGGCCGGCCCAGCAAAACTACAACTACCTGGTCCAGACCGGCTCGTTCCGGAATCAGAGCGATGCCGAGCGGCAACGGGCTCAGATTGCCTTTCAGGGACTGCGGGCCAAGGTCAGTCGCATCGATCTCAGCAGTGGCTCCACCTGGTACCGGGTGAATGTCGGCCCCTTCACCACCCGCAGCCAGATGAACTCGGCACTGGATAAGCTGGTGGCCATCAACATCCAGCCGTTGGTACGAAAAATCCCCAAGGAAAGCTAGCGTCCCACTCCGCCAACGCTATGGCCCCAATTCGGGGCCATTCAGGCCAACCCACCGCCATTTCTACGCATTCCTCCAGCGGCCCGAAAAGCCGCGCTTGAAATTTCCTGCTGCGCCTCCATAACTTCCCAACAAGTTTATTCACATAACGTTTTTCACCTTGGGCATTTGGAGCCAACATGACTACGATTCTTTCCGTACGACGCGATGACGAAGTCGCCATGGGTGGCGACGGCCAGGTATCCCTCGGCAACACCGTCATGAAGGGAAACGCACGCAAAGTACGCCGACTGTACAACGGTCAGGTTCTGGCAGGCTTTGCCGGCGGCACGGCTGATGCCTTTACCCTGTTCGAGCGGTTCGAGGCACAGCTGGAAAAACACCAGGGCAACCTGACCCGCGCCGCGGTGGAACTCGCCAAAGACTGGCGCACCGATCGCGCCCTGCGGCGACTGGAAGCGCTACTGGCGGTGGCCGACAAGACCGCCTCACTGATCATTACCGGCAACGGCGACGTCATCGAGCCGGAACAGGGCCTGATCGCCATCGGCTCCGGCGGCCCCTTTGCCCAGTCGGCCGCCCGTGCATTGCTAGAGAACACCAGCCTCAATGCCCACGAGATTGTCGAGAAAGGCCTGGATATTGCCGCTGACATCTGCATCTACACCAACCACAACCGCACCCTCGAGGTGCTGTCTGTCAACGATTGATCCGGAGCGACCATGTCTGCCATGACCCCTCGAGAGATTGTCCACGAACTCAACAAACACATCGTCGGCCAGGACGAGGCCAAGCGCGCGGTCGCCATCGCCCTGCGCAATCGCTGGCGGCGGATGCAACTCGACAGCGCCCTGCGCGATGAGATCACCCCCAAAAACATCCTGATGATTGGCCCGACCGGTGTCGGTAAAACCGAAATCGCCCGACGACTGGCCAAGCTGGCGGACGCCCCCTTTCTCAAGGTCGAAGCCACCAAGTTCACCGAGGTGGGCTATGTCGGAAGGGACGTGGAATCCATCGTTCGCGACCTGGCGGACGCCGCCGTCAAGATGCTCCGCGAACAGGAGATGAAGCGCCACGAAAACCGGGCCCTGGACGCCGCCGAAGAGCGCATTCTTGACGCCCTGCTGCCACCTGCCAGGGACTTCGCCGACGACAGCCGGGAAGGCCAGGACTCCGCTACTCGCCAGCTGTTCCGCAAGAAACTGCGGGAAGGCGATCTCGACGACAAGGAAATTGAGATCGAATTGAGCAGCCCCAAAGCCGGCATTGAGATCATGGCGCCTCCCGGGATGGAGGAGATGACCTCCCAGCTGCAAAGCATGTTTTCCAACATGTCCTCCGAGCGCCGCAAGACCCGCAAACTGAAAGTGGCGGACGCGCTACGCCGGGCCAAGGACGATGAGGCCGCCAAACTGGTCAACGAGGAAGAAATCAAGCAAAAGGCCATTCAGGCGGTGGAGCAAAACGGCATCGTCTTCATCGATGAGATCGACAAGGTCGCCAAGCGCTCGGAGAGCGCCTCCACCGATGTGTCACGGGAAGGGGTGCAGCGCGACCTGCTGCCACTGATAGAAGGCAGCACCGTCAGTACCAAGTACGGTTCCATCCGTACCGACCACATCCTGTTCATCGCCTCAGGTGCTTTTCACCTGGCCAAGCCTTCGGACCTGATCCCGGAACTGCAGGGCCGGCTGCCCATCCGGGTGGAACTGCAGGCCCTGACACCGGAGGATTTCAAGCGCATCCTCACCGAGCCCGACGCCTCTCTGGTTCAGCAATACGAGGCCCTGCTTGGCACCGAAGGCGTCAGCCTGAGCTTTGCGGAAGACGCCATCACTCGCATTGCCGAAGTCGCCTTCAAGGTGAATGAGACCACTGAGAACATCGGCGCCCGCCGTCTCCATACCGTGCTTGAACGGCTGCTGGAAAGCCTGTCCTTCGATGCCGGAGACAGCGTTACCAATCACTTCGAGATCACCGCCAGCTATGTCGATGAGAAGCTGGGCAACCTGGCCGAGGACGAAGACCTCAGCCGTTACATTCTCTAACCCGCAACCACCATGGCAGGCCCGGCGCCCCCGGCCTGCCGCTTCCGGATATCCCTATGACCACTGAGCGCCCCAGCAACATTCGTATCCGCAAACGCAGCCGGCTGCTGCATTTGGACTATGCCGACGGCACCAGCCATGAGCTCCCCTTCGAACTGCTGCGGGTTTACTCGCCGTCAGCGGAAGTTCGCGGCCACGGCATGGGGCCCGGGGTGCTGCAAACCGGCAAGCAGAATGTGGAAATCACCGGTGCCGAGATGATAGGCAACTACGCGCTGAAACTGAGTTTCAGCGACGGTCACGACTCGGGCCTGTTTACCTGGGAATATCTGCGGGATCTGGGCCAGCATCAGCACGACTACTGGCGCCGTTACCTGGCCCGTCTGGAGCAGGAAGGGGGTTCGAGAAGCCCCTGATCTGTATCGGAAAAATCTAGAGGGCTCTCTGGATCAGCTCGCTCACACCGAAGCCGTTAGCCAGGGTCCCTTTCTGAGCCTTACGGCGGTTCTTCGCAACGTAAAGCGGCAACATTTCCCCGTACAGGCTGGTACTGATGGTGCGCTGCTCATCTTCCAGCCGATCCCGCCGCAGCCGAATGCCATAGCGAAGTAATTTAGGCTCCAGCTCATCCGCCCGCTTCAGCAGATCCCGGCGGGTCATCTGGTAGGCGTGCTCGCACACCATGCGTCGTGACTGGAAGCTGAAGACATTGGAGAAGAACAGCTTGGCATCGTCGCGAGTCGGCTCGAACAGCAGCAACTCCTTGTCCGGATAGTCCCGGGCATACTGGGCGATCCCCGCCTGCATTCTCGAATAGACCATGGTGCGGAACATCTGGGACAGCAGGTTGGGCATACCGGAGTGGGTCAGCGTACCCGGCGTCATAGTACCGGCACGGACGGCGGCACTGGCATCAATGGGCACCTGGGGATTGACCGCAAAAACCAGGTCGGCACCATCCTCAAAGGCAACGGACGCATGCACCGCCTTGCGCAAGGTGCCATCCACATAGTAGCGACCATCCACATTGACCGGCACATAGATGCCGGGGGCCGAGGTACTGGCCTGGATCGCCTTGGAAATTGGCACATGATCGAAGCCCGGGGCACCGAAACAGACCGCTTCGGTGCTTTCCACGTCGGCAGCGACGATATACAGGCTGCGTTTCAGCTGACGGAAATCGTTGGTCCTTCCCAGCATGCTAAACGCCCGCTGCAAATAGTCATGCAAGCCTTCATTATCAAACAGCCCCGCCGGTGCCACCTGCGCCAAAATGGTCAGGGCCTCCAGCAGGCTTTGGTCATAGGGGTTGTTAACAAATCGGGTCAGCGCGGTTGCCACCAACCTGGGCACCGCCAACAAACGGCCACCGATTTCCCGAAATGCCGGCCGGTAGAACACTTCCGGGTGAAACGGGTGGACTTCCGCCTCGTTTCGCACAAAGATCCGACACAATTGAGCCGTGGTCACCTGGTTCGCCAGATTGGCGGCCACGAATGAACCCGCGTTTACGCCGACGTAAACATCAATGTCGTTGAAATCCAAGCCATCCAGGGCCTCATCCAGCGCCCGAAGTGCGCCAATTTCGTAGATGCCCCCCAGAGGGCCGCCGCCGCCTAGCGCGAGCCCAATACGCGGCTTGGGTTTGATTTCAGTGTGCGTCGCTGCCATAGCTAACAATCCAAAGTCAGACAGTGGGTCGTTCCAACTTAACACCCACTTCTAGAGTACTCACCCTATAATCCCGAAAACAGGTCAAAGTGATCCTATATTTACAACTAAAGTCGTAAATCCCATTCAAGACCGAGCGTCTGTTAACTGGTTGATAGAGGTAGATCGATGGGTAATTGTAAAGCGGATGATCGCTGCATACCCGGTCGAAAGTGGTCAAACCTGTTAGCCATTTTAAAACCAACAGTCGTAATACCGGTTATTGCAGCATTTGCTCTTTAAGCGCCGCCGCGGTGGTGGTCTTACTGGGGCGCAGATAGCGACCGAAGCCGGCACTGCGCAGGGAAAGATCGACGCAACTCTTGATGACATGGGGTGAATCCAGCAGCAGCACATCCTCCAGCAGCTGCGCGGCCCATTCCCGGCTCAGGTTGCGAATCACGGATTTAACCTTGGGCAGGCTGGCGGCGTTCATGGACAGCGCGTCATACCCCATCGCCATCAACAAGACCGCGCCGCCCGGGTCCCCAGCCAGCTCGCCACAGATGCTGACCGGCTTGCCTGCGGCATGGGCATCATGGGCAATCCGCACCAGAGCCTGAAGCACGGCGGGATGGTAGGAGTGGTACAGCTGCGCCACCCGCGGATTGTTCCGATCCACCGCAAGCAGGTACTGGGTCAGGTCGTTGGAACCCACCGACAGGAAATCCACCCGGTCCGCCAGCTCCCGGACCTGATACACCGCCGCGGGGATCTCCACCATCACGCCCACCTTGGGCATGTGGATATCGTATCCCTCTTCGCGCACCTCATGATAAACCCGATAAATCAGGTGCAGGGATTCTTCAACTTCTGAGATATTGCTGATCATCGGCAACATGATCTGCAGGTTATTCAGGCCCTCACTGGCCTTGAGCATGGCCCTGACCTGAACCAGAAAAATCTCCGGATGGTCCAGGGTTACCCGGATGCCCCGCCACCCCAGGAACGGATTTTCTTCCTGGATCGGGAAATAGGTCAATGCCTTGTCGCCACCGATATCCAGGGTACGCATGGTTACCGGATTGGGGGCAAAGGCCTCCAGCTGCTCCCGGTAGTACTCGCGCTGCTCCTGCTCGGACGGAAAGCGGTCTTTGATCATGAAGGGCACTTCGGTCCGGTACAGGCCAATACCCTCGGCACCATGACTGAGGGAACGTACCACGTCCGTCATCAGGCCGGTATTCACCAACAACGATACCCGGTGGCCATCGGTGGTCTCACAGGGCTTGTCCCGCAGGATCTCCAGCCCCCGGACCAGCTCGTCCTCTTCGTCGCAGATCTCCTGATACACCGCCCTCAGGTCGGCAGAGGGCGATGCGAAGAGTTGGCCTTCGAAGCCATCAACGATCAATTCCTTGCCATCGAGCTGGTTTACCGGAATATCCACCAGCCCCATCACCGTCGGCACGCCCATGGCACGGGCGAGAATGGCAACATGCGAGTTCCCGGAGCCCCGCACCGACACCAGCCCCACCAGCTGATCCCTGGGCACCTCCCCCAACATGGCGGGAGTCAGCTCTTCACTCACCAGGACCGTTCTTTCAGGATAGGCCCGCTCCTGCTGGTTTCCTTCCTGCAGGTGGGACAGCAGGCGGCGACCCAGATCACGGATATCCACTGCCCGCTCCCGCAGATACAGATCATCCATCATTTCGAAATGGCGCACATACTGCTGAACAACCTGTCGCAACGCCCCCTGGGCCCACATGCCCTGCCGAATACAGTTGGCCACTTCCCCGGGCAGTGCGTTGTCTCCCAGCATTCGCAGATAGACGTCAAACAACGCCTGCTCTTCCGGCCTCAATTGGGACTCCAACCGGCGGGCGACGCGCTCGATATCCTCCCGCACCGCGGTCACCGCCTCACTGAATAACTGGAGCTCCTGATCGATGTCCTCGGCCTGCTTCTCCGGCACCGCATCCAGGTCCGCGGCGGGATAGACCGCCACGCCCTGGCCAATGGCCACGCCCTGGGCGCCGGCGACGCCGCTGAAGCTGACGTCTTTGGCTTCTGCCCCGGTCAGAGACAGCCCGCTGATCGCGCCGGTTGCCTCGCTGTGGGCGATAACGCCCGCCAGCTGGGCCGACACCGTTACCAGAAACGCCTCTTCGCCTTCGTCAAAGCAACGGGTGTTTTCCCGTTGCTGGACCACCAGCACCCCCAGAACGCGGCGATGGTGGATGATGGGAACACCCAGGAAGGAGCGGAAGCGTTCCTCTCCGGTCTCCGGGAAATAGCGATAGCGGGGATGGGATGGGGCGTCTTCCAAATTGATGGGCTCCTCCCGGGACCCCACCAGGCCGATCAGCCCCTCTGAGTAGCCCAGGCTGACCTTGCCCACGGCCTGTTGATACAGGCCTTCACTGGCCATCAGGATATAACGGTTACTGTCCGGATCGAGCAGGTAAACGGAGCAGACCTCCGTTCCCATGGCCTTCTGCACCCGGGATACAATAACCTCCAGCGCCTCTTGAAGATCGCGGGCGCTGTTAACCTCTTGTACCAGGCTTCGCAGTATTTCTAGCATATCCGGACCAGTTACTTCCTGTTATTGACACTGAGCGCGCGCCGCCAGCCACCGTTATGACTGTTTGCGGGGCCACTGCTCCATATTACGGAAAAGTCGCGGCGCAAGCTCCTTTAATGCACGTCGGTAAACCTCGCGCTTGAAAGAGACCACCTGCCCCAACGGGTACCAATAGCTAACCCATTGCCAGCCATCGAATTCCGGCGACTCGGTGCCATCCACGCACACATGCGCATCCGGCGAAAGCATCCTCAGCAGGAACCATTTCTGTTTTTGCCCAACACATATCGGGTGCGAGTTATGTCGCACCATGCGCCTCGGCAGGCGATACCGCAACCAGCCACGGGTGCAGCTGATGATTTCCACATCGGCCTCGCCAAGCCCGACTTCTTCTGCCAGTTCCCGGTACAGAGCCTCTTCCGGCGACTCATGGGTCTTGATGCCACCCTGGGGAAACTGCCAGGAGTCCTGTCCGATACGTCTTGCCCACAGGACTTCGCCCCTGTGGTTGGCCAAAATGATTCCGACGTTGGGCCTGAAACCATCTGAATCGATCACGGCACAGCCCTCTGATATGTCAGTAATAATCGTGTCGGTAAAAAATGTCCAAGTTGGCCTCATTCTTACAGAAAGACCAGAATTCGGCAAACAGGCCAAGCGCAGCGGGCCGTGGTAGACTTGGCGACCATCACCCAATCACACTTTGGGAGCCTCTGAATCATCCAGGATCATCTCCGGCATTCAGCGCCTCCCCAGCCATAGGAGCCCACCGGTGACCCTTGCGATCTTTGACCTCGACAACACTTTGCTTGCGGGCGACAGCGACCACGCCTGGGGCGAGTTCCTGGTAGAGGAAGGTATCGTTGATGCCGAGCACTATCGCAAGGAGAACGATCGTTTTTACCAGGAATACCTCAATGGCGAGCTGGACATCCATCGCTATCTGAGCTTCGCCCTCGCCCCTTTGGCCGCACACGACATGCCACAGCTATTGGCCTGGCGCGAGCGGTTCCTCGACAAGAAAATCCGGCCGATGCTGCAGCACAAGGCGTCGCAACGGCTGGAACAGCACCGTCTGCGGGGCGATACGCTAATGATCATCACCGCAACCAACCGCTTCATCACCGAACCGGTGGCTGAGCTGCTGGGGATCGAACACCTGATTGCCACCGACCCGGAGGTGGTCGATGGCCGCTTTACCGGCCAGGTGGCCGGCACCCCCAGCTTCCGCGACGGCAAGGTGACTCGGTTGCAGGCCTGGCTCGACGAGCACCAGCAGAGCCTGGAGGGCGCCTGGTTCTACAGCGACTCCAACAACGATGTGCCGCTGTTACGCCAGGTGACCAACCCGGTGGCAGTGGACCCCGACCCGAGCCTGGAGAAACTGGCCCGGCAGCTAGGCTGGCAAGTACTGTCTCTGCGGGATTGAGGAACCACCGTGATACCACGCACCACGCTGCTACCCCTATTGGGCCTGATACTCACCGCTTGCAGCCCGGCGCCAGAAGACACTCCCCCATCGCTGGCATTACCTGCGCAGGCAGCGCCAGCGCTGGCAGCACGCAGCAACGAGTTATGCCTGGCGACACACCGGCTTCAGCAGCAGATCGTGGCATTTCTCGATGCGCCGGCTGAAGCGTCCCTGACCGACGCCCGCCAAGCCTGGCAGGCTGCCCACCTGGCCTATCGACGGGTACAGTCGGACTACGCGCAGGCGGGCCTGACACCACCACAGATTGCGGATTCCCGTGACCCCATCGATGCCTTCCCGCTGCTGGTCGGCTATCTGGACCAGGTACCGGGCTACCCGAACAGTGGCGTGGTGTTTTCAGAGGTACCGCTGACGCCCGAATCTCTCGCCCGGGAGCACCAGTCCACCGACTTCCACTACGCCATTCTGGGCTTCCATCCATTGGAGTTCATGCTGTGGGGCAATGCGGGAGAGAGTGCGGCCGACCAGGTCAACAAGTTCCTGGACGGTCCGCCAGAAGAAGGCAGCATCGACGTGTCGGGGCGACGCAAGGACCTGACCCGACTCATGGCCAACAGCCTGCGCCAGCACAGCAAGCTGCTGTGTGAGGACGGGGAGCAACGCCGGCTGACCGCGGCCTTCGCCCCCTTAACGGAGCCGTTAGTACTGGAAACCGATGCCGGTGCGGTGGCCCACAAGCCCCCAGGGGTCTCAGAAGAAGCTGGTCAATGACCGTACGAAGCAGGACTTGATGTAATCGGTCTCCGGGATGCCGGGGATCACCGGGTGATCCGGCGCCTGGTGTCCCTGTTCCAGTAGCTGTACGAAGCGGTCAACCTTGCGCCCGCTGCTGCGGATGATGTCCACCAGACGCTCCTGGGACAGATGCATGGAGCAGGATGCCGACACCAGCACGCCATCACGGGCCAGCAACCGCAGGCCCAGTTGATTGAGCCGGGCGTAGGCCTGCTCACCAGCCTTCTGATCACGCCGGCGCGGGATCAGTGCCGGCGGGTCCAGCACCACCACGTCGTACTTTTCCTTTTCGGCGGCCAGGGCCTTCAGCGCTTCAAAGGCGTCCCCCTCCACCGTGTCCACGTTATCCAGGCCGTTCAGGGCGGCGTTATGGTGCACCGCGTCAATGGCCACCGAGGAGCTGTCAATACAGGTTACCTGCCGGGCGCCCGCGCTGGCCGCCTGCACGCCCCAACCACCGACGTAGCTGAATACGTCCAGCACCCGCTTGTCGACGGCATACTGCTGCAAGCGCTGGCGATTCATGCGGTGATCGTAGAACCAGCCTGTTTTCTGCCCCCCGGCGAGCGGCACCTCGAAGCGGACACCGTTCTCCATTACCATCAGAGTGTCCCGTGCAGGCCCATGCACCTGCTCAACGTAACACTCCAAGCCCTCTACGGCACGCATCTTGCCATCGTTCTTGAGAACGATAACTTCTGGATGCACCAGCCGCTCAATGGCCCGGACGATGGTGTCCCGCAGCAACTCCATGCCGGCCGTGGAGATCTGCACCACCACCGCATCGCCGAATCGGTCAATCACCAGGCCCGACAAGCCATCACCGTCACCGAACACCCAACGGTAATAGGGCTCAGGGAACAGCCGTTGCCGCATCCGCAAGGCCGCCTCCAGACGTTCAGCGAGCCGCTTCGGTGTCATACCGTGGGCTGCATCGCGACTGATCAGCCGGCCACAGATCAGTGCCTGGGGATTGACGAAAATCGTCCCCAGCGGTTTGTCGGTAGAGGCCCGCAGTTCGGCCTGGCAGCCGGGCTCGAAATCGGTCAGCGGGGACCGGCGAGTGTCCACCTCGTTGCTGTAGACCCACAGGTGACCCGACTTGATACGACGCTCTGCCCCTTTGCGCAGGTAAAGAACCGGAAATTGCATGGTGACGACCTTTAGATGGAATACGAATGCACGGTTACTCTTGCTCAGCCACCAATTCCGCGTAAGCGTCGGCGTCCAGCAGGCTCTCCAACTCACCCGGGTCTGCCAGCTTCACCTTGAACATCCAGCCTTCCCCGTAAGGGTCTTCGTTGACCTTTTCCGGCTCGTCTTCCAGGGCTTCATTGACCTCAAGCACCTCACCGGTGACCGGACTGAAGACGTCGGACGCGGATTTGACCGACTCGGCCACACCCGCTTCCTCGCCACCGTTGACGGTCACGCCAACATCGGGCAAGCCGATGTAGACCACGTCCCCCAGTTGCTCCTGGGCAAAATCGGTAATGCCGACGGTAGCGGTACCGTCTCCTTCGACCCGCACCCACTGGTGGGTTTCAATGTATTTCAGGCTGGCTGGAATGTCGCTCATGTTGGATTCCTTGGCGTATTTTTGCGCGCAGTTTACCTGAAGACGGCCCCCGCGCTCTACGGTCTTGCCATCCCCAAAAAGCTCAGGATGGCCGGCACCACCACATCAAAGTTCTGGAAGCGATGATCGCCACCCGCCTGAATCCAGCAGGGCGAGTGCGGATGCCGACGCAGCGCCTCTCGGTAGTCGAGGGTTTCATCGCCGGTTTGCAGCAGCACAAACAGGTTCTCCGGCTGGCGGATGGTGCCTGGCTCCAGCGCCTTCAGCGCCCGCATGTGCCCGGTGGTGAGGGTGTAGCGCTCCCCCGTGTAGGGATTGTGCTGCGGGCCGAGGTAATTGTGCAGTAGGTCGTAGGGGTGAATAGCTGGGTTGATCAGCGCCGCGCGGATGCCCAACTGCTGGCTCAGGGCTGTCGCATAATAGCCCCCCAGGGAACTGCCGATCAAACCGACCGGACGTCCGGCCACCGAGGCCAGGGCATCGCTGGCCCGCCGATAGGCCTGCTCCGGATCAAAGCCCAGTTCCGGCACCAACAATTCGATATCCGGATTGAGGTCCGGCAGCCACGCTTTCAGCTCATTGGCCTTTTGCGACCGGGGCGAGCTGTTGAACCCATGCAAATAGATAATCGCCGGGCGCATATTCAATATCCGGGACTGTCGATGTCCAACTCAAACCGGAATCCGCTGGCGCGGCCAACCCCGGTCTGATAGTCCCCGGACGCCGACAGTTCCAGCCAGCGGTAACCGGGCGGCAACGCCTCAACGGCAAACTCATCGGAGCCCACGGTAAACTGCACACAGGTAGAGGGAGAGGCCAGCAACCGCACCCCCCCGCGGGTCCGGTCCAGTTCCTGGTGGATGTGCCCCCACAGCACCACTTTCACCTGCGGATGGCGATCGATCACCTGCCAGAAGGCGTCACGATTTTTCAGGCCGATGCGGTCGAGCCACTGGGAACCAACATCCACCGGGTGATGGTGGAGCGCCACCAGGGTGGGCAACTCCGGGTGAGCCGCCAGCTGTGCCTCCAGAAACGCCAGCTCGGCATCGGTCAGTTCGCCATGAACATAGCGGGGTACCGACGAATTCAGCAGGATAAACTGCCAGCCGCCCAAGATCAGCTGCTTGCGCCCCGAGGCTTCCCCGGCGATGCGCGCCAACACGGTCGCGCAGTCATGATTACCCGACAGCCACAACGACGGGCACCCGAACACGGCCAGCTTCTGCGCAAACAGCTGATAGGCCTCTTCCGAACAGTCCTGGGCCAGGTCGCCGGTGGCAAGCACCAGATCCGGCCGAATGCCGTCCTGCTGAACCTGAGCCAGCACCGCATCGAAGCTGTCGCGGGTTCTCACACCCAGAAGCTCACCCTGTGGGTCGGCCATCAGGTGGGGGTCAGTCAGCTGAAGTACTCGTAAGGCACGAGGAAGATCACGTCGAGTCATGGCACCTGGTCATTACGTTTATCGCACGGCTCCCTTGCCCCACGACGATTCAATCGGTTATTGGGTTTCCTGACGAGCCGACCGGTGGACGCAATGGCCCAACCGAGTTATTCAAAGGCTCCCAGGCAATCTACCAGACGGGGCGCCAGATTCAGCAATGGCCATCACATTCTGGCTCTTGGCCGTCAGGATGGGGCACGGCGCTTATACAGTGTAGACCTAACTGACCCCGTCACCCACTGACCACAGGCCCAACTCAAACGGGGCGTGGCCGAACTTGAGGCAGTAATCCAGCCAGTCAGCCAGAAAGCCGTTGACCTGAACCTTTTCGTCGGGATGATGCATATAGCGGTTCGGGTAATCATTGACCGGGGCGATGCGTCGATCGCGGTAGCAACTGATGACTTCCGCCATGGTCGCATCGTGGTAGATGCGCACGGTCAGTTCCGGGTTGTTCAGCCACTTGCCGCCGTTATGGATCTGTTCCAGCAACAGTGTCTCGGTGAAGCGTGCCGTCTGCAACACCCGCATACGCACCCTGCCCAGATACAGGTCTTCCCGGTGCAGTTCGAACTCGGAGATCGATTGCCCCCCGGCTTCCAACTGCCGCAAACGTTCGAGCCGTCGGTAATTGCCCTCGCACAGCGCCCCCAGCTTGCGCAGGTCTGGCACGTAGCGACGCGGCCTCCGCACCCACTCAGTCATGTCCGCTCCAGGCGTCCCGCAGGCGGTGATGGTTGAGCTGCAACCACTGCAGGGCTATGATGGCTGCGGCGTTGTTGATGCGACCGTCGCCGATCATGGCGATGGCCTCGCTGAGCGGCACCACATGCACCCGAATGTCTTCATGCTCGTCTTCAATGCCGTGGATGCCCCCGGCCGATTCGGTGGATACGTGGCCGCAGTAAAGGTGTATCAGCTCGGTACTGCCGCCGGGCGAAACCAGGTAATCACAGACTTTTTCCAGCTCATGGAAGGTGAGGCCAGCTTCTTCCTGCCCTTCGCGGTGGGCCACCTGCTCCGGCGATTCACCCTCCTCGTTCATACCCGCCACCAACTCCAGCAACCACGGCGATTGCGAACGGCCCAACACGCCGGCACGGAACTGCTCCAACAGCACCACTTCCTCACGTTCCGGATCGTAGGGCAGGACACAGGTGGCATCACCGCGAATGAACAACTCGCGGGTGAATTGAGGCATGTGGCCACCGGCAAAGCGGGGGTGCGTGAGCCAGAGTTTGTCCATGCGGAAAAAGCCCTGAAACACCGTTTCGCGCTTGTCGATGTGGACATCGTCCTGTCCGAACAGACCGGGAGAAATTGCCGTTTCTTGCGCCATGGGCTGGTTATTCACTCCTGCTTCCGAGACCACCAAGAACCAACGATAGCCGGAGCCCTGTCAGCAATGCAAGCTTAAGCGGAAGGTCCCGGGCCGCCCGCTGGCGCGCCCGGGTTCAGCGGTCTGTGCTCAGACCTTGTCGTACAGTTTGCTGCCCGAGGCCTTGAACTGCTCGGACATTTCCTGCATGCCAGCGTCCACGGCGGCGGACTCGTCCAGCCCCTTCTCCTTGGCGTAGTCCCGAACTTCCTGGGAGATCTGCATGGAACAGAATTTGGGACCGCACATGGAGCAGAAGTGCGCCACCTTGGCGGAATCCTTGGGCAGGGTCTCGTCGTGGAAGGCGCGAGCGGTATCCGGGTCCAGCCCCAGATTGAACTGGTCCTCCCAACGGAATTCGAAGCGGGCCTTGGACAACGCGTTGTCCCGTACCTGGGCACCAGGGTGCCCCTTGGCCAGGTCGGCGGCATGGGCAGCAATCTTGTAGGTGATGATGCCGGTCTTGACGTCGTCCTTGTTGGGCAGCCCCAGGTGCTCCTTGGGAGTGACGTAGCACAGCATCGCACAGCCGTACCAGCCGATCATTGCGGCGCCGATACCGGAGGTGATGTGATCGTAACCCGGTGCAATATCGGTAATCAGCGGCCCCAGGGTGTAGAACGGCGCCTCGTCGCAGCACTCCAGCTGCTTGTCCATATTCTCCTTGACCAGATGCATCGGCACATGGCCAGGACCTTCGATCATCACCTGAACGTCGTGTTTCCAGGCGATCTTGGTGAGTTCGCCGAGGGTTTCCAGCTCACCGAACTGGGCCGCGTCATTGGCATCGGCAATAGAGCCCGGACGCAGACCGTCGCCGAGACTGAAGGAAACGTCGTAGGCCTTCATGATCTCGCAGATTTCCTCAAAGTGGGTGTAGAGGAAACTCTCGGTATGATGGGCCAGGCACCACTTGGCCATGATGGAACCGCCGCGGGATACGATGCCGGTCACCCGGGTGGCGGTGAGCGGGACGTGGTGCAGCCGCACCCCGGCGTGAATGGTGAAATAGTCCACACCCTGCTCCGCCTGCTCGATCAAGGTGTCACGGAAGATTTCCCAGGTCAGGTCCTCGGCCACGCCACCCACTTTCTCCAGGGCCTGGTAGATGGGGACCGTGCCAATGGGTACCGGAGAGTTACGAATGATCCATTCCCGGGTTTCGTGGATGTTCTTGCCGGTGGACAGATCCATGATGGTGTCGGCGCCCCAGCGAATGCCCCAGGTGAGTTTGTCTACCTCTTCTTCAATGGAGGACGTCACCGCCGAGTTGCCAATGTTGCCGTTGATTTTCACCAGGAAGTTGCGGCCAATGATCATCGGCTCCGATTCCGGGTGATTGATGTTAGCCGGAATGATGGCGCGACCGCGGGCCACCTCCTCACGAACGAATTCCGGGGTGATTTCTTCCGGCAGGGACGCCCCCAGCGGCTGTCCCGGATGCTGCTGCTTCAGCAGCCCACGCTCACGAGCTTCCTGCAGCTTCTGGTTTTCACGGATGGCGATGTATTCCATCTCTGGCGTAATAATGCCCTGGCGGGCGTAGTGCATCTGGGTGACATTCTTGCCGGCTTTGGCCTTGAGCGGCTTGCGCTCGTCCATGAAACGCAGTGGATCGAGCTGGGGATCCTTCATCCGGCGGCAGGTAAACTCCGAGCTGTAGCCCTGCAACCGCTCGACGTCGCCGCGTTCGTCAATCCAGTTGGCCCGCAACGGCGCCAGCCCCTTACGGATGTCAATGCTGGCGTCAGGATCGGTGTAGGGGCCAGAAGTATCGTATACCGCCACCGGCGGGTTCTTCTCGCCGCCCATTTCGGTGGGGGTGTCGCTAACGGTAATTTCCCGCATCGGCACCCGGATGTCTGGACGGCTGCCCTCGACGTAGATTTTGCGGGATTGCGGAAGCGGCTCGACCGCTGCGTGGTCGACCTGGGCAGATTCACTGAGGTGCGGAGGTATCGTCGTCATAGTAGCGTCCCTAGAAAGTGTCGGTTGAGTCGGGTCGCGTATGACGGGAACTCGCACTCCCTGGCTTGGTGAGGGCACGTTCCGGAGGTGTTGCCTCGAATTCCTACGCCGGCATTATCCGGGTCAGGTCAGCGGGTTCAGCCATGCTATCTCAGCCAGCCCGTTTCGATTGGACCAGCACCCCGTCAAGACGCGATATATCAGTCATTGGCACTGCAAATAGGTGCCAGATGCAAGTGTAGAGATCAACTCAAATATTGTCCATAATGGCTCGCGTTTGCCTATTAAGGACTTGACCGGCCAACGACTTTGGCCGGGCTAAAGGAGCCGGAACCGGCCACACCTCAGCGCGGGATCTTGGCCCCAGGCTCTTCACCCTTCAGGAGATGACATGAAGAAACGACTGCTTTCCGGACTGATTGGCCTGTTTGTCGCCCAGCCAGCCCTGTCCGTCGATCTGATCGAGACTTACCAGAAAGCCCTGTCCTACGATTCCGGGATCGCAGCCGCCCGCGCCAGTTACCAGGCCCAGCAGGCCAACGTGGATGTGAGCCAGAGCACCCTGCTGCCGCAGGTTTTTGCGTTTGGGGATGCCGACTACACCGATCTGGATGGCCCGAGCGTCGACAACGGCGAACGTACCCTGTCCTACGGCGTCCAGCTCACCCAGCCCATTTTCCGGGCGGACAACTGGTATCGCTACGACACCAGCAAGTACCAGAGCGAATCGGCCCAGGCCCAGTACAATCTGGCCCAGCAGCAGCTGATGCTCGACGTTGCCACCGCCTATTTCAACGTATTGCGGGCTGCCGACAACCTGACCACCGCCAGGGCCGCCGAAGCCGCCATCCAACGCCAGTACGAGCAGGCCCAGGAACGTTTCGACGTCGGCCTGATTGCCATCACCGAAGTCTACGAGGCCCGCGCCAGCTACGATTCCAGCAAGAGCCTGCGCATTGCCGCCGAGAGCGACCTCGACATTACCCGGGAACAGCTGGCCCGACTCACCGGCGAATACACCGAGCAGCTGGACAACCTGACCCAGGACTTCCCCCTGGCCCGCCCCGAGCCGCTGGACCCGACAGCCTGGGAAACCACCGCACTGGACCAGAACTGGCGCATCCAGTCCGCCCAGTACGACCTCAAGGCCAGTGAGTCCACCCTGAAAACCGCCAAGTCCGGCCACTACCCCACCCTGGACCTGAACGCCTCCTACGGCGATTCCGACGTGGACGGCAGTCGCCCGGGCATGATTGACGGCAGCACCACCCAGGGCTCGGTCAGCCTGACCCTGAATGTGCCGCTGTACACCGGCGGCGGCACCCAGGCCAGCGTTCGCCAGCAACGCTCCCTGGTGGACGTGGCCGAGCAGACCCTGGCCACCATCCGCAGGGACGTGCGGGTGAACACCCGCAGCCTGTACCGCACGGTCAACACCAACATCGAATCGGCCGCGGCCCTGGACCAGACCATCGTGTCACGGCGCAGTGCCCTCGACGCCACCCGGGCCGGTTACGAAGTCGGCACCCGCAACATCGTTGAGGTGCTGGATGCCGAGCGCAACTACTATGTGGCGCTGCGGGATTACGCCAATGCCCGCTACGATTACGTGGTGAACACCCTGCAGCTGAAGCAGGCGGCCGGCACCCTGAGCCCCCAGGACCTGATGGACCTGAACCAGTGGCTCAGCGCCACCGCGCCTGGCATCGAGGCGTTGGCGAATGACAACGAAACCATCGATCCCCGTAGCGGCAATTGACCAGTCCTAAACCTGAAGCGGGGACAGGTTTAAACCTGTC
>JBFHLR010000033.1:0-21812 GCA_041594735.1 Marinobacter sp.
CGCCAACGTTGAATCGCCTTAACCGGAAAAAGGTGAATAGCTATGCGTGATGTCAGCCTCAACGACGTGTGGGAACGCGATTCCGGCCCGGTATACATGACCGGCAGCCAGGCGCTCGCCCGTCTTCCCCTGCTGCAGGCCCAACTCGATCAACAAAACGGTTTGAACACCGCAGGTTTCATTTCCGGCTACCGTGGGTCGCCCCTGGGCGGGTTCGATCAGGTGCTCTGGAAAGCCAAGGAATACCTCAAGCAGCGCAACGTTCACTTCTTGCCCGGTGTCAATGAAGACCTCGGTGCGACCGCTGTCTGGGGCTCCCAGCAGGTCAACATTTTTGAAGGCGCCAAGTACGACGGCGTCTTTGGCCTCTGGTATGGCAAGGGCCCGGGTGTCGACCGCACCGGCGACGTGTTCAAACACGCCAATGCCGCCGGCACCTCCCAGTTTGGCGGCGTGCTGGCAGTGGCCGGCGATGACCACTCCTGCAAGTCCTCTACCCTGCCGCACCAGAGCGATTACGGCTTCATGGATGCGTCCATGCCGGTGCTCAATCCCAGCGGCGTGCAGGAAATCCTCGATCTCGGTCTCTATGGCTGGGCCATGTCCCGTTACAGCGGCTGCTGGATCGGCTTCAAGGCACTGGCCGAAGTGATGGACTCCTCCCTCAGCGCCAATCTGGACCTGAGCCGCATCGATATCAAGATCCCGGAAGGCTTCCAGCTGCCCGAAGGCGGCCTCAATTCCCGCTGGCCGGACAAGCCATTGGCACAGGAAGAACGCCTGCATCGCTACAAGCTGGAAGCCGCCAAGGCCTTCTGTCGCGCCAACCGTCTGGACAAGACCGTGCTGCGCGCCAGTCAGCCCCGGTTTGGCATCGTAACCACCGGCAAGTCCTATCTCGATACCCTTCAGGCGCTGTCGGACCTCGGTCTGGGCGAAGCCGAACGCGAAGCCCTGGGGCTGACGGTCTATAAGGTGGCCATGCCCTGGCCGCTGGAACCGGAAGGCATCTTTGAGTTCGCCACCGGGCTGGAAGAGATTCTGGTGGTGGAAGAGAAGCGTGGCCTGATCGAAGAACAGATCAAGACCCAGTTGTACGGCTGGCAGGACCAGGTCCGCCCACGCATCGTTGGCAAACGCGACGAGTCAGGTGCCGAACTGCTACGCTCCAATGACGAGCTGACCCCAGCCATGATCGCCCGGGCCATCGCCTCACGCATCAAGGACCATTACTGCAACGACACCCTGCGCCAGCGCCTGGACTTCCTCACCGAAAAGGAAAGCAGTCTGGCACAACCCAAGGAGCGCCTGGAACGTACGCCGCACTTCTGCTCCGGCTGCCCCCACAACACCTCCACCCAGGTGCCGGAAGGCAGCCGCGCCCTGGGCGGCATCGGCTGTCACTACATGGCCACCTGGATGGACCGGGGCACCGACACCTTTACCCAGATGGGCGGCGAAGGGGTCACCTGGCTGGGCCAGGCGCCGTTCACCAACCAGAATCACGTATTCCAGAACCTGGGTGACGGCACCTATTTCCATTCGGGGCTATTGGCCATCCGCGCAGCCATTGCCTCCGGTTCCAACATCACCTACAAGATCCTGTACAACGACGCGGTGGCCATGACCGGCGGCCAGCCGGTGGACGGCACCCTCACCGTACAACAGATCAGCCACCAGCTTTACGGCGAAGGCGTTCGCCGCATTGCCGTGGTCAGCGACGATATCGACAAGTATCCGTCCCGCGCCGACTTTGCCGACCGCACCACTTTCCACCACCGGGACGACCTGGATGCGGTACAACGGGAGATGCGGGACATCGAGGGCTGTTCGGTCATCATTTACGACCAGACCTGCGCCGCCGAGAAGCGTCGTCGCCGCAAGCGCGGCACCATGGTGGACCCGGACCAGCGGGTGATGATCCATTCCGACGTGTGCGAGGGCTGCGGCGACTGCGGTATCCAGTCCAACTGTCTGTCCATCCTGCCCAAGGAAACCGAGCAGGGGCGCAAGCGCACCATTGACCAGTCCGCCTGTAACAAGGATTTCTCCTGCGTTCGTGGTTTCTGCCCCAGCTTTGTCACCGTTAAGGGCGGCAAACTCAAGAAGGCGCCGGGTATCAGTCAGGACGTGAACTTCCCGGCGCTGCCCGAACCCACCTTCACAGGCAAGCACGATCCTTACGGCATCCTGCTCACCGGCGTGGGCGGAACCGGGGTAGTCACCGTCAGTGCCCTGCTGGGCATGGCGGCCCACCTGGAGGGTAAGGGGGTGTCGGTACTGGACCAGGCCGGTCTGGCGCAGAAGTTTGGCGCGGTGGTCAGCCACATCCGCATTGGCAATGAGCAGCAGGACATTCATGCGGTGCGCATTCCCGCCGGTGAAGCGGATCTGATGATCGCCTTCGACCTGATGGTCGGCGCCAGTGACGATGCCCTGGCCAAGCTGGACAACCGCTTCAGCCACAGTGTGGTCAACACCGAAACGGCCATGCCAGCCGCCTTCACCCGCGACCCGGACCTGCAGTACCCCGGCCAGGCCATGGAAAACACCGTGCGCGAAGCGTCCAAGGCCGGCGGCAGCTGGTTCCTCGATGCCGGCGGACTGGCCAAGGCGCTGATGGGGGATGGCATGGCCGTCAACCTGTTCACCGTCGGCTTCGCCTACCAGCAGGGGCTGCTGCCACTGCAAGCGGAATCCATCGAACGGGCCATCGAGCTCAACAACGTGGCGGTGGACAAGAACAAGCAGGCCTTCCTGTGGGGCCGACGGGCGGCCCACGATCTCGACCAGGTCAAGGCGCTGGCGTTCCCGCAACCAAAGGGAAGCCCGGTACAGATCGTGGAAACCACCGATCAGCTGATCGAACGCAACAAACGCCATCTGACCGAGTACCAGAACGAAGACCTGGCCAAACGCTATGAAGCGCTGGTACGGAAGGTTCAACAAGCCGTGGAAACCAAGGTCGGCAATGACCCCCTGCTGGTCCGCGCGGTGGCGGAGAATTACGCCAAGGTGCTGGCCTACAAGGACGAGTACGAAGTGGCCCGGCTGTTCAGCAACGGCAGCCTGCGCAAGCAATTGGCAGAACAGTTTGAAGGCGACATCGAACTGGAGTTCAACCTTGCGCCGCCGATGCTCAGCCGCGGCAAGAACGGTGAGCGTCCCCGCAAGCTGAAGTTTGGCCCCTGGATGGAGAAGGTGTTCCACCTCCTGGCCCGCTGCAAGTCACTGCGGGGTACGCCGCTGGATGTGTTCGGCTATACCGCCGACCGTCGTCTGGAACGGGCGCTGATCCGGGAATACGAAGCCGACATCCAGTGGCTGCTCAAGCACCTGAGTCGCGACCACCTGGATGCGGCGCGCAACCTGGCGGCGCTGCCGAGCAGTATTCGCGGCTTTGGCCCAGTGAAGGAAGCCGCGTATGAGGCAGCCCAGAAAGAGCGCCAGCTGTTACGCACCGTGATCAACCCGGCCTCCGTGCAACACAACCGGATTGCCAGCGCCGCGGTGTGAACCGATTTAAAAAAGCCTGAACTAAACTAAAAAGAGAGCCCAATCGGTGATCCCGAACGGGCTCAAACAAAAACCTGCTGTTGGTTGGCCCCACAAGGGTATCAATAGCCTCGGAAGTAAGGTGAAACGCCATGAACGTATTCAGCCATCCCGAATTTGATAACCACGAACACGTATCGTTTTTCTGCGATCCCAAGACCGGTCTCAAGGCCATCGTCGCCGTGCACAATACCTCTCGTGGGCCAGCATTGGGCGGCTGCCGAATGTTCCCCTACGCCACCGACGAGGAAGCCCTGCGGGATGTCCTGCGACTGTCCCGGGGCATGACCTACAAATCCGCACTGGCCAACCTGGACCTGGGTGGCGGTAAGTCGGTGATCATCGGCGATCCGCGCAAGCACAAGACTGAAGAGCTGATGGAAGCCATGGGGCGCTTCGTTGAGCAGCTCAACGGCCTCTACATCGCCGCCGAAGATTCCGGCACCAGTGTCGCCGATCTCAAGGTGATGGGCCGCCGGACCAGCCACGTAGCAGGTATCTCCTCTCACATCGGCTTCGATGGCAAGCCCAGCAACGGCGATCCGTCGCCGGCCACCGCCTACGGCACCTTTGTCGGGCTCAAGGCCGCGGTCCAACACAAGCTGGGCCGCAGCGACCTGAATGGGTTGAAAGTGGCTGTTCAGGGCATCGGCAACGTAGGTTACCGCCTGGCCCGCCACCTCCATGAAGCCGGCGCCAAGCTGTGGGTGTACGACATCCATCAGGACCAGATGGACCGTGCCGTGGCAGAGTTCGGTGCCACCCCGGTCAGCGCAGAAGAGATTCTGACGCTACCGGTAGATGTGGTTGCCCCCTGCGCCCTGGGTGCGGTGCTGAACGACCAGAGCATTGCCAAGCTGCAGGCCACGGTGATCGCCGGCGCCGCCAACAACCAGCTGGAGCACCCGCACCACGACGAAGCCCTGATGAAGCGCGGCATCCTCTACACCCCGGATTTCGTGATCAATGCCGGCGGAATCATCGATGTGTTCCATGAGCGCACCGATCACGACGCCGACAAGGTTCGTGCCCACGTCGAATCCATCGGCGAGACCCTGCACGAAATCTTCACCCGTTCCGACCGTGACGGCCGCCCCACCGGCGCCATTGCCAACGAGCTGGCGGAGGAGCGTTTCGACCACGTGCCCGCCGCAAAGGAGCAGCATGCCCACCGGTTCGCCAAGGCCGGGTAACTGGGCGTACTGATCCGATGAATTGATCCACCAAAAATGGAGGCCGGGTAAAAACGTCATGAGCGCAGGCTAGGCTAGGCAAAATTCGGCGAAAGAGCGCAGTTTATGTGCAATAAATGAGCATCTTAAGCCGAATTTTAACGACGCATAGCCAAGCGCAATAGTTTTTACGTGGCCTCCTGTCCCCCGACAACAACAATTCGTAAGCAGGAGACAACTATGTCCTACTCTTCCTCCACCACCACCACCGGTGCCCAAGAGGGGGCCACCGCCAAACGCGGACTCTGGTCATCACGACTGGCCTTTATTCTCGCCGCCACCGGATCCGCGGTCGGCCTGGGTAACATCTGGAAATTCCCCTACATCACCGGCGAGAACGGTGGTGGTGCCTTCGTACTGGTCTATCTGGTGTGCATTGCCGCAGTCGGCATTCCCATCATGATGGCGGAGGTGCTGATCGGCCGCCGCGGTGGCCGCAGCCCGGTCAACAGCCTGCGGTTGATTGCCGAGCGGGACAAACTCCACCCGGCCTGGAAACTGGTGGGCGTGATCGGGGTATTGGCCGCGTTCCTGATTCTGTCGTTCTACTCGGTGATCGGTGGCTGGGCCGTCTCCTACGTTGGCACTGCCGCCAGCGGGCAACTGGCGGGACAAACCGCCGAATCCATCGGCGCCATCTTCTCCAGTCTGCTCAGCGATCCAGGCACCCTGCTGCTCTGGCATACCGTGTTCATGGCCCTGGTCATGGTGGTGGTCGCCCGTGGCGTGCGAGCCGGTCTCGAGCGGGCGGTGAGCATTCTGATGCCAGGGCTGTTCCTGCTGCTGATTGCGGTTGTGGTGTACGCCATGACCACCGGCCACTTCGGTCAGGCCGTCAGCTTCCTGTTCCAGCCGGACTTCTCCAAGCTGACCACCTCGGGCGTGCTGGTGGCCCTGGGCCATGCGTTCTTCACCCTGAGCCTGGGCATGGCCATCATGATGGCCTACGGCTCCTACCTGCCCAAGGGCATTTCCATTGCCAAGACCTCCATTACCGTGTCCATCATGGACACCGGCGTCGCGCTGCTGGCCGGGCTGGCCATCTTCCCGATCGTCTTTGCCAACGGCATGGAACCGGGCGCCGGGCCTGGCCTGATCTTCCAGACCCTGCCGCTGGCATTCGGCCAGATGCCTATGGGCAGCCTGTTCGGCACCCTGTTCTTCGTACTGCTGATCTTTGCAGCCTGGACATCCGGCATCTCACTGCTGGAACCGCTGGTGGAATGGCTGGAAGAGCAAAAAGGCATGAACCGCACCATCAGCACGCTGGTGGCGGGTCTGGCCTGCTGGGGCCTGGGCATTGCGTCCATCCTGTCGCTGAACCTGTGGTCAGACGTGGCGCCGCTGGGTATGTTCGCCATGTTTGAGGGCAAGACCATCTTCGACCTGCTGGACTTCCTCACCGCCAACATCCTGCTGCCGTTGGGTGGTCTGCTGGTGGCCGTGTTCACCGGCTGGTTCATGTCCAAGCAGGCACTGAAAAACGAGCTGTCCCTGTCCGATTCCAGCTTCAAGCTGTGGTACAACACCCTGCGTTACCTGACACCGGTAGCGGTGCTGGTGGTGTTTATCTACAACCTGAGTTGATTGGGTTGATTGAGGGTTAGCAAGGATGATTGAGCCGAACGGATTCGGCCATGACCAAGGGCGTAGCGGCGGAAGCCGTTACGCCCTTTTTGCTGGAGGCGGGCTCGTCCAAAACCAGGGTGTACAACTTGTGAGGAGTTGATGCGTCTTAGCGATGTCTAAATCAGACTAACCGTCCACAGAAGCAGAGCCAGACGTGGCCTCCGCCAATTGGGTGTCCGAATTGCAGTTCAGAAAGGAAGAAGATGAAAGCCACTCTTGATCCGGATAGTAAGTAAACACCAACTGTCCGCCCTTGAGGTTGTCGACCACTTCCCGAATCGTGCCCCGGCTTACCGCCGGACAACCGTGACTGCGGCCAATACGGCCGTGTTGTTCCACCCAGGACTGGTCAACATAATCCGCGCCATGAATGACGATCGCCCGTTCACGGGCCAGATCATTGACGCCAGGTTCCAGGCCATCGAGCCGCAAAGCGTAGCCATGCTGCCCTCGGTAACTTTCGCCACCCCGGAACAGCCCGAGGCTCGACTGGTGGCTGCCCTCGATATTGGAAAACGAGGTGGCACTCGCCATGCCGGAGTTTTTGCCATGGGCCACCAGCTCTCGCAGCACCAGCGCTTGCGACTCCAAATCGAAGATCCAAAGACGCTGTGCACTGGATGGCAGGGAGAAATCGATCACCGCCAGGCGCTCAACCGAGTCGAAACCCTGGGCCCGGGCACAACCATAGGCGGTGAGGGCCGAGGCCAGCACTTGCGGATTGAGGTTTGGCGCCGTATTGGCTAAATTCGTGTACAGGTGTGCATCGAACGAATCTGCATGGCTGATGGACGACAAAGCGGCGAAACTCAGGCCGAGTACGGCGGTGCGTACCGAGAGTTGTAATCGATTTGACATCCCAACAGTCTCCAATGGCATCGTGCAGGTCTTCAGATTGAGCTGACACTCACGGGCCCACAGCCGTGTTCCCGATAAGTTGCCGCATTCTAGCAGGGAAGCCTGGGACGGCCATCGATATATGTACAAATTTTACACAAAATATCATTGTCGGCGGGCCGGCTTACAAACTGCAATGCTGGGCATCACCCTGTTGCTGCCGCTGTGCGCCCTGGCCAACTTCCGTATCATGCCCGACGATTGCGTGACGCTGCCCGATGGCCCGGTATTGCATCTACAGGCCATGTCGGAGTTCCAGCAATTGGTGCCTGCGGATTACTGGGCGCGCCCGGGCCGCCTGTTAGCACTGATCGAACAGCTGGAAAGTCTTCGTGCTGATGGCCTGGAGCCGGCCGACTACTACCTGGACACCCTGATCCAGGTACAGGAGTTCCTGCACACCTGGGGTGTGGTGCTGCCCTGCGATGGGGAGCTTGCCAGTTTTGCGTTCCTGAGAGCACTCTCGGACCTGCAAGGCGGGCGCGCCACGTCCCTCGGGCAGGACACCCTCTGGTACTCGCCCTTGCTGGGCAGTCGCCAGCGCGCGGAGGCGCTGACGGCACTCGCCCTGAACCAGGCCGGCACCCCTGCGGAAGCCTTCGCCCTGGCCCGCCCCACCCTGCCGCTGTACGTCAACCTGCGCACGGCCTACCAGAAGGCGCTGATCCATTTTCCCCCACGCTGGCCCCAGGTCCCCGCCGGCGCCATGCTTGAGCTGGGTGATCGGTCGCCGCGGGTTGAGGCGCTTCGCGAGCGGCTGGCCGCGGAAGACTACCTACCGGCGGGCAGCGCTGCCACCGAACTACCATCGCTGTTTGATGAAACGGTGCAGGACGCCCTCAAGCGATTCCAGCGCCGCCACTACCTCGATCCGGATGGCAAGCTCGGACCACAAACCCTGGCCCAGCTTAACGTCAGCCCAACCCGGCGGCTGCGTCAAATCAAAACCAATCTGGAGCGCCTGCGCTGGCTGGCGGCGGATATGGAGTCCAACCTGCTGCTGGTGGACATTGCCGCCGCGCGAATCCAGTATTATCGGGCGGGCGACGTCATCTGGTCCGGGCGCGCCCAGGTAGGCCAGCCGCAGCGGGAAACCCCCAGGCTCAAGTCGCTGATCACCCACGTGACAGTCAACCCTACCTGGACCATCCCCACGTCCATTTTCCTGCAGGACCAGTTGCCGAGAATCCAACGCAACCCCAGCTATTTGGCGCAACGCAACATTCGAATCTTCAACCGCCAGGGCGACGAGATCGGCGAGACGGACGTGGACTGGACCGCCCCCAAGGGCATCCTGTTGCGGCAGGACCCTGGCCCCGGTAATGCCCTGGGCAAGGTGGTGATACGCTTCTCCAACCCCTTTGCGGTCTACCTGCACGACACCCCTTCCTCCGGCCTGTTCGACACGTCAAGCCGGTTCTACAGCTCCGGCTGTGTACGGGTGGAGAACGCCCTGGATCTCACCGCCAGGCTGTTTGAGTTCCAGCACTCCAATCGCTGGCGGGAAGTGCAGGCGCTGCGCGCCTCCGGCGAGACCGGCAACGTACACCTGCCGCGCAGCGTGCCGGTGTTACTGGCCTACTGGACTGCCGAGGCAGATGATCAGGGCAATCTCTTTTTCCGCCCAGATACCTACCAAACAGATGACCGTCTGCTCGTCGAGCTGAGCCGGGCCAGCGCAACCAACTCACGCGCCATCCAGTAACACCCTCTACCGCTCCCCGCTGTGAGCTGGCATCTAGCCATATTAAGCGCCAAAATGACACGGTGACCAGGCGTCAAAGTGCTGCCGTTCAGTTGCGAGGTTCGTGAGCAGGTCAATGAAAGACGCGATCAGATTTTTTAGGGCCCTGGGCTTTCTATTGCTCTGCGTTCTGCCTGCCCTGGCATCGACAGACACCCTCCCCTGCCGGGTAGTCGTTGGACCAACCAGCGATCCCGAGCTCACCGTCGCCAACCGGGTGTGGACCGAACGGCTCATCCGCCACCTGGAATCCCAAGGCACCCATTGCAAAATGATCTTCGTCGATGCCTGGGCTCGCGCCAACCTGATGTTTGCCGAACAGCAAATCGACGTGCTGTTCCCCGAAATTATCGGCGATGCGAGCCAACCCGGTATTACCGGTCGGCCAGTGGCGCTGACTTACGGCTTCGTGGTGTATTCCCGCCTCGACACCCGGGCATTCGACCACCCGACCGAACTCCGGGGCCGACGCGTGGGCCTCATCCGGGGCCGTTACTACCCAACCAGTCTGACGGACGATCCCCATATACGCATTGAAACCGCCAATTCGCTGGAGCAGAATTTCAACAAGCTTTTGTATGGGCGAATCGATGCGACCGTTGAATACCTGTCTGACGGCCTGCGGCAATTGGAAGCCATGAATTTGCTGAACCGAGTCCAGCACGGGCAAGAATTCGGTGTTGAACAACTGGCCTACCGGTTTCAGGCCACCCCCCAAGGGGAGCAATTGAGAACCCGGTTCGACCAGGCCATTCGTGCGCTTATCGACAACGGCACCTACACCGCCACCTTTCAGGGCACCAGCCAACGGCTAATCCCCTGAGCGACGGCTCGCCGCCCGCGAACACAGAAACACGACCATTGTTCTGCCACTCGCCGTCAGGGCTGCTATAACTGCTGATAACAACCCAACAGGCAAGGTGCACCATGCCGCTAGACGACGACCAAACCACCCTGCACATCCGCTGCGGTTCAGACCTTCGGGTGCCCTTGCAGTCAGCCGGGTTTGCCGGGGACTTTCTGGAGTATGCCGACCCCATCTGCCAGGGACCGGTTCCACTGGCGGAAGACAGCCTGCTGACCTGTCGGGCGGAATTCATCAATCGGGCCTACGAAGCCGACACACCCGAAGGCTTCGAAGAAACGCTGGCGCTGTTGCAAACCTGGGAAACGAGTCTTCACCAGGCCGCATCCCGCTATCACCGGGTAGTGCTCTGGTTCGAGCACGACAGCTTCGATCAGTTGATTCTGTGCCGGGTGCTGAATCATTTTCATCACGCCGGAGGTCCCCCCCTTCTGGAGATGGTCACCACCGATCATTACCCCGGTTTCGAGCGTTTCATCGGTCTGGGCCAATTGAACGGCACCGCGTTGCAAACGCTCTGGCAGCAACGCAGTGCCATCACCCCCGCGCAACTGGAACTGGGCAGTCGCTGCTGGCAAGCCCTGAGGGAGCCGCACCCTACCGGGCTGGCCGCCCTGATGGCGGACCCGCACACCTCGGCGCTGCCCTACCTGTCCGCCGCCCTGCGTCGCCACTTGCAGGAACTGCCAGCCCTCGGCCATGGCCTGGGGCTGACCGAACACATCGTTCTGGAACAACTTCGCTCCGGTTCAGCCACCGTGGCACAGCTGTTCCGGGATCTAACCCTGACGCTGGATCCCCGCCCCTGGCTCGGCGACCTGATGTTCTGGCACATCATCGAATCGCTGCTGTCGGCCAATGACCCACCCATTGCCGTCACGGCCCAAACCCATCACGCCAGTTGGCCCCATCGGCAACTGCGGTTGACCGAGACCGGGCTTGCCCTCATCCAGGGGGAGACGGACTGGATGTTGTGCCATCCACCCACCCGGTGGCTGGGCGGCATTCGGCTTGGCGACAACCAGGCCGACTGGCGTTGGGATGACGCCCGCCAATGCCCTCAGCGCCTGTGAAGGGTCCCCATGAGCAAACTCCAACATGAGGCTGGCGGACTCATCATGCCCCCCACGGCCAGGGCGCGACAACGGGGGGGTGCTAGCACGAAGCCCGGTGCCGAAGCGATTGATGGCTCTGGCGCTGCTGCTGATGCTACCGCTGTTCTTTTTCGGCGGACCAGACTGGAGCTCCGGCCCGCTGTACCAGTCCGCCTGGAACCTTGGACACATTTTGTTCTTCGGCCTGCTCACCCTGTGGATCAACCCTCGCCGCTGGCTGGCCGGCTGGCCGCTCTGGCTTGTGGTGACCACAACGGTGCTGCTGATGGGTATCGGACTGGAAGTCCTTCAGGACGGTCTTGACCGCCACGCCGACTGGCACGATGTACTCAGGAACCTGATTGGCTGCTGGCTGGTCCTGGCCTGGCAGCCCACCACCGGTGACCGATCACCCCCGCGCCAAGTCAGTATCCTGCACACCACGCGCTTTGCCACTACGGCACTGGTATTGCTGGAACTGTGGTCGGTGGGCCAGGTGGCCTACCAGCAATACCAGCTGTACCATCAGCTGCCGGAACTCTACGACTTTTCCGAAGACCATCCCGAACGCTTCTGGTCCGGCCCCCTGAGCCGGGACGTCACGCTGGCGGGCCCCTCCAGACCGGCCCTGAAAATCGAACTGGGTACGGAACAATACTCCGGCGTGTGGCTTCGTCATCTGGCCAGTGACTGGCGCCCCTACGACCGTCTTGAGCTGACGCTCCACAATCCCGCGACGACTCCCTTCACCATGACCCTGCGCATCAACGACGTCCGTCATGAACGGGGTGACAGCGCCTACGACGACCGATTCAATACCCGCCTGTTTCTGCGTCCGGGCCGCAATGAGTTCACCATTGACCTCGGTGAAGTTCGAGGCGCGCCGGCAACCCGAGCGATGAACATGTCCGACATTTACCGCCTGGGCCTGTTCACGGTCTACCTCCCGTCACCGGAAACGGTCTATCTGACCGGAATCCGACTCGCCCGGAACCGGCAGCCTGACATTCCCCGGCCATGACCTATGCTATTAGGGAACCTCTGGGTAACACCGAATCATCTTTGGTCCCCGGAGGCTCCCCGATCCCGTTGAGGCGACCGCCGGCCAGCGGTCAACCGGCGCGGCGTAAAGAATGCCCGACAATGAGCGATCTGGACACAGCGTGATTTGAGCAGGGCGTAACGTGAGCAGAGAGTGATCTGAGGTGAATGAAGCGCGGATAGCAGAGCACTACGACGTGCTGATTCTCGGCGCTGGGCTGTCAGGTATCGGCATGGCCTGTCACCTGACCCGGCAATGTCCTACCAAGCGTTACGCCATCCTGGAGCGGCGCCAGGCCATTGGCGGGACCTGGGATCTGTTCCGCTACCCGGGCATTCGCTCCGACTCCGACATGTTCAGCTTTGGCTACGAATTCCGCCCCTGGAACGAACTGCAGGTGTTGGCCGATGGCCCTGCCATCAAGCAATACCTGACCGAAACCGCACGGGCCTATGATATTGAGCGGCGGATTCACTTCCGCCAGGAGGCCTGCGCCGCAGACTGGGATAGCCGCCAGCAACGCTGGACGGTTTCCGTGCAGGATCTCGACAGCGGAAACCATCGCAGCTACACCTGCCACGTCCTGATATCCTGCACCGGCTACTACCGTTACAGCTCGGGCTACCTGCCCGACTTCCCCGGCATCGACCGCTTCCAGGGCCAGTGTATCCACCCGCAACAGTGGCCAGAGGACCTGGACTATCGGGGCAAGCAGGTGGTGGTCATCGGCAGCGGCGCGACTGCCGTGACCCTGGTGCCCGCGATGGCCCCCTCCACCGGCCATATCACCATGCTCCAGCGCTCGCCCTCCTACATCTTTTCGTTGCCGGCCAAGGATGCATTATCGGCGCAGCTGCGCAAGGTGCTCCCGGACGAATGGGTGTACCGACTGGCCCGACAACGCAATATTTTCCTCCAGCGGCTAATTTACAAGGGCGCCCGACGCTACCCCAGAGCCACCCGCTGGCTGTTGTTACGAAACGTACGCAAGCACCTGGGCAAAGACTATGACCTGAAACACTTCACGCCCCGTTATCTGCCCTGGGACCAGCGCCTGTGTGCGGTTCCCAATGGCGATCTATTCAAGGTGTTGAAGTCCGGGCAGGCCTCCATGGAAACCGCGGACATAGAGACCTTCACCGAGCGGGGTATCCGTCTGACCTCGGGAAAGGAGTTGCCTGCCGATATTGTGATCACCGCCACCGGCCTGCAAATCGAACTGATCGGCGGAGTCAAGCTGAGCCTGGACGGTGCCCCCTGCGACCTCAGCCAGCGGGTGACATACAAGGGCGTGCTGGTGGAAGGCCTGCCCAATCTGGGCTGGGTGTTCGGCTACACCAACGCATCCTGGACCCTCAAGGCAGACCTCGCCGCCAACTACCTGTGCCGCCTGCTCAATCATATGGATTGCAATGGCCTGCGTGTGGCGGTGGCGCGAGACCGGGACGGGGCCGCCACCGACCATTGCGTGATGGACAGCCTCAACTCGGGCTACATCCAACGGGCCAGCGCCATCATGCCCCGACAAGGCACCAAGGTGCCCTGGAAGGTTCTGAACAACTACGAAAAAGACCGCCAGCTGCTGCTCAACGAACCGATTGACGACGGCTACCTGGATTTCAGCCCCAGCGTGGCGGCGACAGAACCCGCCCAAGCCTCAAGCGGATGACCCCCTACAAACACAACTGATCCCCAATGCATTTGCCCATTTACTCCTATCTCCGTGCAATTAAGGCCAATTGCTAAGCTTCTGTCCTCAAATGAACGACCATTCCTTTCTTGCCTTCCGTATCGTTTCTCTCAGGATAACAACGTCTTCGAGGTCAGCATGTCTGCAGTCACATCGTCTTTTCCGGTTCGTCGTCAGGATTTCGAGTTTGATGAAGTTCCTCGCCATTGGGTAGCCAACGACCCGTTCATGACCCACGTATTCAACGCGCTGTCCGCACTGTTCCCGGATGGCGAGCGGTTTTTCGTGGCCAGCGTCAGGGCGGTTCGTGAAAAGATCGAAGACCCCCAGCTGCAAAAAGACATCGGTGCGTTTATCGGCCAGGAAGCGATGCATGCCAAAGAACATGGCAACTTTAATGCCGGTGCCATCAAAGAAGGGTTCGACATCCCCAAACTGGAAGGCTGGACTCGCAAATTCCTCGCCGTTGCCGAACTACCGATCTTCAAGAACGACAAGACCCACCTGGCAGCGACCGTCGCGTTGGAGCACTTCACCGGCATTCTGTCGGCCCAGCTTCTGAAACGCGAAGATCTGGTCGAACTGATTGATCCCTCCATGCGTGACCTGTGGGCCTGGCACTGCATCGAGGAGAACGAGCATAAAGCGGTGGCATTCGACACCTTCGAGAAGATCTACGGCAAGGACGTTGCCAGCTACGCCCTGCGGATGGGCATCATGGCGCTGGCCACGGCATTGATCATGGTGGCCATTCACGCGTTCATCATTGAGTTGATGCGGGAAGACAAGCAGCTCACCAACATCAAGTCCTGGGTCAAAGGCCTGAATGCCCTGTGGGGCCGCCGAGGCGTATTCAGTGCAATCATCCCGGAGTATGTGGATTACTTTAAGCCCGGCTTCCATCCCTGGGATCACGACACCAATCTGCTGCTCAAGCGTTGGCGCAAAAAGACCGGCATCCAGGCCTGATCCAGGCCGACCGCAAAAAGCCAGGATATGCTCTTAGCCTACCCTGGCTTTTGCTTTTCCTGCCTAAAAGTTATTTCCTCGCCTCTCACGCCCAGCGTAGGATAAAGACGTAGACCCATTGCTTCGAATCAGTAGTGGAGAGCGGTCATGAGAGACGAGCAGTACAAACAAGAACATCCTGTGATGAGTGAAATTACTCAAACATACGTGGATCTGTTCACCCACCGCCGGGATGAGAAAACCCGCCTGCAGCTCCTTAAACGCGGCGCCTTGCTGCATGAGAAGCTGGAGAAAGTGCTCACGCCGAAGCCGGCAGGATAATCCCCGATTCCCCGTTATCAACACGGGAAACCCATGGTGTACAAACGGGACTCTGAATAACTCCAAGAAGTTATCCAGAGTCTTTCCATGTTTATCGACCCTGGGGGCAAAGTCGTGCCTTGCCCCGCTACCCGATCAATCCGCGACACCCGTTCAATCCACGACACCTGTTCAATCCACGACACCAATGCTAAGCCGTTGCCATTCCTCCGAGTTAGGCCGGTTGGACTAGACTTTACAAGGCAGCCTCTGATTAACTCCGAAAGCCAGAGGAGATCCGGAGTTAATCAGAGGCTGCCAAGGGATGGTGTACATTGTGGCCGGGGAAACTCGCACCAATGCTCGGACTTTCTGTCAGTTCAAAAAAGCAGTGGAAGATCGTTTCCCTTATCGCCGGCTTGTTAGGGTTGGTGCTGGCCGCGGTTATCTTCACCGTCGCAGTGGTACAGATCCAGGCCGCGGTGGTTGCCTGCGTTGCCGGCAACGGCATCTGGTCCCGGGCACAACTGGCGGCGGTACACTATCTGGAAGAGTACACCGAATCCGGCAATCCCAACGACCTGAAACTGGCCAGAAGATGGCTCGACATTCCCCACAGCATCTACCTGGCCCGCCGTGAACTTGATGGCCCCCGACCCGATCTGGCGTTTAGCCGCGCCGCCCTGATACGGGCCAATATCCACCCCGACGACATTGGCCGCCTGATCTGGCTGTACCAATACTTTGGAGGCTACCCCGACTTCAATCGCGCCATTCAGGAATGGGCCAGTTCCGACGATGACATTCTGGCCCTGGTGGCCATCGCCAATCGGGTGGAACAGCAATGGAGTCAGGCGACGCCGTCTCGGCTGACGTTACTCAAGGCCCAGGAAGACATAGGTCAACGGGCCGCCAACCTCGAAGTCGTCGCTCTGGAGTTTCGCCTGGCCATCGGCCGGGCAGCCCGCAATGCTACCGAGCTGCTATCCGTGGTCAGCCTGTTCTTCCTGGCTCTCGTTGCCTTGGGCGCCTGGCGGCTGGCCAACCGGTTAGTGCATATACTGCGACGCTCGGAGCAGAAGTTTCGGGCCATCTTCGAACAGTCTGCGATCGGTATTCTCCAGCTGGACGACCAGGGCCAGGTACTGGATGCCAACGATGCCAGCTGCCAGATTCTCGCCTACGACAAAAACCAGTTAATCGCCGCCCATTACAGCCACCTCATGCGCCCAGAGGACTGGGCGCTGAACCCCAACGTCCGCGAACGACTGATTGCCGGAAACCGGGAAAGCCACACCCAGGAACAGCGCATGCTCAAAGGCAATGGCGATGTCATGTGGACGCGCCTGACTTCCTCGATCATGTACGAAGGCCATGGCAGCAAGCCCTACTTCATTATCATGCTGGAAGATATTTCAGAATCCCACCGGCTGTCGAAAGAACTCAGCCACCAGGCCACCCATGACCCGCTGACCGACCTGCTTAACCGACGGGCGTTTGAACATCGGCTGGCGAGTACACTCGGTCGGGCCCGGAATGACGAGACCTCCCATGCCCTGTGCTTTGTCGATCTCGATGGTTTCAAGCTGGTCAACGACGCATCCGGCCATGGTGCTGGCGATCAGCTGTTACGGCTTGTCTCCGGCACCATACGGGGCAGCATTCGGGAGGGCGACATCCTCGCCCGTCTTGGGGGCGATGAATTTGGTGTGATTCTGTAAAACTGCGATCTGCGCACGGCCGCAACCATCGCGGAAAAACTCCGTGCCTCCATTGAACAACTTACGTTCGTCTGGGAAGGCCGCAGCCACCGTATTGGCTGCAGCATCGGGGTAGTCCGAATCCATGATCAGGCACCGGACATCAGCGCCCTGATGCGATCGGCCGATATGGCCTGCTACACCGCCAAGGATCAGGGGCGCAACCGGGTGTGCGTTTCAACGCCGGAAGCGGCTTCCCCATCACCCAAGCGCACCCACCATACCTGGCTGAGCGACACCCAGGAGCTGCTCGACGCAAACCGACTCATTCTCAATGCGCAACGAGTCACACCCACCCTCTCAAGCACCACCGAGCTGCGTTACGAAATCCTGCTGCGCATGCTGGATGACAATGGCAACCTGATTGCAGCGGCCGAATTCCTGCCGGCCGCCGAGCGGTTCGGGGTCATGCATGAGCTGGACCGCTGGGTCATTCGAACGGTTCTGGAGCGGCTAGGTGCGGCGCCCCAACACCTGGCACAGCTGACCGCGTGCCACATCAACCTTGCCAGCCCCTCCTTTGATCAACCGGACTTTGCGGCTTACGTGGTCAGCCTGATCCAGAAAGCCGGCTTTCCCGGCCATAAACTGTGCTTCGAAATCACTGAGCAAACCACCGTGCACCATCTGGTGGATGTCCAGAATTTCATGGACCAGCTCAGCCCCCTCGGTTGCCGCTTTGTCCTCGATAATTTTGGCAGCAGCCTGACCTCATTCAGTTATCTTCGCGGACTGCCGGTGGACCAGCTGAAGATCGACGGCAGCTACATGAAAGGGCTACTCAACGGAGGTACCGAGCTGGCCATGGTCAGAGCCATTCACGATATCTGCCGTTCCCTGGGCATCCAAACCATCTGCAGTTTCGTGGAATCCGAGCAACTCGCCAATGCCCTCCAGAGACTGGGCATTGACTACCTGCAGGGCAGCGCCATTCACCACCCCTGCCACCTGGACCAGTTACTGAACGGGGAAGCGCAGGCCGAGCAATACTCACAGCTGCCAAGAGGTCACTGACCAAATGGATCCAGTGCACACGAAGACGGTGGAATGAGTGCGGTTTGTCCCAACTCCGACAGCACATCACTCGGTTTTAACCCCAGAGTGGTGCGAAATGTATGGGAAAAGTGGGCCGAATCGGTAAAGCCGGCGTCCATGGCCGCCTCAGTGAGCGACTTGCCCTGGGCAACCGCAATGGTAGTGACAAAGAGCCGATGCCATTGCCGGTATCGACGGATCGGCACACCCACATACTGGCGGAATAACTGCATCAGGCGAGGGACCGACAGATTCACCGACTGCGCAAGGGTTTCCACCGAGGTGTTTTCTGCCACCGTTTCCCGAATCAGCAGCACCACCCGGGCGACCCGTGGATCCACTTCGGGATAGGGGCAACGGCGGGGGTTAATGACGGTTTCCAAAGCCCGGTAGGCATCTTCCGAGCGGGCGGGCGAGTGGAGCAAATGCCGGAACAGCGAGCGGAACTGCTCTTCCCGCACCACCCCGGTGGCGGGCCCTTGCAGGCCCATCATTCTATCCGATCCCCTGGGGGCCTTTGCTTGTTCCCACGCTTCCTGTCCTCCAGGCTCCTCTGCGCCCTCGAGTTCCTCTGCCATTTGTCGTCTCAGCCAGGCGTAATCCTGTCCCAGGGCATCGAGATAACAGGTGCCGATCAGGATCTGTCCGGCGTCGACGCTGACGGAATCTCCCGGTGGCAACAGCAGACTTCGGCTTTGCCGTGAGTTCGCCATCCCCGACGTGCGATAGCGGAACGGCCCCTCCAGGCTGACCGTAAGCGACGCGGCCGCCTGACTGAACTGGATTGGCCTGAGGAGGCGGCCGATGTGCAAGGTTCGCCTTGGCCAAAGGTAAAGCAGATTGCGGGATTCTGGAGCTGGCACAGGTTGTTCCCAAGGGATTCGCCAATGAATCACCGCCAGCCAGACTCTCCGTCGTTCCAGCCCGGCGCCTCAAGGCAAACACCGGTTATTATTGTTGGACTGCGGGTCAGTCTAAGTCAATTCGGCATAGCTGGCCTGGCCATCCGTTCATTTCGTGACCGACAACGCGTTTTCCCCAGCCTCGCCACAACTTCATCAGTTCTTACAAGCTGACCGCATTTTCCCACCGCTAAGGTACGGCTCATGATGGTATCGGGGCTCCCACACCCGGCATTCGCCATCCTGCCGTTTGAGTAACAAGAACTTCAAAAAGCTCCACAAATTTGCAGTAACAACAATAAATCAAAAGGGAAAAACATGAGAAAACTGATCATCGCGGGGGCAATCACCCTCGGTCTGAGCACTTCCGTTTCCGCCCACGCAGGCTGGTTCAGCTGGCTCTTCGGCAATGACGATGCCAAAACCGCACACCCAATCGTGCTGGTGCCGGGTATCTTCGCGTTCGACAGCATCGCCGGCGTCGATTACTGGTATCGCATCCCCGCCGCGTTGGAAGCCGAGGGTGCCACCGTATTCGTTCCCAAGATCAATGCCTTTGACAGCTCGGCCATGCGTGGCGAACGGCTGATCGAGCAGCTGGAAGACATCCGCGCCGCCTCCAACGGCCAGATATCCAGGTTCAACCTGATCGGACACAGCCAGGGCGGCGTCACCTCCCGCTACGTGATGAACGTACGCCCGGACCTGGTGGCCTCCGTAACCACCATGCACACCCCCCACAAGGGCTCACCGCTGGCAGATATCGTCACCGGCGTTGCGCCGGAGGACAGCATGCAGGGCGTGACCTTCGAGGTCTTTTCCAACGCGGTAGGCGACCTGGTCAACCTGTTGTCCGACAACCCCCAGGACGAGGCCGACGTTTACGCCATGCTGGCGGAATTCAACCAGCAGGGTTCAGCTGCCTTCAACCAGCAATTTCCCGCCGGCGTACCGACGACTGCCTGCGGCGAAGGCCCGCATCAAGTGACCATTGCCGGTCACCCCATTGCTCTGTATTCCTGGAGCGGAACCGCAACGGTGACCACCGGCATCGATCTCTCCGATGCCCTGTTCGGGATCACCGGGCTCGCCATTGAGGAACCCAACGACGGCGTCACCGGCCGCTGCTCCAGCCACTTTGGCCGGGTCATCAAGGACAACTACACCATGAACCATATCGACGTGAACAACCACGTTCTGGGCCTGGTGTCGCTGTTCGAAATCAGTCCGGAAACCCTGTTCCAGAACCACGCCAACCGCCTCAAGAACGCGGGCCTGTAACACCCAAGCTCCGGGTCGACAGGCCCGGAGCGTTACCTTGCGGTTGCCCAAATGAACCTACCTATAAGACTGTCTATCGCTGTTACCCTGATCATCGCAGCCGGGCTGGCGCTGTTCCTCCCGGATCGGCGGCAACCCGCCGACGCGCAGACCATTCTCTCCACACCGCCGGCCGGACTCACCGCGTCAACGCCGCCGGCGCCGTTCGCAACGGTGGCAGACGGCCACGACGCTTTACCCCCATTACCCTCACATCTGGCCGACGCCGTACCCAATCCCGAGCTGGCGGTCGATACCCACAACCACCTGATCCCGGCACCGGCGATCCGCAAGCTGTTCGACTTCTATCTCGCCAGTTTGAGCGACGAACCCATGGCCCTGGCCCTCAGCCGCCTCGACCAGGCCCTGGCCAGCCGGCTACACGGCACGGCGCTGACCCAGGCGCGGGATTTGCTCCACCGCTACGTCAATTACCGGATCGAGCTTGATCGGCTGAGTCAGGCCAGCGGTCCGGTGTACACCGCCGACGGCTTTGACTTGCAGGAGCTACGCGGCCGTCAAGAGACCTTGCTATCCTTACGCATGGCCAGTTTCCAACCCGCCGAACGGGATGCCTTCTTCGCCCTGGAAGCCACCCAGGACAGTTACATGCTGGCACGCCTAGAGGTGGAGCAACACCCGGACTTGAGCAACGCCCAGAAAACACGGGCCCTGGCCGAACTCGAACAGAGCTTGCCCTCGGACCTGAGGGAAGTTCGCCAGCGGGTAACCCGGAATGCCGAGCTTTATGAACAGGGTCGACAGCTGCGTGAGTCCGGGGCCAGCACCGAGCAGCTGTTTCAGCTGCGGGCACAGGCGCTGGGCCACGAAGCCGCCGCCAACCTCGCCAATCTGGATCGTCAACGCCAGCAGTGGCAGCAACGGCTGGAGGCATTCGCCGCAGAACGAGACCGTATTCAACGCTCCGGGCTCAGCCAGCCCGATCAGGCCAACGCCATTGATCAGTGGATCAGCGAGCAGTTCACCCCGCTGGAAGCCCAACGGGTGCGGGCCCTGTCGAAGGAGCTCTGACCGGCGCTCAGTCGCAGAAGGCAGGTTTAACAGAAGGCAGGTTTAATCGTCGAAACAGGAACGCAGCAGCGCCTTCATGTGGTTCTGGCCCAGTTGGCAGACCACGCCGATGTTACGGCCAGGAATGGCGTCCACATCCGGGTACTGATCAATGGCCCGACTCAGGCTCGCTTCCCGGAGCAGGTGCAGCATGGGGTAAGGGCTGCGGTTGGTGTAGTTCTCAGCGTCTGCCTCGGCGGTGCCCTCAAACTGGTAGTTCGGATGGAAGCTGGCAATCTGGTAGATACCCTCATAGCCCAGGTGCGCCAGCAGGCCCTCGGCCACCGCCAGGAAATCGACGTAGTCCTGGAAGTCCGACAATACCCAGGGGTGTATCAACAAGGTGGTTTCGATTTCCGGCTGCCGGTCAAGGCGCTGCAGTTCCTCCTGCAGGGCCCACACCAGCGCATCCTCACCATCGGCCTCAGTGACGGTGAAGTGAACGCGCTCCTTGACCAGCTCGCGCTTGGCGAACGGGCAGAGATTGAGATCGATAACCACACGCTCCACCCAGCGGCGAGTGGCGTCCATATAAGGGTGTTGATTCACATCGAAAGTCCAGATAAGTAAACGATGGGCAGGGCCAGACATCCGAAACCAGCTCGGGAGGCAATCCGGGCAGATCCTGCTAAGGTTTAAGGAGCCTCTGATTAACTCCGAATCGCCTCTGCGCGATCTGAAGGCTGCAGATGCAAGGCGCGGTTCGC
>JBFHLR010000034.1:0-21769 GCA_041594735.1 Marinobacter sp.
ATTTGCTCTGAAAACCCATCATGTGAGGAACAGCATGAAGAGACAGAAAAGAGATGTGTACGCTCGCGCATTCAAACGGGGTTATATGGCCGGAGTGTCCGGAAAATCAAAAGACAGCTGCCCAGCAGAACAGGCTGAACTGAGGCAAGAATGGCTGAATGGGTGGCGCGAAGGCCGAACAGATAACTGGGAGGGCATGACCGGAGTATCAGGCATTCATAAAATGTCCAATGTCACCGCCTGATAGACGAGCAATAGACCCTGGCACTTGAGCGTCTGAATCAACCGATTAAAGCGGGCGCAGGAACGCCCCATAAAAAGAAACAAATCAGAAGAAACTTAGCGTAAACACAAAACGGGTCCCCCCGACCCGTATCACACCCAAAAACGCCACGGGGTTTATTCCCCGCAAGGGCCCGCTTAGCGGGCCCATTCTTTTTGTGGTGCAAAAAATTCTCACAAGCAGGCGTCACTCGCCCGCCCGAGTCATTTGAGGGCGCGAATCGCTTCCACCGCCTCTGAGATCAGCTCCGGCCCCCGATAGATAAAACCGGTGTAAAGTTGCACCAGTTTTGCTCCAGCACGGATCTTTTCCGCGGCAGAGACCCCGTCGGTAATGCCTCCGACACCAATGATCGGCAGCGCGTCGCCCAGCTCGGCGTACAGACCCTCGATCACCCGCAGCGACGGCCCCCGTACCGGCGCCCCACTCAGGCCACCAGCCTCATCCGCTAGCCGATGACCGGCAACCGCATCCCGGGTGATGGTGGTATTGGTGGCGATGACCCCATCCAGCTCGGCCTGGCGCAGTTCATTGGCGACAAAGCGGATGCCCTCATCATCCATATCCGGGGCAATTTTCACGGCGATTGGGACGTATTTACCGTGCTGCTCGCTCTGGATACGCTGCTCGTCCTTGATAGCTGCCAACAGCCCTTTCAGAGAGTCACCAAACTGAAGGTCCCGCAACCCCGGCGTATTCGGGGAAGACACATTGACGGTGATGTAGTTGGCCCGGCTGTATACCGCGGCAATTCCCTTGCGGTAATCGCTGTTGGCGTCTTCGGTAGCGGTCAGCTTGTTCTTGCCCACATTAATGCCGAGCACGCCCTGAAACCGCGTCTTGTCGACCTGCGCCAACAAATGGTCCAGACCTTCGTTATTGAAGCCCATGCGATTAATCACGGCCTGGTGCTCCGGCAACCGGAATAGCCGGGGCTTGGGGTTGCCCGGCTGCGGCAAGGGCGTCACCGTACCCACCTCGACAAAACCGAAACCCAACGCCCCCAGGGCATCCACATGATCCGCGTTTTTATCCAGTCCGGCGGCCAGGCCGACGGGATTCGGGAACTTAAGTCCCATCACTTCCACCGGCATGGGTTTGACGTCGGGCACCATCGCAGAGAGCAGCCCAACTTTGTGCGCCAGATCGAGACCGGAAAGGGTCAGGCCGTGAGCCGTTTCTGGCGGTAACCTGAAAAGCAGGTGACGAAGCAGGCCGTACATGAGATAACTCCTTGCAGTAATCTTGGGGCGCCGCAAGACCAGAACGGCCGCGCCAGCAGTGAGCGCGCAGTATACCGAAAGTTTTCCACAGACGCGCCTACCCCCTGTCAATGACAGCTAAATGACTGTCTCATTAAGGTCTTGTTATGTTTTCCACGGTTTCTGTGGATAAGTCTGTTGAAAATGCACCTCGACCTTTGGCTAAGCCTTATGCCGTGCGCCAGCCCGCAAATTGATCACTTTTTAGCCAGTCATAACCGACTGAAAACAGGTGAATTTGCAAGCTAATTTCAATCGTTTTTTCATAGATGCAATCAATTGTCACCTTCTTGTAACAATCTTGGAGTGTGCATAAAGATGACACTTGCATCACAATTTAAGCGGTAGCCAACCTCAGGGAATCGAGCGATGACAGACCCTCTGTCGACCGACGACAAGGCGAGCCGGCTGGCCAATGAAGCCGCGGCCGCGGGCCGCGTCACGGTCATCGGCATGATGCTGGATTTGGTGCTGGGCGCCATCAAGTGTGTGGCGGGCACCCTGTTCCATTCCCAGGCCCTAATGGCGGACGGGGTCCATTCCTTGTCGGACGCCGCATCCGACCTGATCGTTATCGCGGTGATGAAGGCATCGCGACGAGGCCCGGATCAGGGCCACCCCTATGGCCATCAACGGATAGAAACACTGGGTACCATGCTGCTGGGCAGCACCCTGATTGCCGTGGGCGCCGCACTGGCCTGGGACAACGTCCTGAGATTGCTGGACGACCGGGCTCCCCTCCCGCCCGAATGGCCGGTTCTGGCCGCCGCCGCCCTGTCCATTGCCGCCAAGGAATGGATCTACCGCTACACCCGCCGGGTCGGACAGCGCATTCGTTCAGACCTCATCATCGCCAATGCCTGGCACAGTCGCACCGACGCCCTCTCTTCAATCATTGTGATGGTATCGGTGGCCGGGGCGATGGTCGGGTGGATTTGGCTCGATGCGCTGGCCGCCATCGCCATTGCCTTGATCGTGGGTCACATCGGCTGGGGCTTCGCCTGGCGCAGCGTCAAGGAACTGGTGGATTCGGGCATTCCCGCCGAGGAGAGCGAACGGTTGACCGCCCTTGCCCGCAGTACCGAGGGGGTGCGCAATGTGCATGAGTTACGTAGCCGCAAAATGGGGCGCGACATCCTGCTGGACGTGCATCTGGTGGTCAGCCCGGACATCAGTGTCTCCGAGGGACACCAGATTGGCATGCACGTTGTCGAGCGGATGCGCGAATCCCTCACCGATCTGGCCCAGATCACCTTCCATATCGATGCCGAGAACGACGAAGCAGGCACCCCAACCTCCCTTCGCCTGCCCAATCGCCAGGACATCGAACGGATGATCGCCGGTCACCTGGGAGAAACCCTCAAACACGACCGGCTGAGGCTGCACTACTTGCGCAATAAAGTCCATCTGGAACTGTTCGTGGAAAGCGGGCGCGCCCTCGAAGTCCAGCAGCCCCTGGAGCAGCTGCACCGCCACCTGGAGGCCCAGCCGTGGTTTGGCAGCCTCCGTATCTGGCAGTCCAACCGGCACTAGTGTCCCGTCTGGTTAATTCGTTGACCTACTGCGCGCCGCTAGCGCCGACGCCGGGCCTCCATGCGCACCAGAAACTCCTGCATGATCAGCGAATACAGCTCACCGCCGAGAAAGCGATCTTCCACACCGGCGTCGATGCTGGGGTTGTCGTTGACCTCAATCACCGCGATGCGGTTACCCGCCTGCTTGATGTCAACGCCATAGAGGCCGTTGCCGATCAGCTTGGTGGCGTTGAGCGCGGCCTGGATCACCTTACGCGGGGTCTCGTAGGTGGGCAGCGTCTCAAAATCGCCGCTGTCCACCTGCTGATTGCCGCCATGCTGGTAGATCTGCCAGTGGCCTTTGACCATAAAGTACTTGCAGGCGTAGATCGCCCGCCCGCCCAGCACCCCGATACGCCAATCGTAGTCGGTGTACAGGTACTCCTGCGCCAGCACCAGTGCGGATTGGCGGAACAACCCGGCTAGCGCCTTGCGCAAGGCCGATTCGTCCTCGGCCTTGACGACGCCACGGGAAAACGCCCCGTCCGGAATCTTCACCACCACCGGAAATCCGATCTGGCTGGCGATCTGTTCCACCGCATCCTTCTGATCCCGGGACAGGATCAACGTCCGCGGGGTCGGCACCTTGTTGTGTTTCAGCAGGTCCGCCAGGAATACCTTGTTGGTACAACGCAGGATCGACACCGGATCATCGATCACCACCAACCCCTCCGCCTCCGCCTTGCGGGCAAAGCGATAGGTGTGATGATCTATGGCCGTGGTTTCCCGAATAAACAGGCCATCGTACTCTGGCAACCGACTGTAATCCCGTTTGGTGATCTGCTCGACATGGATGCCGAGTTTGCTGCCCGCCTTGGTGAAGCGTTCCAGCGCCACCGCATCGCTCGGAGGCAACGACTCATCCGGATTGACCAGCATAGCCAGATCGTAGCGGTAGTGTTTGCGACCGCGAGGCTTGCGCCAGATGACCCGGCTGAATCGATCCAGCGATTCGGCGAAGGCATCCTGCTCGGCATCCGTCAGATCAGCGGGCGACAGCGGTTTCATGGAATCGATCTGCCAGGTGCGTCGACGCCGGAACACCACTTCCAGAATCGGGCATGGAAACCGCTCAAACAGCGACCGGGACACCCGTTGCAGTTCGGGCTGGGGAATGCGGCCGAAATAGGTACGCACTCGCACCTTGTCCGCCGCCGATGTCGGCTCGTCATCGACCGCAGCGGCCTGCTGGTCCAGCCAGTCCAGGGCTTGCGAATCCAGCTCGCTCAGCTCCAGTGAAAACAGCCCCTTGCGGCTCAGATCGTTGAGGGTAGCCACCGAAGGCACCACCTTGTGGCGCCGAGCCTCAGCCAGCAGCGAACAGTAGTAGCCACGACTGAGATAACGTGCACTCTGACATAGATTGATGACCCGGGTGCGGTTGCTTTCCCGGGGCGGCAGGTTGAGGTACTGGTCAAAGGTCAGTACGTCCTCACTGGGGAAGAACGGCGCCCAGTCCTTTTGATGATCAACAACAATGAGCAGTCTGGACATCCGTGACGGGCCCTCCCTCAGGCAGACGCTAATCGGGCCACCGGTGCGGCCCGTAGAGCGAACAATACACCGCCCCAGCACAGCCGGGAAGCACCGGATGATGCGTGCATTTACGCATGACTGACAGGACTACCCAGGAGGCGGTTTGTCGATAATAATAGAGTAGCCACCTGTTTGCGGATACCGCCGTGAATCATAGTCATACGAATGCCAAAGCCCCCCTTGGAAGCAACACCAGCGCCACCATCCGACCGCTCTTGAGAGCCGCAGTCAAAACCGATCTGGACGCCCTGGTGGCCCTGGAAGAGCGCCTGTTTGATGCCGACAGGATCTCTCGCCGAAGTTTTCGGCGCTTCATCACGATGCCGCGAGACCGGCTGTTGGTGGCCTTGGTGGACGACACCCTGGTGGGTTACTGCCTGGTGTTCATGCATGCCGCCACGCGATTGGCGCGCATCTACTCCATCGGTGTGGCACCCGAAGCCCGAGGCCAGGGGATTGGAGAAGCCTTAATCCTGGAAGCTGAAGCTGCAGCGCAATCCGCGGGCCGAATTGTCATGCGCCTGGAGGTGCGCGCCGACAATGACGGTGCCATCGCCCTCTATCGCCGGTTGGGCTATCGCCAATTCGGAACCTACCGGGATTACTACGCGGACCATGGCGATGCCCTGCGCTTCGAACGGCGCATCCTGTTCTACGAACCATCCCAGGACTTTCCGCTGGTGCCCTACTACCCCCAAACCACCGAATTCACCTGCGGTCCCGCCGCCCTGATGATGGCGATGGCGGCGGTGAACCATGACCAGCCAGTGACCACGCTGGAGGAGCTGCACATCTGGCGGGAGGCGACCACCATCTTCATGCTCGCCGGCCATGGCGGCTGCGGCCCCCACGGCCTGGCTCTGGCCGCCTGGTCGCGAGGATTTGAAGCCGCCGCCTACGTCAGCAAGGAAGGCCCCCTGTTCACCCAGACCGTGCGGCACGCCGACAAAAAGCGGGTACTGGAACTGGTGCATCAGGGCTTCCTGCGGGACATCGCCGAAACCGGTATCCAGCTTCATCACGAGTACCTGTCACTGTCACAGATGTCCGCCGCCCTTGCCCAGGGACAAATCCCGGTGATCCTGATCAGCAGCTGGCAGCTGAGCCAGAGCCGGGTGCCCCATTGGGTCACGGTCTGCGCGGTGGACGACCAGTTCGTCTATCTCCACGACCCGGAAGTGGATACCGCCAGCGGCGAGGCCATCGCGGACAAACAGTATCTGCCCATCGACCGGCGCATCTTCGAGCGCATGAAACAATACGGCAAGCATTCACCACTGCAGGCGGCGGTGATCATCGGTCCCAGGCGCGAAGACTGAATGCCTCAGGCGGTGCGGATCGCCGCCTCTTTCAGCTCGGCGATCTCGTCCCGCAGGCGAGCGGCGTTCTCGAAATCCAGGTCCGCCGCCGCCTTGTACATCTGGTCTTCCAGGGCGGCAATGTCCTTGAGCAGCTGTTCCGGGGAGTGGCCGGCCGCCTTGGTGCGATATTTCTCGGCCTCGTCTGCCGCCTTCTGGCCTGGGCGCTCGGCCCGGCGGCGCCCGCGACCGCCGCCACCGGCGCCTTCCATGATGTCGGCAATTTTCTTCTTCAGACCCGTTGGCGTGATGCCATGCGCTTCGTTATGAGCGGTTTGCTTGACGCGTCGCCGCTCGGTTTCATCGATGGCCCGCTGCATGGAACCGGTCACCCGATCACCGTAGAGGATCGCCTTGCCATTGACATTGCGCGCGGCCCGGCCAATGGTCTGAATCAGCGAACGCTCGGATCGCAGGAAGCCTTCTTTGTCGGCGTCGAGAATGGCCACCAGGGACACCTCCGGCATATCCAGTCCTTCCCGCAGCAGGTTGATCCCCACCAGCACATCAAACTCGCCCTGGCGCAGGTCACGAATGATCTCGACCCGCTCCACGGTGTCGATATCGGAATGGAGGTAACGTACCCGCACGTCGTGCTCCATCAGGAAGTCGGTCAGGTCTTCCGCCATGCGCTTGGTCAGCGTGGTCACCAACACCCGCTCATCCCGGTCCACCCGGGCATGAATTTCCGACAACAGGTCGTCCACCTGAGTGGAGGCCGGTCGCACCTCGATCTCCGGGTCCAGCAAGCCGGTGGGCCGTACCACCTGCTCCACCACCTGGCCGGCGTGTTCGGCCTCGTAATCCCCCGGAGTGGCGGAAACAAACACCATTTGCGGCGCAATACGTTCCCACTCGTCGAAGCGCATGGGCCTGTTATCCAGCGCCGACGGCAATCGGAAACCGTATTCCACCAGCGTCTCCTTGCGGGAGCGGTCGCCCTTGTACATGGCGCCGATTTGCGGCACCGTGACGTGTGACTCGTCCACAACCAGCAAGGCATTCGGCGGCAGATAGTCAAACAACGTCGGCGGCGCCTCCCCGGGCCGACGGCCAGACAGGTAGCGGGAATAGTTCTCGATGCCGTTGCAATAGCCCAGTTCCAGCATCATCTCCATATCGTAACGGGTGCGTTCCTCAAGCCGCTGCGCCTCCACCAGGCGGTTATTGTCCCGCAACTGGCTCAGGCGCTGATCCAATTCTGCTTTAATCCGCTCCACCGCATCGAGCACCGTTTGACGCGGGGTGACATAGTGGGATTTGGGATAAATGCTTACCCGCGGCACCCGACTCAGAACCTCGCCGGTGAGCGGATCGAAATAACTGAGGTTCTCCACCTCATCATCGAACAGTTCGATGCGAATGGCCTCCCGTTCCGATTCCGCCGGGAACACATCAATGACTTCCCCCCGGACCCGGTAATTGGCACGGTGAAACTCGACGTCGTTACGGGTGTACTGCAGCTCGGCCAGGCGGCGAAGGATGAAGCGCTGATCCACCTGATCGCCCCGATCCAGGTGCAGCATCATTTTCAGGTAGGACTGGGGATCACCAAGTCCGTAAATCGCCGAAACGGTCGCCACGATGATCGCGTCCTGACGCTCCAGCAGCGCCTTGGTGGCGGACAGCCGCATCTGCTCAATGTGTTCGTTGACCGACGCGTCCTTCTCGATGAAGGTGTCGGAAGACGGCACATAGGCCTCCGGCTGATAGTAGTCGTAGTAGGAGACGAAATATTCCACCGCGTTGTCTGGGAAGAACTCGCGGAACTCGCCATAGAGCTGGGCGGCCAGCGTCTTGTTGTGGGCCATGATGATGGTGGGACGCTGCACCTGCTCAATCACATTGGCAACGGTAAAGGTCTTGCCGGAGCCGGTGACCCCGAGCAGGGTCTGGTGAGCGAGCCCGGAATGAATGCCATCCACCAATCCGGCAATGGCCGTGGGCTGATCGCCAGCCGGGGCGAACGCCGAGTTAACCTTGAACATTTGACGCTTGGGAACCGCGTCTACGTCTGAATTAGCCATTGAGTGGAATAACCTCTGTAAATCCCCGGGGCGCGTTCACAAGACAATTTATCGTCTGACAGCCTTCATGGTACCATCTGCGGGTTAAGGAGCCTCTGAATAACGCCTTCGCTCTCACCGTCCGGCATCACAACGGCGAGGACTTATTCAGAGGCTCCATAAACGCCAGGTACGTACGTCAAACCGAGGGTACCGACGTAGTCTCATCAGACGCAGCTTTCAAGGAGCGCAAGTTTGGACTTTCAACTATCCAGCCGAGTACAGGCCATCAAGCCATCTCCCACTCTCGCAGTCACCAACAAGGCCGCGGAACTTCGTGCCGCAGGTCAGGACATTATTGGCCTGGGGGCCGGGGAGCCGGATTTTGATACACCGGATCATATCAAGAACGCCGCAATTGAGGCGATCAATGCCGGTCAGACCAAGTACACGGCTGTCGATGGTACCCCAGCCCTGAAGAAAGCGATCATCGCCAAGTTCAAGCGCGACAACGGCCTGGATTACGAGGCCAACCAGATCCTTGTATCCAGTGGTGGCAAACAGAGCTTTTTCAACCTCGCCCTGGCCCTGCTCAATCCTGGCGACGAAGCCATCATTCCGGCCCCTTACTGGGTGTCCTACCCGGACATGGTACTGGTTGCCGAAGGCAAGCCAGTGGTTATTGAAACCTCCGCGCAGACCCGGTTCAAGATCACCCCAGAGCAGCTTGAGGCCGCCATCACCGACCGGACTCGCCTGTTCGTAATCAACAGTCCGTCCAATCCCAGTGGCATGGCCTACACCCTGGACGAACTGAAGGCCATTGGCGAAGTGCTCAAAAAGCACCCGAACGTCCTGATCGCCACCGACGACATGTACGAGCCCATCCTGTGGACCGACCAGCCGTTCTGCAACATTCTGAACGCAACGCCGGAACTGTACGATCGCACCTTCGTGCTCAATGGCGTATCCAAGGCCTACTCCATGACCGGGTGGCGCATCGGCTACGCCGCCGGACCGGCCAAAGTCATCGGCGCGATGAAAAAGATCCAGTCCCAGAGCACCTCCAACCCGGCCTCCATTTCCCAGGCTGCGGCCCAGGCCGCACTGGATGGCCCTCAGGAGTGCGTTGGCGAGATGGTCGAGGCCTTCAAGGAACGCCACGATTATCTGGTGGAAGCGCTCAACACTCTGCCCGGCGTGGAATGCCTGTCCGGAGACGGCACCTTCTACGTCTTCCCCAGTTTCCAGGGTGCCATCGACGCGGCTGACGGCGTCAGCACCGACGTGGAACTGGCCGAGAAGCTGCTGCAGGAAGCCGGCGTGGCCTTGGTGCCGGGCTCCGCATTCGGCGCGCCCGGCCATATGCGACTGAGTTTCGCCACCAGCCTGGACGTGCTCAAGGAGGCTGTGTCCCGTTTGCAGAAAGCTTTGGGCTAAAACTGCAATTTAGGGGTTGACGAGGCGCGGGCCTGCACTTAATATACGCGCCTCGTCACACGACGACGTTCCCCGATAGCTCAGTTGGTAGAGCAACGGACTGTTAATCCGTTTGTCGCTGGTTCGAGCCCAGCTCGGGGAGCCACTATTTAAAAAGCCGCTTTCTCATTGAGTTAGCGGCTTTTTTCGTTTCTCAGCTCGAGGATGTTTTTTAGCCTGCCAACTTGGGCGGCCGAGCTGCATGGGAGCCTCTTTCCAAGACACGCCGCAAGTAGGCTCAACTGTGGCCATCCATGGCCACAAACGGTCTTGAAAAGAGCTTCCCGCACGACTCAGCTCCAACATCGGAGTTTTTTTCACTATGAGTTATTACAGAAGTACTGGCGTGGGCGGCGGAGGGGCTTTCGGAGCAGCGGCATGGATGCCGCGGTGCCCGGCCAGGTACAAAGACGTACCTTAGAGAGCAGCGGAGAAAGCCCCTCCGCCGAGCACGTAAGCACCGCTTCTCAGGCTACAGACGACCCGAACACTTAGTTGGCGACGGTCTCCTGATGGATCGCCTCCAAAGCCGCCAGCGGATCATCCGCCTGGGTAATCGGCCGGCCAATCACCAGATAATCACTGCCAGCCGCCAAGGCATCCTTAGGGGTCATAACCCGCTGCTGATCCCCCTTAGCCGCGGACAACGGCCGTATCCCCGGCGTCACCAGCTTGAAGTCCACACCCCGCTCCGCCTTCAGGAGTGGCGCTTCCTGGGCAGAGCAGACCACCCCATCAAGCCCACAACTGGCCGTCAAGGCCGCCAGCCGCGACACCTGCTCAGCGGGGGACGCAGACACCCCAATACCGTGCAAATCTTCCGCCGCCATGCTGGTCAACACCGTCACCGCAATCAGCAACGGCCGATCGGCACCAAACGACTCCAGGCGAGTACGACAGGCCTCCATCATCTTCTCGCCACCGGAGGCATGGACATTCACCATCCATACCCCCAGATCAGCCGCCGCCGCGACCGCTGCCGACGTAGTGTTGGGAATGTCGTGAAACTTGAGATCCAGGAATACTTCGAAGCCCCGCGCCCGAATCGCCTTGACGAACTGCGGCCCGGAGCGAGTGAACAGCTCCTTGCCCACCTTGAGCCGACACAACTGCGGATTCAACGTGTCCACCAGCGCCAACGCCGGCTCCTCGGACGGAAAATCCAGAGCCACAATAATCTTCGGATCAGTTACTTTTTGCACGCAATCATTCCCACACTTGAATTGATTATCGGTTTACTCGGCTTCGACACCCTGGATTGGACGCACCGATTCCCAGGTCTTGCAGCTTGGACACAGCCAATGCAGCTGCCGGCCGGAAAACCCGCAATTGACACAGCGATAGATCGGGCGATTAGCCAATAGCAAATGGCCAATCCGGCTAACCAGCCGCCCCTCGTCCGAGGTCATCCCCTTTTCATAGCCCGCCAGCTCCACCAGCCGTAACAGCCCCCGAACACTGGGGCGAACTTCCAACTCCTTTCGCAACAGCTCAATCGCCGCCGCCCGGCCCGAGGCACGTTCTACCGATTCCACCACCGCCAATAACAGACTGGTGCTCGGCCAATTTTCATAGAGCCTGGACAACTTTCGGGTCAAACGCTTGATGTCCCCATGTTCCCGCTCCAATCCCATTAAGCGCTCGATCGCTTCCGAGCCAAACTCCGTATTCTGCTCAAACACCTTGAGACACTGACTCGCCGCGTCCTTGTAACTGCCCTGACGCAACAGAATCTTGACCTGAATAAACGTGGCCCGGACGCAGGAGCGATCATAATCCAGCGCTTCCTTGACCAACTTGCCGGCACCCCAACGGTCGTCCTTTTGCAATGCCAGATCGGCCATTTCACAATTGATATAGGCCAGCACCTTATCGAGCTCCGGGCTTAACCCTGCGTCCCGCAGGGTGCGAGCCACCTGCCCTGCCTTGCCCCACTCCCGCTCCTGCTGATACAGATCAATCAGCTGGCGTGACGCCTTGCCGCCGTATTCCCTGTCCCCCATCAGCTGGTGAAAAAGCGATTCAGCACGGTCCAACAAACCGGCATTGAGATAGTCCAGAGCCAACTCAAAGGTGACTTGTGGCGAAAACCGGGTGGGCAGTTCAGGGCGGGCCAGCAGGTTCTGATGAATCACGATCGCCCGCTCGGTCTCCCCCTTGTTGCGAAAATGGGCGCCGATAGACAGATGGAGACCAACCGTTTCCGGATTCACCGCCAAGGATTGAACGAAATTCTCAACGGCCTGATCAGAATAATTGGTAAACAGGAATTGCAGTCGGTCTCGAACCGACGCTTCATCGGATATGGCACGTCGGGACCGCGCACCTTGGCGGCCGGTGCGGCCCATAAACCAGCCAGCAGCCACTGCGGCCGTTAACAGCAGCCACTGAAAAACGATATCCATTAGATCGTCCGATTATTCTCGGCCCTTGAATGCGCGAGCGACCGCTCAGCACGGGCCAGTCGCTTCTGGAGCTGCCGGCGAGTCGCCGAAGCACGCACGGTTGCCAGCAGGGTTATCAGAATACCAGCCAGAGCCCCCAATACGAAAGCGAGAATAATCCAGACCGCAATGCCATGGGAGGGAGTATTAAAAACCAGAAAGTCCAGCGATACCGGCTCCTGGTTATTCAGGGAGAACACCAAAGCCAAGAGCGCGAGAAATAATACTGACAATAAAATCAGAAGCTTGCGAAAGCCGGCCATAATAATTTGCTCCTTCCAACTCAACGGCAATCGCCAGACAATATGAAGCGGCATCCAGCAGTAATCAGAAGCCCTGCTTCAAACTGTCGTTGACTTGCTCCCGAAGCTCTTTGCCCGGTTTGAAATGAGGCACATACTTCGCAGGTAACTGAACCGCCTCACCCGTTTTGGGGTTACGGCCCACCCGGGCAGCACGGTGGTGCAGCGAAAAGCTGCCAAAACCACGAATTTCGATCCGCTGGCCATTCGCCAGAGACTGGGACATGTGCTCGATGACGGTTTTCACCGCCAGCTCGACATCTTTTACTGATAGCTGAGTTTGTTTGGACGCTATCAGCTCGACCAGTTCAGACTTTGTCATGAGGCTAAGCCCTCTGTCATTCTTATGGGGAGCCACCAAGCCAGCTCCATGACCCTAGTTTAGCCAAACCTAAAAAAAACACAAAAAAAACGGGCTGTTACAGCCCGTTTTTTTTACAACCAAAAGGAAAATTAATCCTTGTTGGCGTTCTGCTGCTGCATCTGCTCCTTGATGAGATCACCAATGGTGGTCGCACCGGAAGTTTCAGCCGCCTTGCTGCGAACGTTCTCAAGCGCCTGCTTGTCCTCGTCAACGTCCTTGGACTTCACAGACAGGTTGATAACGCGGTTCTTGCGATCGATGCTGATGATCTTCGCCTCAACCTCGTCACCCTCGTTCAGCGCGTTGCGAGCGTCTTCGACACGGTCACGGCTGATCTCGGAAGCCTTCAGCACCGCTTCGACTTCGTCGTTCAGAGCAATGGTTGCCGCCTTGGCGTCAACGGAAGAGACAGTGCCCTTGACGATGGAGCCTTTGTCGTTCAGCTGAACAAACTCGGCGAACGGATCGCTTTCCAGCTGCTTGATACCCAGGGAGATACGCTCACGCTCTGGATCAACAGACAGGATAACGGTTTCGACTTCGTCGCCCTTCTTGTATTCACGAACGGCTTCTTCACCGGTTTCGTTCCAGCTGATGTCAGACAGATGCACCAGGCCGTCGATGCCGCCATCCAGACCGATAAAGATACCAAAGTCGGTGATGGACTTGATCTTGCCGGAGATGCGGTCGCCTTTGTTGAAGTTGCTGGAGAAGTCTTCCCAAGGGTTCGCAGCGCACTGCTTGATACCCAGGGAAATACGACGACGCTCTTCGTCGATATCCAGAATCATCACGTTCACTTCGTCGCCCACCTGGACAACCTTGGACGGATGAATGTTCTTGTTGGTCCAATCCATTTCGGAAACGTGAACCAGACCTTCAACACCCTCTTCCAGCTCGGCGAAGCAGCCGTAGTCGGTCAGGTTGGTGACACGAGCCTTGACCTTGCTGTTCTCGGGGTAGCGAGCCTTGATATCGACCCAGGGATCTTCACCCAGCTGCTTCAGGCCCAGGGAAACACGGTTACGCTCGCGATCAAACTTCAGTACCTTAACGGTGATTTCATCACCCACGTTAACGATCTCGCTCGGATGCTTGATACGCTTCCAGGCCATATCGGTAATGTGCAGCAGGCCGTCAACACCACCCAGATCCACGAACGCGCCGTAGTCGGTCAGGTTCTTGACGATACCCTTGATTTCCAGACCTTCGGTCAGGGTTTCCAGCAGCGCGTCACGCTCGGCGCTATTTTCGGCCTCGAGAACGGCACGACGGGAAACAACGACGTTGTTACGCTTCTGGTCAAGCTTGATCACTTTGAATTCAAGCTCTTTGTTCTCCAGGTGCGCAGTGTCGCGAACCGGACGAACGTCTACCAGGGAACCGGGCAGGAAGGCACGGATGCCAGACAGGTCGACGGTAAAGCCGCCCTTAACCTTGCCGTTGATCACACCTTTAACCACTTCCTCAGCCTCGAAAGACTTCTCGAGAACTTTCCAGGCTTCGGCGCGTTTGGCTTTTTCACGGGACAGACGGGTTTCACCGAAGCCGTCTTCAACAGCGTCGAGAGCTACGTCGACAACGTCACCGATCTGGATTTCCAGTTCGCCTTTATCGTTCAGGAACTGGGAGGCAGGGATAACACCCTCTGACTTCAGACCAGCGTTAACAGTAACCCAGTCGTTGTCGATATCAACCACGGTTCCCTGGACGATGGAACCTGGCTGCATGTCAATTTCTTTCAGGCTTTCTTCAAAAAGATCCGCAAAGCTCTCGCTCATTATGTGTCCTATGATCAACGCAAGTTAACTCCGTGTTACCAGCAACACGGTCTGTTAGTAATTTACCGAACCCGGCCAATGGCTGGCGGTTTTATACCGAATCCGGCATTCCAACGACAAAAAGGTGTGGTCAGGCCTGACCCGCTGCGGCCATTACCTTACCCAACACCTCTTCGATACTTAAACCTGTAGAGTCAATGACTTGCGCATCCTCTGCCGGTTTAAGCGGGGCGGCTGAACGGTTCATATCCCGGTCATCGCGCGCCCGAATCTCTTCTAAAAGGGCATCAATATTAACACTGAGCCCTGCGTCCTTCAACTGACCGTAGCGCCTGCGGGCCCGCTCCTCGGGACTGGCGGTCAGGAAAATCTTGGTGGGCGCATCGGGGAAAACCACGGTCCCCATATCCCGACCATCGGCCACCAGACCCGGAGCCTGACGAAAATCCCGCTGGCGCTGCAAAAGAGCATCCCGCACCTCCTGAATCACCGCCACCCGGGAGGCATTGTCTCCGCAGCTTTCGGTGCGAATGGCGTCGGTGACATCCTCGCCTGCCAAAATGACCTTGACTGGCTCCCCTGCCGGCGTGGGTTCGAACGACACATCCAGTGACGCCGCGACCCGAACCAGACCGTCCTGATCATCAAACTGCACGCCCTGGCGGAGCGCGGCCAGGGCGGTCAAACGGTACAGCGCGCCGCTGTCCAGCAGGTGCCAGCCCAACCTGCGCGCCAGCATCTGGGTAATAGTGCCCTTGCCCGACCCGCCTGGGCCATCAATGGTGATGACGGGAATGGATGACTCAGCCATCGCTCACACTCCCTCCGCGACGATCTGGATGCCGGTTTGCCGCGCCAACTCGACGAAGCCCGGGAACGAAGTGGCCACATTGGCGCAATCGGTTACCTGTATCGGCCCGGTAGCGCGCAAGGAGGCAATGGCAAAGGACATGGCGATGCGGTGGTCACCATGACTGTCAACGGTACCGCCGGCGATTTCCTGACCGCCCTGGATGACAATGCCATCCGCGGTGACGCTGGACTTGACGCCAACAGCAGCCAACCCATCGGCCATCACCTGAATCCGATCGCTTTCCTTGACTCGCAGCTCCTCGGCGCCACGCAGCACCGTCTCGCCCTGGGCGCAGGTGGCGGCAATAAACAGCACCGGAAACTCGTCGATGGCCAGCGGCACCTGATCCTCCGGAATGTCGATACCGGTCAGCTCAGCAGAGCGAACCCGCAGATCGGCAACCGGCTCACCACCAATCTCACGCTCGTTAAGAACTTCGATATTGGCACCCATCAACTTGAGGATGTTGATCACCCCTACCCGGGTCGGGTTCATACCGACATGGCGCAGAGTCAGGTCCGAATCAGGTGCGATGCTGGCCGCCACTAGAAAGAAAGCCGCCGATGATATGTCGGCCGGCACATCGATGGCCGCTGCCGCCAACCGGCTGCCGCCGCTAACGCTGGCGGTCGCGCCTTTGCGGTGTACATGGTAGCCAAACCCTTCCAGCATGCGCTCGGTATGATCCCGGGTTGGCGCCGGCTCGGTCACCGAGGTTACTCCGCCGGCATAAAGGCCCGCCAGCAACAGGCAGGACTTCACCTGGGCACTGGCCACCGGCATCTCATAATGAATACCGGTCAGCGATTGCCCGCCGCGTATCTTCATGGGCGGACGACCACCTTCGGCGGTATCGATCACCGCGCCCATGGCCCTCAGCGGGTCCGCCACACGCCCCATGGGCCGGCGTGACAGGCTCTCGTCTCCTGTCAACTCGGAATCAAAGCCCTGTGCTGCCAACAGGCCCGCAAACAACCGCATGGCGGTTCCGGAGTTACCCAGGTACAAAGGCCCCCGGGGTGCCTGCAAGCCATCAATCCCCACGCCGTGAATCCGCACGAAGCCGTTATCCGGCCCTTCGATGGTGACCCCCATGTCGCGGAATGCCTGCAACGTTGCCAGGCTGTCTTCACCCTCCAGAAATCCGTTGACCTCGGTAATGCCATCCGCCAGGGCACCCAGCATGATCGACCGATGGGAAATGGATTTATCACCCGGCACCCGGATATCGCCAGTGACACTGCCGCCGGGGGTGAGCTGGAAAGTAACCTGATTCTGACTCATGTCTGTCACGTACGCCTGTCCTGAAAGCATTTTTGAAAAATGTTCCCGAGCCGCCTTGGCACGGCTGAAAACCCTGAGCAGGGTGGCACTGTCCTGCTGTGCAATGGCCGTTCGAAGCTGGCCCAGATCACGGGTAAAATGGTCAATGACCCGCAGTACCGCCTGCTGGTTGGAAAGAAAAATGTCGTGCCACATGACCGGGTCGCTGGCGGCGATTCGGGTAAAGTCGCGAAACCCGCCAGCGGCATAGCGGAAGATGTCCATGTTCTCATCCTCCCCAGCCAGCGTATCCACCAACGAAAACGCGATCAAATGCGGAAGGTGACTGGTGGCCGCCAACACTTCATCATGATACGCCACCGACATTGTCAGCACGGATGCCCCACAGCCTTCCCATAGCGCGGACAACCTTGCCAGTCGGTCAGGCTCGGTATTGTCTGCCGGCGTCAGGATGATCTTGTGATTGGCAAACAACTCCGGGTTGGCCGCGCGAACCCCGCTTTTCTCGGAACCGGCGATGGGGTGACCGGGAATCACATGGGGGCCAACCTCACCAAACACTGCCCGCACGGCGCTTACAAAACTGGCCTTGGTACTGCCAACGTCGGTCAGGACCGCATCGGCAGACAAATGGGGCCGGATTTCCTGAAGCACCGCCTCGGTTGCCCGTACCGGGACGGCGACCACCACCAGATCGGCACCACGGACCGCCTGCTCGATGGTTTCCGCCGCCTCGTCAATCATGCCAAGCTCGAGCCCGGTCAGCACATCGTCAAATCGTTTGTCGGCAGCCACCACCTCGCCGGCCAACCGGTTCGCACGGACGGCCGCCGCCAGGGAGCCACCGATGAGCCCCAGGCCAATTACCGCCATACGTTGAAAGACAGGGCCTGAATCAGCCACCCACAGCTCCTTGGTCAACCTGTTCCAATGCCACGGTCAAGGCATCCAGAAAACGCCGGTTTTCCTCCGCCAGGCCAATGGAAACCCGCAAATGGCGGGGCATGCCGTAACCTGCAACGGGGCGTACTATGACCCCTTGCGCCAACAGCGCCTGATAGATATCCCCGGCTCGGTCGCCGACCTCCACTGCGATAAAATTGCCCGCAGAGGGAATGAAATCGAGGTTCAATGCCCTAAAGCCCTGTTCGAGTTGGGCCATACCGGCGGCGTTAGCGGCCCGGGAGCGTCGCAGATAGCCCTCGTCGTCCAACACCGCCGTTGCGGCCGCCAATGCGATGGAATCGACATTGAAGGGTTGACGAACCCGGTTGAGGATATCGGCAATGGCCGCCGAACTGACGCTGTAGCCGACCCGCAGGGCCGCCAGCCCCCAAGCCTTGGAAAAAGTCCGAGTGACGATCAAATTGGGGAAGCGCGCCAGCCAGCGCACGCTGTCACCTTCGCCCTCCGCCAGATATTCGCAGTAGGCCTCATCCAGCACCACCAACACCCGGGACGGCACCCGAGTCAAAAAGGCTTCGACCGCCTCAGCGTCATGCACGGTGCCGGTCGGATTGTTGGGGTTGGCGACAAAAATCAGTTTGGTGCGCTCAGTAACGGCCGCTGCCATGGCGTCCAGATCATGGCCCCACTCGCTAGCGGGCACGCAGACGCCTTTGGCGCCGATCGCTTGAGTCACCAGGGGGTAGACGGCAAACGCGTACTGGGAATACACCACTTCCGCCTGGGCATCGGCAAAACAACGGGCAATGACTTCCAGAATATCGTTGGAGCCGTTCCCCAAGGTCAGCTGCTCAGGCAATACCCCTAACCGATCCGCCAATCGGCTTTTCAGGGTAAAGCCGTTGCCGTCGGGGTAACGACAGAGCTCATCGAGGGCCTGACGCGCCGCAGCCAACGCCACCGGACTGGGTCCCAGGGGATTCTCATTACTGGCCAACTTGACGATCCCCTCGGGATCCAGGCCAAACTCCCGGGCAAGCTCCTCTATGGGCTTGCCCGGCTGATACGGCGACAACGCCTGAACGCCTGCTACCGCCAGCGCCTGATAGTCAACCGACATACTTTAAGCCTCCCAGGCCGGATCCCCGGAGGAGCCGGCAGAAACATGTGGAACCTAGAGCACACCAATGGGATAAGAACCGAGCCGCTTCAGCTCCACCGCTTCGTCGTCGATCTCGGCCAGCACCTTACTCACCTCCGCATCCTCCATGTGTCCTTCAAAGTCGATGTAGAACACATAGGCCCAGGTGCCACTGGGGGACGGACGGGTTTCGATGCGGGTCAGACTGATGCCATTACGATGGAACGGCTCCAGCAGCTGATAGAGCGCGCCCGGTTTATTGCGCATGGAAACGAGGATGGAGGATTTGTCCTGACCACTGACCCCCACGCTTTCCCTACCAATAATCAGGAAACGGGTGGTGTTGTCCGGGCGATCCTCGATGCAGCCCGCCAGCTTCTCAAGGCCATACAGTTCGGCGGCCATATCGCCGGCAATGGCAGCCGTACCGGGCTCTTCCGCCGCTCGGCGTGCTGCCTCGGCATTACTGCTCACCGCCACCCGCTCAACGCCGTAGCGATTGGCATCCAACCATTGACGACACTGGGCAAAGGACTGCTGATGGGAATAAATGCGGGTAATCTTGCCGTCTTTGTTGGCTGGCGAAGTCAACAGGTGATGATGAATACGCAGCTGCACCTCGCCGCAGATCTTCAGCGGCGACGACATGAACATATCCAGGGTGTGGTTGATCATTCCCTCAGTGGAGTTCTCCACTGGCACCACGCCGTAATGGGCCGCACCGGATTCCACCTCCCGGAACACCGCGTCGATGGCCGGCAGCGGCACACTGACCACCGAATGACCAAAATGCTTCAGCGCGGCGGCCTGGGTGAACGTACCGGCCGGCCCCAGAAACGCAATGTGCATGGGCTTTTCCAGCGCCAGGCAGGCTGACATGATCTCCCGGAACAAACGGGCCATCTCTTCGCCAGACAAAGGCCCGGGATTCTGCTCCTTAATCCGTCGCAGCACTTGCGCTTCCCGTTCCGGCCGGTAGAAAAACACGTCCTGGCCGGAATTGTGGCTCAGCTTGACCTCAGCCACTTCCTGGGCGCAACTGGCCCGGGCGCTGATCAGATCCATGATCTGCTGGTCCAGATCGTCGATCCGGTCGCGAAGTTGTCCCAGGCGGGTTTGTTCGTCACTCATGATCAGCCCCGCTCCCTGGCAAACGTCGCCATATAATCGATCAGGGCATCCACACCGGCTTCCGGCATGGCATTGTAGATGCTCGCCCGCATGCCGCCAACGGAACGGTGCCCCTTCAGGTTCAGCAGTCCGCGCTCATCAGCCCCCTTGAGGAAAGCGCTATTGAGGGCCTCATCGGCCAGCGTGAAGGGCACATTCATCCAGGAGCGGAAGCGCGGTTCCACCGGGTTAGCGTAGAACCCATTGCCGTCGATGAAGTCGTACAGCTTGTTGGCCTTGCGCTGGTTGATCTCCCCCATGGCCGCCACACCGCCCTGGTCCTTGAGCCACTTGAACACCAATCCGGCGAGATACCAGGAATAGGTGGCCGGGGTGTTGTACATGGAGCCATTGTCGGCGATCACCTGGTAGTTCATCATCGTCGGGGTCTCCGCCCGGGCCTTGCCTAGAAGGTCCTTGCGGATCATGACCACCACCAGTCCGGATGGACCAATGTTCTTCTGCGCGCCCGCGTAGATCAGCCCGAAGCGGGAAACATCCAGCGGCCGGGACAAGATGGTGGACGACAAATCCGCAACCAGCGGAACCTTGCCGCTGTCTGGCACGAAATCGAATTCGACCCCGCCGATGGTTTCGTTTGGCGTGTAGTGCAGGTAAGCCGCATCCGGGTTGGTGGACCAACTTGCCGGATCAGGCACCGTGGTGAAATTCTGCTCGGCACTGCTGGCCACCACATTGACCTGGGCGTAGCGGCTGGCTTCGGCGATGGCTTTCTTGGACCAGATACCGGTGTTGACGTAATCGGCAGAACCCTTCTCACCCAACAGGTTCAGCGGTATGGTGGCAAACTGACTGCTCGCCCCACCCTGCATGAACAGCACCGCGTAATCGTCGGACACTCCGGCCAACTCCCGCAGGTCCCGCTCCGCTGTTTCAGCAATTTCCACGAACTCGTCGCTGCGATGGCTCATTTCCATCACCGACATGCCGCTGCCCCGCCAATCCAGCATTTCTTCCCGCGCCTGGGTCAGCACGGCTTCCGGCAATGTGGCCGGACCCGCACAAAAGTTATACGCCCTGCTCATGCTTCACTGATCTCTCATAATAATCGGTATTCGTGCGCCCCGGCGGGGGGATTCTCCCTGCCGGGGCGGCGTTGCAGCCTTACTCGTCACCGGCCTCATCACCGGCAGCCTGACCTTCACCGGCACCTTCAACTTCATCGGCCCCTGCGGTGACACCCTGAGGTGAACCATCTTCATCACCGTCCAGACCATCGACAGGCTCGTCATCACTCTCGGCAATGCGTTCCACTCCCACCAGCCGCTCATCTTCCTGGGACAGCTTGATGAGACGAACCCCCTGGGTGTTACGACTCAGGATCGAGACTTCGTCCGTCCGGGTACGCACCAGCGTGCCCTTATCGGAAATCAGCATCATCTCGTCGCCATTGAACAGCTGCAATGCCGTCACCAGGTTACCGTTACGATCCGAGCACTGCATCGCAATGACCCCCTGACTGCCGCGGCTGTAGGTGGGGAATTCCTCAATGGCAGTGCGCTTGCCGTAGCCATTTTCACTGGCGGTGAGAATCACACCTTCCGGCTGAGGAATGATCAGTGAGACCACCTGATGCCCGTCCGGCATACGGATACCGCGCACTCCGCGGGCGGTCCGGCTCATGGGACGCACAGCCTCTTCGTTGAAGCGAACCGCCTTGCCCGCTGACGAGAACAGCATCACCTCGGCATCGCCCTCGGTGATCGCCGCACCGATCAGGGTGTCGCCGTCGTCCAGGCTCAGGGCGATCAGACCGCTGCTGCGGGGACGGGAGAAGTTGGGCAGTGGTGTCTTCTTGACCACACCGTTGGAGGTGGCCATTAACACGTAATGATCTTCCGGGTAGTCCCGCACCGGCAGGAAAGTGGTAATCCGCTCGCCGTCTTCCAGCGGCAGGATGTTCACCATTGGCCGACCACGGGAGGCCCGGCTGGCCCGTGGAATTTCGAACACCCGCAACCAGTAGACCTTGCCCCGGTTGGAGAAACACAAAATGGTGTCGTGG
>JBFHLR010000035.1:0-21376 GCA_041594735.1 Marinobacter sp.
GCGTTGACGCTGGGCGGGGTCATGGCTGGTCATGATCAGGTGGCCCTGATGGTGTCGGCACCAGTCCGTCAGTAAAGCCTCCACCTGCTGGGTGGCGTCGGTGTCCAGGTTGGCGCAGGGTTCATCCAGTAACAGCACCTTGGGCGCCCGGTCCAGCGCCCGCAGCAGGGCCAGGCGTTGCTTCTCACCACTGGACAGGTGCTGGGGATCGCGGCCGAGGATGTCCTCTGCGAGCCCCAGCGACTTCAGCGGGAGGGCTTCCGGGGTACGGAAGTGCATCGCTACTTTTGGGTGCCACCACTGGTTGTCGGCGGCCACTAGCATCACCTGTTGCCGCCACTGGGGAGCGCTGATGTCGAGGCTCGATTGCTGGTCCAGCCTGATCTGCCCATGCCAGGGCACGAGGTCTGCCAGTGCCCGTAGAAAATGGGTTTTTCCGGACCCGGATGGGCCTTGCAGTAGAACCCGTTCGCCGGCGTGAACCCGAAGATGGTCCGCCCGGACCAGGTCGGTTGCGAGGGAGTGTACATCGAGCATGGGTTAGGGGGCCTGGCTGCTGGGGCGTGAAGCCGGGAATTCTAGCATGCCTGTCCGCGACGGCAGGGATAGCGAAAGTGGCTTGTGGTGGCTTGAGGGGAGGGCGTCACTTCCCGCGTGTAACGGTCCAGGAATGACCGATAGTCTGGCAGCTGGCCGGAGCGAACCGCCAGTTCGTAGCGTGGGATAAGGGCGGCCGCTACGGCTCTGGAAAATACCGGATAGGCCTGGGTTGGAGGTTCTGGCAGAGGCAGCAGTCTGATTTCATCTTCCAGATCGAGCTGGCGCACCTTAAAACGCAGAACCTCAATGTCCGGGTTGTAGGTTGCATCCACCCGGCGGGTCATCAATCGGCGCAGGTTACGTTCCACTGAATTGCTTCCGGTGATCGGTGACGGAATCAGCCCTGGATGGGCAAGGATCGGTGACACGTAGGCGTCCTGCCAGACACCAATGCGGTATCCGGCCAGGTCGGCGATTGATTCAATCCGGCTTAATGGCGACTCGGCCCGGACCGCGATGCCAGCCTGGGCTGCGTAGAAGGAGGTGCTGGGGTACTGGAACTTGCGTGCGCGTTCCGGCGTTCTGGCCAGGAACAGTGCAATGTCCACGTCACCGTGCTCCAGTGAATGCAATAGCCGTGAGATCGGGTAATCCCGAAACACGAAGTCCTCCATGCCCATCTGTTGCAGCACCATGCGGAAATACTCGACCCCGGCGCCTGCAGGGCGCTGATCCCGCCCGACAGAGATGTGGGGTTCCGCTGTGAAGGTGCCAATACGCAGGATCTCCGCCTGGGACTGCAGCGACCATCCTGCCAACACAAGAAGCATCAGCAGGCCAGATAACCAGCAGTGGTTGGCGTTGGGCGTGTGGCGAGGCATCGTCGTGTGGGGCCCTTCTGTCAGGACGTCGGCGTTGATGCCCGAAGTATAGGCAATAAACGCGGATTCTGATGGGAGATAACGTGACAGGGTATCGCATTTTTTGGCAGGTGACGTTAAACTGTCACATTCCATGTGTACTTTTTCCCATTTAATTCTCTCAGGCGTTGGGGTAGTACCATGGATAATCGGCGAAGAAACGTGCTCAAAGGCTTGGCGGCAGCCTCTCTCAGTACCACGCTGGTGGCCTGCAAGGGCACCTCCGAAGGAAGTGTCGAGCCCGCAAACAACCCTGGATCAGCGAACCCTGGTGAGCCTACTGCGCCGGTTCCGGTTGCCTTTTACCATGGCGTCGCGTCTGGTGATCCGCTGGCGGACCGGGTGATCCTCTGGACTCGGGTGACGCCGACAGATGATCTGCCGCGCAATGTGGCCGCCGTGGAGGTGGAGCTGGTGGTGGCCCGTGACCCAGAACTGCGGGATGTGGTCCATCGCTATCAGGCTGAAACCACCGCCGAGCGGGATTTCTGCGTCAAGGTGGATGCCGATGGCCTGGCCCCGGACAGCTGGTACTACTACCAGTTCAGCGTGGGGGCGGTGAGTTCGCCGGTGGGGCGGACCCGGACCTTCCCGGCCACCGGTAGCCCGGCACAGCGGAGCCGGTTCGCAGTGGTGTCCTGTTCCAATTTCGCCTACGGCCTGTTTTCCGTCTACCGGGCGGTGGCACAACAGCCAGACCTGGATTTTGTCCTTCACCTGGGCGACTACCTCTACGAATACGGTGCCGGCGAGTACGGTAATTTTCCCGGACGGGAGCCGGAACCGGCCCATGAAATGGTGTCTCTGGACGACTACCGTCAGCGCCACGCCCAGTACAAGACTGACGCCGAGCTGCGGGGTGTGCACCAGCAGTTCCCCATGATCTGTATCTGGGACGATCACGAATCCGCTAACGACAGTTACCGCGACGGTGCCGAGAACCACACCGAGGCTAGCGAGGGCAGCTGGGCGGAACGCAAGGTGGCGGCCATACGCGCTTATTTCGAGTGGATGCCGATCCGCCAGCTGCCGATGGACAGCCAGCGCCTGTGGCGTCGGTTCGCCTTTGGCGACCTGATGGATCTGTTCTTGCTGGACACCCGCCTGGAGGGGCGTGATGCCCAGGTGGAAAGTCCGGTTTCAGCCGAGCGCAATAATCCGGACCGTCACCTGATCAGCGAAGCGCAGATGCAATGGTTGCAGGAGGGGTTGACCTCCTCTTCGGCCCAGTGGCGGATGATTGGTCAGCAGGTCATGTTCGCCGAGCTCAATGTGGCACGAACCCTCATCGAAGCGGAGACGCTGGGCCTGCCCCAGCCATCCCAGCTCAATGACCAGCTGGTGGTGCTGAATGTCGACCAGTGGGATGGCTACGTCGCCGATCGCGACCGGATTCTGAATACCCTGCACGACCAGGGCATCGACAATACGGTCATCCTCACCGGTGATATCCACACCTCCTGGGCCAACGAGATCTACCGGGACAGCTCCCTGATTGGCGGTGCCTTGACTTCTCCGGTGGCGGCCGAGTTTGTGACACCCTCGGTGACCTCGCCGGGTCTGGAGGCGTTCCTCAGTGAGGCCGGGGCGGATGTTGCGGCGGCCGCGGTGCGAGTGGCCAATCCCCACATGCAGTACGTCGAGCTCAAGTCCCGCGGCTTTATGTTGGTGGATGTGACCCACGAGCGGGCTCAGGCCGAGTACTACTACGTGGCCAGCGCCACCGAGCAGGACCGGCTCGGCGAACTGGACAATTCGAAAACCAAGGTGGTGGGCGTGGACAGCGGCAGCAGTGAAATCTATCAGGATCGTGCGGTGTCATCGCCACGTTCGGTGCGCACGGCGCTGTTTCATCCCCGGGTGCCGGAACAAATCAGTTAAGTGGAGTACATCATGACCAAGACGTCGAGCCTGAACCAGGCTCAGGGTAAAAACACGGCCATTCGTGGCTGGAACCGGCGCGAATTCCTGCGTTCCATGTTCTATACCGCCGGCGCGGTGGGGTCCGCAGCCTGGCTGACCGGCTGTGGCGGAGAAGGCAGTTCGCCAGAGCAGGCCATCAATCCTGGGAATAAACCCTTGCCCGGAGGCCCGGATCTGCCGCCAGAGCTGCCCACGCCATTGACCGGACGATTTGCCAATCTGGGTCCGCTGGAGGAGGCTGACCTGTACGGGGTACGGTCACCCGCGGGCTTCACCACCCGGGTGGTGGCCATTAACCACGAGTTGCCCCAGCCCAACGGCATGGCGGCCGCTGGCCCCCAGACCGGCGGCATCGGCAACCGCCCCTGGCACATTTTCCCCGACGGCGCCGGTGTGGTGCCTCGGGACAACGGTGGCTGGATCTACATCAGTAACAGTGAAGTACCGGGCATTGGTTCCATCGGTTTCCTCTATCCGGCGCTGTCGGGCCTGGCGAACGCCGCCGAGGCGCTGGTGCCCGGCCTGGCCCAGGTGGGTACCCTGGTGTTCGACCCGGACGGCACCATTGTCGATTCCTACACCATCCTCAGCGGAACCACCTTCAACTGCGCCGGGTGTGTCACACCCTGGAAGACCTGGCTGTCCTGCGAGGAGTTTCCCAATGGCCAGGTGTGGGAATGTGATCCCTTCCAGGCCGGGGAAGGCCTGGCCCGGCCAACACTGGGCTTCTTCTCCCACGAAGCCATCGCCATCGACCCCAACCAGCGCCGGCTCTATCTGACCGAGGACATGCCTGATGGCCGCTTCTATCGTTGGATTCCCGATCCCGGAGACTGGCCTGAAGGTGCCGAGCGCGCAGCCCTGCAGGCCGGGCGCTTGCAGGTTATGGCCGTGGGTGGCGAGGGTGCTGAGGCGGCGTTGAATGCACCCCAGCCCATCACCTGGATCGACGCGCTGAACCCGCACGCGCCCCAGAACGAGAATCGCATCCCGGCATCCACTGCCTTTGATGGCGGCGAGGGCGTCTGGTACTTCAACAGTATTGTCTATTTCGCCACCAAGGGGGATAACCGAATCTGGGCGGTCGATACCGTTGCCCAGACCGTCGAGATCATCTACGATCTGGCGACGGCGAAGGCGCCGAACAACATTCTCTCCGGGGTGGATAACCTGTTCATCACCGACCAGGGCGATGTGCTGGTGGCCGAGGACGGTGGCGATATGCAAGTGGTGGCCATACTGCCGGACCGGACCCTAAAGCCCATCATCCAGGTGGTGGGGCAGGATGCGTCCGAAATCGCAGGGGTAGCCTTTTCGCCGGACGGCCGGAGGATGTATTTCACCTCCGACCGGGGTGGCCGCAATGGCCTTGGCGGTTTCACCAATGGCCTGGGCATGGTGTATGAGGTGCTGCTGCCGGAGGATCTGTAGATCCCCGATCGCGCTCCCCCGAGACCGATGTGGCGCACGGGGTGACCTCAGCGTGTTACGATACGCGGAACTCGGCTACCATGGACTGCAGTACAGCAGCCAGGCGGGCGAGGTCCTCGCTGCCTTTGGCGGTCTGCTCGGCGCCGGCACGGGTCTGCTCGGCAACGTCGACAATATGGGTCAGATTACCGCTGACTTGCTCGGCGGCCACCGACTGTTCCTCCGCGGCGCTGGCGATCTGTTCCCCCATGCCGGAGATATGTTCGATGGCCCCGGCGATGCGTTCCAGGATGTCCGCTACTTCGATGACTTGATCCCGGCTTAGTTCTACCTCCTGCAGGCCCGATTCCATGGCCTCAACGGTCCGGTGGCTTTCTTTTTGCAATGCGCCGACGACGGACTCGATTTCTTCCGTGGATTCCTGAGTGCGCCTGGCGAGGGAGCGGACCTCGTCCGCAACTACGGCGAAGCCGCGGCCCTGTTCACCGGCGCGTGCAGCCTCTATGGCGGCGTTCAAGGCCAGTAGATTGGTCTGTTCGGCGATTTCATTGATCACCAGGATGACTCGGCCAATGGACTGGCTCTGTTCCGCCAGGCCCTTAATCGCCTGGGCAACCTGGGCCATTTCTGTAGATAGCTCATCCAGACGTTGACGATTGTGTTGTCCCTTCTGACGACCTTCCGCAGCCAGTTCCTCAGCATTGCGGGCAGCTGACTGAGCCTCGTTGGCGCTGCGGGCGACGTCCTGGCTGGCGGCGCTCATCTGGTTCATGGCCGTGGCCACCTGATCGGTTTGCTCGGCTTGGGAAGCAATGGATTGCTGGGTCTGACCACTGATTGCAGACATTTCCTCTGCTGCCGAGGCGACCTCGGATGTCGCGCCGGAGAGGCGCTGAACCAAGCTCGCCATTTTTTCCAACATGTTGTTGAGAGAGCGTGAGGCGCTGGCGAGCTCGTCGGTACCGGTGACCTCAAGTCGTTGTGAAAGATCCGAATCTGCTGCGATCTGGTTAATGACCTGTTGCAAGTAAACGATCGGCTGGGAAATGGAGCGGCCAATCCGGACACCCAATATCACCATCACCGATAACAGGGTCAACGATCCACCGAGGAAGACCCAGGTCGTGCGGGTGTGAAGGTCGTAGGCGTGATCCCGTAGATTCCTGGCCTCATGGAGTTGCAGCTGCATCAGTTCGTCGATCTTCGCGGTGATCGGATCGATGGTCTGATACAGGGGACCGTCGATTGCGTCCAGTTGGCCGGAGGCGTCGCCACGAACGGCGGAAAGCGCCCTCAAGGCTTCGGCAACTGCTTGGTCAGCATGTTGAAAGGCGCGCTCCGCCTCCGTGACCATTCGGGCTTCTTCATCAGTCAGTTGTGTGGCCTTGTAGCTGGACCACTGCTCGCCAATGGTTGCTTCCGCCCGGCGGATGCCTTCGGCGGCCTCTTGTGGGGAGATTAAGCCTGCGTTTGCCTTGTTGATCGCGTCGATGATCAGCACCGCGTAATTGTCCGAAATGGTTTTCAGCTGGCGGAGTGGCACGACCCGGTCGTCGTACAGACTGGTGACGCTTCGCTCAACGCTGACAAAGGCGTTCCAGCCATAGAGGGTAATGGCAAGCACGGCGAGAACCGGGATGGCAAAGGAAAGCAGTAAACGGCTTCGAATGGTTATCTTGTTGAGTACCATAATTTTTTCTTTTTATCTGTCCCCTTCGGTTAGGCTGAAGGGGGGGCGGTGTTGACCGTTCCATGGCTTGGGTTTGGAACCGTCCCTGAGAACCGGAATGATTGGAATCAAGGTCCTGCGCTAAGTGTAGTAAATCTGTGATAACTGGGGGCAGGGCTTAATACGCTATCCCCGTCCCTTGATCTGGTTGGTCGCTTACAGGCCCTGGTCCTTCACATTCTCCATCACCACAAAGGTACTGGTCTGCAACACATGGGGCAGGGCGTTGATCTGCTCCCCCAGCACCTGCCGGTATTCCGCCATGTCGCGGGTTCGAACCTTGAGCAGGTAATCGAAGTTCCCGGCAATCATGTGGCATTGCTCAACGGCGGAAATCTGGTTGATGGCATGGTTGAAGGCGGTCAGGGCCTTGCTGCTGGTATCCGACAAAGTGACCTGGGCGAACGCGATGTGGCTGAGTCCCAGCTTGGTCTGGTTCACGAGCGCTGTGTAACCGGTGATGTAGCCCTGCTCCTCCAGACGGCGCATGCGAACCTGGCAGGGGGTCTTGGACAGACCGACCCGCGAAGCCAGCTCCGTCACGGTGATGCGACCGTTCTTCTGCAGCTCACGGAGTATGGAGTGATCGATTCTGTCCAGTTCGACCATGATTGGGCTCCAGGGAGAAATATATGACTAAATGATCTGTTTAATATAAAGAAGATGCCTGTCATTTGAAAGCTTATGGTCAAAGCGACTTTAGCGCCTTGGATATACTGGTCCGACACTCGTCCAGTTGGCCTACGCCGGAGACCCCCATGACCATGTCCCGCCCACCACTACAACAATCTTTGCTGGAACAACTCGCCGATCTGCTGCCGGAGCAATCGCTGCAGGCGGATGACGCCATCCATCTCAGGCAACTGCTGGCCAAGGCGATGGCGGAATCCCGGTGCTGGGACGACGATCTGCAAACATTGCTGCGGCGGTCCTTGGGCAAAACCGAGGGCAGCCGATGGGCGCAGATGTTTGGCCGCGGATTTTCTCCGGCCTACCGGGCGCGCTTCTCCGCCTCGGAAGCGGTGCATGACAGCCGGATGCTGCAGTCCATTGCCGCCGGCTCGGATGTCGCGATGCAGTTCAACCCCCGCGGGGAACGGCCGGGTCAGGCGCTCAATTTCAAGCTGTACAGTCAGGGCCAGCCAGTGGTCCTGTCTGACGTGGTGCCCATGCTGGAGAACCTCGGCATGAGGGTACTGGACGAGCACTCGTATCGGGTGATGCGTGAAGACGGCGAGCCGTTTGGTATCAGTGACTTCACGGTGGAACTGCAAACCCAGCCTGGCGGCTCCGACCTGGCGTTGATCAAGCCGCTGCTGCAAGCCGCCTTTCGGGAAATCTGGAACGGCTGCGCGGAAAACGATGCCTTCAACCGGTTGATTCTGGCCTGTGGTCTCGGCTGGCGGGACGTGACGATGCTACGGGCCTATGCCCGTTACAACAAGCAGTTGCGCTTTGGCTTCAGTCAGCCGTTCATTGCCGACACGTTGGTTCGCCATGCCGATATCACCAACGCGCTGGTGGCGCTGTTTCGGGCTCGCTTCGAGCCGGAGATACCGTCGCCGGAACGTCGGGAGACGGTGGTGGAACGTCTGGAACAGGAACTGCAGGCGTCCCTGGAGGGGGTCGACAGCCTGGATGACGACCGCATACTCCGGCGCTTCTTCGTGTTGATTCAGGCCACTCTGCGCACCAACTATTTCCAGCGTCAGGACGGCGAGCCCAAGTCCTACCTGTCCCTGAAACTGAATCCGCGAGCGCTGGCCGATATCCCGCAACCCCGGCCCATGTTCGAAGTGTTTGTGTACTCTCCGCGGGTGGAAGGCGTGCATCTGCGGGCGGGCCGGGTGGCTCGTGGCGGGTTGCGCTGGTCTGATCGGGTGGAAGACTACCGCACGGAAATTCTGGGTCTGGTCAAGGCGCAGCAAGTCAAGAACTCGGTGATCGTGCCGGAAGGGGCCAAGGGCGGTTTTATCGTCAAGCAGCCGCCGGCGGGGGGCTGGCAAGCGCTGCGGGAGGAGGGCATCGCCTGCTACCAGTTGTTCATCCGCGGGCTGCTCGACCTGACCGACAACCTGGATGGCGGCCGTGTGGTGCCGCCGCCGCTGGTGGTTCGTTACGACGACGATGACACCTACCTGGTGGTGGCGGCAGACAAAGGCACGGCGACTTTTTCAGACATCGCCAACCGGTTGGCGGAAGACTATGGCTTCTGGCTTGGCGATGCCTTTGCGTCCGGCGGCAGCGAGGGTTACGACCACAAGAAGATGGGCATCACCGCCCGAGGCGCGTGGGAATCCGTCAAGCGCCATTTCCTAGAGCGGGGACTGGACACGCAACAGGACGGGTTCACGGTGGTGGGCATCGGCGATATGTCTGGCGACGTCTTCGGCAACGGCATGTTGTTGTCAAAGACGATCCGGCTGGTGGCTGCCTTTAACCATCAGCACATCTTTATTGATCCGGAACCGGACGTGGCCAGGGCCTTCGCCGAACGTCAACGACTCTTTAGCCTGCCGGGCTCCAGCTGGGCCGACTACGATCCTGCGGCAATCAGTGAGGGCGGCGGCGTCTTCTCCCGTGCCAGCAAGCGCATCGCGGTATCGCCCCAAATGGCCAGGGCGCTGGCGCTGGATGCGGCCCGGCTCACGCCGAACGAGCTGATTTCCGCCTTGCTGCGGGCCCCGGTGTCGCTGATCTGGAATGGCGGCATCGGCACTTACGTGAAGTCACCGGAGGAGTCCCACGAGCAGGTCGGGGACAAGGCAAACGATGGGGTGCGTGTCGACAGCCATGAGTTGCGGTGCCAGGTGCTGGGGGAGGGCGGCAATCTTGGCTTTACCCAGCTGGCACGGATCGGTTTTGCCCAAGAGGGCGGTGCCGTCAACAGCGACTTTATCGACAACGCGGGCGGGGTGGACTGCTCCGACCACGAAGTGAACATCAAAATTCTGCTCAACGACCAGGTGCATCAGGGGCTGCTGACGCTGGAGCAGCGTAACCGGAAGTTGCGGGAGATGACCGCGGAGGTCAGCGAGCTGGTGCTGAGGAACAACTACCGCCAGGCCCTGGCGCTGACCATTGCCGAAGCCGGAGCGGCGGCTGGCGTCGATCAGTACCAGCGCCTGATGCACCGCTTGGAGAATGAGGGCCGGCTGGATCGGAGCCTGGAGTTCCTGCCCGGGGATGACGCGTTGCAGGCGCGCAGAGAGCGCCAGGTGGGTCTGACGCGCCCCGAACTGTCGGTGCTGATCTCTTACGTCAAGATCGAACTCAAGCAAGCCTTGCTCGGCACCGCCCTCGTCCACGATGAGCGCTTTCGCGCGGCGTTGCATTCGGCCTTTCCCAATTCCCTGCTGGCGGCCTATCCGGCAGACGTGAACAGCCACCCCCTGAGGGCGGAGGTTACTGCCACCCAGCTGGCCAACGAGCTGGTCAACCGCATGGGCATCACCTGGCTGGATGAGATGCAGCATGCCACCCAGGCCAGCTACGAAGAGATCGCGGCTGCTTACTGGATAGCCTGCCGGATCTACGGCATCGAAGACCAGTGGCGTGCCATTGAGGCGCTGGATGGCCAGATTGGCTCCGACACCCAGCTGGAGTTGTTCCGGGAATTGATTCGTTTGGTTTCTCGTGCCACCAACTGGTTACTGCGCAATCGCCAGGGCGAGCTGGACCCGGTGCTGTGCCAGGAGCGCTACGGTGCGGCGCTGCAGCAAGTCCTTGAATCGGTGGATCGCCTGCGAGCGGTGGTGCCGGACAGTCGCTGGCTTGAGCGCGATGAACAGTACCGGGAAAGCGGCGTGCCGGACCGGCTCGCGGCCTGCTGCGCCTCGGCGGGCAGCCGTTACTGGCTGCTGGATGTCATTGAGGTGGCGCTGCGGCTGGAGCAGCCTCTGGAATCGGTTGCCTGGGTCTACTTCGGTCTCGGCGAGAGTCTGGAGCTGACCTGGCTCGACCGCCAGATGCGGGCGTTCCCGGCGCAGGGCCACTGGCAGCAGCTGGCAACTGCCCATTACCGAGACGAGCTGGATCGCCAGTTGCGTCAGCTGACCGCCAGTGTGTTCCGCTCCGCGGCCAATCCGCAGGCTGAGGCGGCAACGGCAGAGCAACGGCTTGCCGCGTGGCGCGTCGACAAACAGCCCCAGCTGGGACGATGGCAGCGCATGCTGGCGGATATGCAAGGGACACACGAGGTGGATTGCGCCATTTTCTCGGTGGCCCACGGCGTGTTGCGGGAGCTGGCCTCTAGCGCGTGAAGAATGCGCCGCGGTTCCGCCGTATCGGACGATGGAAGGTAAAAAGTCCTGTTTTTCTGTTTCTGGCCAGTTCGACATTAACTTTTTGTCAAAAACAAAAGATCAAATGCGTTGCCTGACTCGGGTCAAAAGGGAAAAAGCCTTTTGGGGGCTGGGTAAAATGCCCGTCAGAGCGACAAACAATGATGAGGTTAACGCTATGAGACCACAGCCGTCAGTGACTCCCGTACTAGACGAATGCCGCAACGCGATTCGCCATGACTACCTGGCAGACGAGCACGAGGTGATTCATCAACTGATTGCTGCGGCTCAGCTCTCCCAGGCCGAGCGCGCGGCCATTTCGGCCCGTGCCGCCGACCTGGTACGCAGCGTGCGGGCCAACGCCCGCCCCACCATCATGGAGAAGTTCCTGGCGGAGTACGGTCTGACCACCAAGGAGGGCGTGGCGCTGATGTGCCTGGCGGAAGCCCTGCTGCGGGTGCCCGACAACATGACCATCCATGCGCTGATCGAAGACAAGATCACCTCCGGCAACTGGGGCGCGCACCTGGGTAAGGCGTCGTCCTCGCTGATCAACTCCACCACCCTGGCGCTGCTGATGACCAGCAATCTGCTCAAGGACTCCGAGCGCCAGAGCGTGGGTGACACCCTGCGCAAACTGATCAAGCGCCTGGGTGAGCCGGTGGTTCGTACCGTGGCCGCTCGTGCCATGAAGGAAATGGGGCGTCAGTTCGTGCTCGGGCGCGACATCGACGAGGCCCAGGCGCAGGCCAAAGGCAACATGGCCCGGGGCTACACCTATTCCTACGACATGCTGGGGGAAGCCGCCCGCACCGATGCCGATGCTCGGCGTTACCACCGGGCCTATGCCGACGCCATCGGGCGTCTGGCCCCGGCCTGTACCGGCGACGTGCGCAAGAATCCAGGCATCTCCGTGAAACTCTCGGCCTTGCATGCCCGCTACGAATTCGGCCAGCAGCACCGGGTCATGGCCGAGCTGGTGCCGCGGGCGCTGGAACTGGCGCGAATGGCGCGGGCGGCCAACATGGGCTTCAACATCGACGCCGAAGAGGCCGACCGCCTGGATCTGTCGCTGGACGTGATCGAGGCGGTGCTGTCCGATCCCGAACTGGCGGGCTGGGACGGCTTCGGTGTGGTGGTGCAGGCGTTTGGCAAGCGCGCCTCCCATGTGTTGGATTGGCTGTACGCACTGTCCGAAAAGCTGGATCGTCGCATCATGGTGCGACTGGTAAAGGGCGCCTACTGGGATGCCGAGATCAAGCGTGCCCAGGTGATGGGGCTGGACGGCTTTCCGGTGTTCACCCGCAAGGCCTGCAGCGACGTCTCCTATCTGGCCTGCGCGAAAAAACTGCTGGCGATGACCGATCGCATCTACCCGCAGTTTGCCACCCACAATGCCCATTCGGTCTCTGCCATTCTGGAACTGGCCGGTGGCCGCGACTGCTACGAATTTCAGCGCCTGCACGGCATGGGCGAATCCCTCCATGACCAGGTAATCCGTGACAGTGGCGTGCCCTGCCGGATTTACGCGCCGGTTGGCGCCCATCGGGATCTGCTGGCCTACCTGGTACGCCGGTTGTTGGAGAACGGTGCCAACAGCTCCTTCGTGAACCAGATTGTGGATACCCGTATCACCCCCGAAGACATTGCCAGGGACCCGATAGAGGCGGTGATGGCGCTGGGGACCGAGATTGCCAGTCAGGCCATCGTCCGCCCCGCCGAGCTGTTCGGTGCCAACCGTCGCAATGCCAAGGGCTGGGACATCACCGATCCGGTCGCTGTGGCCGCCATCGAGCGGGGGCGTGGCGCCTTCCGCAGTCATCGCTGGAAAGGCGGGCCGGTGATGGCGGTCGAGTTCGTCGGCACGGAAGTGCTGGTGGTGCGCAACCCGGCCGATCCTGACGACTTGGTGGGGCATGTGGTCCAGGCGTCCGCGGCGGACATCGAATCCGCCATCGTAGCCGCCAAGGAAGAGTTCCAGAGTTGGTCGCGGATGCCAACGGAAGAGCGGGCGTTGCGCCTGCGCAAGGTGGGCGATTTGTTCGAAGCCCACGCCGACGAACTGTTCGCCCTGACCACCCGCGAGGCCGGCAAGTCGTTGCTGGACGCCATCGCCGAGATTCGCGAGGCAGTGGACTTCGCCCACTTTTACGCTAACGAAGGTATTCGTAACCAGGGCAGCGGCGAGGCTCGCGGCGTTCTGTGCTGCATCTCTCCGTGGAACTTCCCGCTGGCGATTTTTGCCGGTCAGGCGCTGGCGGGCCTGGCGGCAGGCAATGTGGTGCTGGCCAAGCCGGCGGAGCAGACGGCGCTGATCGCCGCCCGCGCGGTCGAGCTGATGCATGAGGCGGGCATCCCCAAAGCAGCGGTTCAGCTGCTGCCGGGCACCGGCGCCACCGTGGGCGCGGCGCTGACCTCGGACCCGCGTATTGCCGGGGTCTGTTTCACCGGCTCTACGGCGACCGCCCAACGCATCAATCGGGTCATGGCCGACAAGCTGGCGCCGGAGGCGCCGCTGGTGGCGGAGACCGGTGGCCTTAACGCGATGATTGTCGATTCCACCGCCTTGCCGGAACAGGTAGTGCGGGACGTGCTGGCGTCGTCGTTCCAGAGCGCCGGTCAGCGCTGCTCCGCCTTGCGCATGCTGTACGTGCAAAAGGACATTGCCGATCATTTGCTGGACATGCTGTATGGCGCGATGGACGAGCTGACGGTCGGCAACCCCTGGCTGCTGTCCACCGACGTGGGGCCGGTGATCGATCAGGCCGCCAGGGACCGTATCGTGGCCCACTGCGAGCGATTTGCCCGGCGTGACCGGGTGCTGAAGCAGGTGCCGGTGCCGGAAACCGGGCTGTTTGTTGCGCCGACGGTGATTCGTGTCGACGGTATCGCAGAGCTGGAAGAGGAAATCTTCGGCCCGGTGCTGCACGTGGCTACCTTCGAAGCGCGGGAGCTGGATAAGGTGATCGACGACATCAACGCCAAGGGTTATGGCCTGACCTTCGGCATTCACAGCCGGGTCGACCACCGGGTGGCGCGGGTGACCCGTCGAATCCAGGTGGGCAATACCTACGTCAACCGCAACCAGATCGGCGCGATTGTCGGCTCCCAGCCATTCGGCGGTGAGGGCCTGTCTGGCACCGGTCCCAAGGCCGGTGGTCCGCATTACGTTCGGCGTTTCCTGGTCTCGCCGTTCCGTGCGCTGGCGGCCGACACCACGGCCGTGGCGGTCAAGGCCGGCCGGCTGCAGACCCTGATCGACGGGTTGAAAAGCTGTCCGGTGTTGCCGGCGGCCACTCGTGCCGAGGCCCTGCGACCGATCTTCGGCGAGGTGCCTGCGGCTCTCGACGCCAGCGCGGAAGACATGCCGGGACCGACCGGCGAGCTGAACCGGCTGTCGAACCATGCCCGTGGGGTGATCCTGTGCCTTGGGCCGACGGCGGACGTGGCGCTGGCCCAGGCGGCGATGGCCTTGTCCCAGGGCAACCGGGTGGTGGTGATCGCTCCAGGGTGCGGCAGGTTCGTCACGCAGGCCGCCAAGGCAGGTCTGCCCGTTGTGGGTGTCGAGGGGCTGCTGGAGCCGGAGGCGCTGGCGACGGCGACCGGCTTTGAGGCGGTGGTCAGTGAGGCCGAACGCGGGCTGCTGAAGCAATATCGAATCGCGCTGGCCCAGCGTGCTGGCGCTTTGCTGCCGCTGATCACCGAGCCGGCACAGGCTCAGCGCTTCGTGCTGGAACGTCACCTCTGTGTCGATACCACCGCCGCGGGCGGCAATGCGAGCCTGATTGCTGCCTCCGAATAACCCGCCGGTCTTTGTGTCGTAAGCCAACGCCCCGGAAGAACGTTTCCGGGGCGTACTCCTTATTCTTGCCACATCCTTGGGCCAGCGATGTCGGCGTCTGCCGCCCTCCTTCCGCTAAAAACGGTTGCCGACCGTTTACCGCGCGCCACAATCGACTAAGCTGATATCAGCTAGGGTTGTGAAGACCCTGCCGCATGGCCCTTCATTGGCGTCGGTGCCTTGCGGCTGGATCGTTGTTGTCGCCCGACTGTCGCAGACCCAAGCGCAATAGTTTTCACGCGGCCTCTTTAGGCCTGGTCTCATTGTGTGGAGTGGAAGATGGACCGAGAATCCGTCGCGATCAGCGTCGATGACTTGCAACCGGGCATGTTCGTCGCCTATCTGGATCGGCCCTGGCTGGAGACGCCCTTCCAGATTCAGGGGATCACGATCTTTGATGAGCAGGACATAGCAACGCTGAAGAAATACTGCAATTACGTGTATGTCGATCGTGAAACCCTACCAGATTCGATGGCGTACAACGGGATTGAGATTAAGCCGAAGCAGGTGCCCACCAAGCCACTGCAGTCTGAATTGTCATCCAGCAAACCGGGACGCTATTCGCAGACCGTCGAGTTTGCCGAAGAGCTGGAAAACGCCAAGTGCATCAAAAACACGCTCTCATCGACGTTGTCGGAAGTATTTGATGATCTGTCGAACGGTCAGTCATTGGATCTGGCGCAGATCAAGCAAACCCTGGACCCCATGGTCGATAGCGTCATCCGGAACCCGGATGCGATGATCTGGTTGACCCGCCTGAAACACCAAGGCGGGTACATCTATCGGCACGCCATGAGCGTGTCCATCTGGTCCGTCGCCATTGGGCGCCAGCTGGGCCTGCCGCGAAACCAACTATCGGCACTGGCCATTGGCGCGTTGTTGGCAGACGTGGGCAAAATCGATATCCCGTCGACCATTCTCGAGAAACCCGACCACTTGACTGAAGCGGAGTTTAATCAGGTGAAGTGCCATGTGACCAAGGGCATCGAGATTTTGAACAACAGCGAAGGCATTACCGACACCATTCGTAACATCGTGCTCTACCACCATGAGCGCCATCAAGGGCAGGGCTATCCCGAGGGATTGAGCGGGTCTGATATTCCGGTGTTCGCCCGCATCGTCGGGCTGGCAGACTGCTTCGATGCCATCACCTCGATTCGACCCTATCGCCGTCCGCTGTCCTCCAGTGAAGCCATCAAAAAACTCTACGAATGGCGCGACCTGGAATTCCAGAAGGAGCTGGTGGAGGAATTTATCCAGTCCATTGGCATTTATCCGGCCGGGACGTTGATCGAGCTTTCGGACGGCAGTGTGGCCATCGTGGTGGCGACCGGCCGGGAGAACCGTCTGCGACCGAGGGTGATGATCGTGCTGGATAAGGACAAGCGCCCGGTTAGTCAGGTCAGGATTGTGGACCTGGCGCGACAGGACGCCGATTCCGAGGGAGGGTGTCACATCGAAAAGTCGTTACCCAATGAGGCCTACGGTATCGATCCTGACGAATATTACATCTAAAGGCGGGGTTATGCTGGATATCTGTCCGAGGCAAGCATTCATCGAGCTATTGCAGCGTCACGTCACCCAGTCCCTCAAGCACACCCGGTCTATCGGCTTGGCCTTCATCAAGTTCCGTAACCTGAAGGAGAACAACCTGCACTATGGTTACGAAACGGGCGACCTGCTGCTGGCGGAGGCCTTTAGTCGGCTCCAGCTGATTGCCAAGTCTGACGAGTGCCTGATCCGCACCGGGTGTAATGAGTTTGCATTGATTCTTCCCTTTCTGGTGGGTCACGAAATTCTTGAGCTTGCCTGTGCTAAATTGGAGGCGTCTTTGATGCAGGTGTATCCCATAGGGCGAAGGAACCTGTTTTTGTTGCCGCAGATTGGAATGAGTTTCGTGGACAGTCAGACTCATAGCGCAACGGACCTGTGCCAGAGTGCTGAGAGAGCGCTGACACAGGCCTATCACACCTCCGCTAGATGGGTCATTGCCGGTCCCTCCCAGAACTGCGGTGGACCGGGTTATGACCTGCACAGTGCTTTGAGTCACTCGCTGGAAGCCGGTGATTTTGAACTGTATCTCCAGCCTCAGGTGGAACTGCAGCGGGGCAAGTGTGTGTCGTTTGAGGCCCTGATCCGCTGGAAACAAAACGCAGAATATGTGCCACCGAATGAATTTATCGGTTATGCCGAATCGTCCAATCTCATCTTTCCCCTGACCAAGTGGGTCATCAATAACGCACTGAGACAGATTCAGATGCTCGGCGCGAAATACGATCATCTGAGCACCAGTGTGAACATCTCGGGAGCCTGTTTCGATGAGGACCGGCTGATCAAGGAGGTCGCCAACGCGTTGAACATCTGGGGCGTCGAACCGTCAAGATTGACGCTGGAAATTACCGAGACCGTCATCATGAAGGACATGGCGCGGACAAAGTACATTTGTGACAAACTCAGAAACGAGATAGGTGTTCGGATTTCGATTGACGATTTTGGTACGGGTTATTCCAGTTTCGAGTTTTTCAAGCAAGTCAGTGCCGACGAGCTCAAGATCGACCAGTCCTTCGTCAAGGAGAGTGGCCGCAACAGCCGGGACCGGCACATTGTTAGCAGTATCCTGGCGTTGGCGAAGGGGCTGAATATCACTACCGTGGCAGAAGGGATCGAAGATCTGGACACGCTCTACGCCGTCTCGGAAATGGGCGCAGATGTCGGTCAGGGGTATTTTATCGCCAAGCCTTTTTCCGAGAATAACGTACTGAGCTGGCTCGATATCCAGGCCAAGCTGGTCAGAGCCCAACTTTCCTTGCAATCCTAGTATCCCTTAAGGAGGTTCTGAATAACGCCGAATGCCAGAGATGGCCTGAAGTTATTCAGAGGCTCCTTAATACAAGTCGAGCGGTGTAGCGAAGGTTCCTGCAGCGGGTCAACATGCCCAGCGGACATCGGTAGCTCTGGCTTTCGCGAGAGGGAACGCCAGTGGTTGACGTTCACAGTAACCTGGCGGAAACGCTGGGCGGATTCGTGGTTCTGTTGCTGGCACTGGCTGCGTTGAGGGTGTTCAGTCGCCACTCCCGCTTGTCGGCGGAATCCTGGATCCTGCTTGTCGGGTTGGTCTACGGTGAGCTTTGGAATTCGTTCCCGGCGTTGCCGTTACTGGAAGTATCCCCGGATCTGGTGATCCTCTTGTTGTTGCCGGTGCTGGTGTTCGCCAGCGCCCGCTCTCTGCCGCCCCGACACCTGAAATCCCAGGTCGTTCCGATTATCTTCTTTGCCACGATTGGCGTCGTCGTAACCATGGCTCTGATCGGGCTGCCACTGTACGCGGTGACGCCGTTGCCACTGGCGGACGCATTGCTGTTTGCCTCGGCGGTTGCGGCCACCGATCCCTCCGCCGTATCGGCGATCTTTCAGCGCTTTGCCGTGCCGGAGCGGCTCGCGGTGCTGATTGAGGGTGAATCGCTGTTTAATGATGGCATCGCCATTGTGCTGTTTTTCAGCATGGCGACCCTGGCCATTGGTATGGAGTCCCCCACCGTGGCCTCTGCTGCGCAAACGTTTGCCTGGACCATGGTGGTGGCGATTGTGTTGGGGGGCGTTCTGGGCGGGTGCGCGGCCCAATTGATCCGGTTGTGGCGGGTCAAAAATCAGTTCTCCGGACTCTCCATCACGTTGGCCTTGGTGTATGGCGGCTTCCTGTTGGCGGAGCGGGTCCTGCATGTATCCGGGGTAATCACGGTGATGTTCGCGGCCTGGGTGTTCATGTTCGTCCGCGGACGTGGCGAATCGCCGGCGGCTGGCCATGGGGCCGCGGCCAATCCCGCCCAGCCACCGGAGCTGTTTGTGGGCTTTTGGGATTACCTGAATCAGCTCGCCGGTGGCATCCTGTTTTTTGCCCTGGGGGTCACGGTGGGCCGGCACGACTTCCCGTTCAGCTGGTTGATCCCTGGCATCATCGTGGTGCTGGTACTGGCTCGCATGGTGGTGGTCTATGGCGGTGGTGCGCTGATGCTGGCAGGCCGGCTGAACCTGCCGGTCGCTTGGCAGCATGTCCTGGTGTTGGGCGGGTTGCGCGGTGCGGTGTCCGCGGCACTGATCCTGATGCTGCCGGAGGACTACGTCTACCGCGAATACCTGTTGTGCCTGGCGCTGGTGCTGTGTTTGTACACCCTGGTGGTCCATCCTTTCCTGCTGCAGGCCTATCTGCAACGAAGACGGCTCCCGGAGTAACACTGTCGGTTAGGCTTGAAAGTATTGGAACGATCGTTCTTTTTGGGTAATATTGGACCGATCGTTCCAATACTAAGCCCGTAACCCCTCTCTGGAATCGCGATGAGACCGGTCTCCTTCAACAAGCAAAAGGCGCTGGCCGAGGTCACCCAGCTGTTTTGGCAGCAGGGCTACGAGGGTACCTCGGTTCAGCAGATTCTCGACTGTACCGGCTTGAGCCGCAGCAGTCTCTACGCCACCTTTGGTGACAAGCGGGCCCTGTTTCTCCAGGCTCTGGAGCACTTTGCCCGACTGTCGGAAGCGGCGTGCCTGCCGCTGCGCAGCGGTGGCGATCCCCGGCAATCCGTGGGGCAGTTCTTCGAACTGGTGTTTTTCGTACTGCCGGAGGAGCAACGCCGCCTGGGTTGTTTACTGGTCAACACGGTGCTTGAGCAGTCGGGGCTGGACAATGAACTGGCAAATTTCGCCAGCGAACAGCTGCACAAGGTAGAACGGGCACTTGAGCACTGCTTCGAACTGGCGGTGGCGAATGGCACGCTGGCCCGGGATAAGGACCCGCGACAGTTGGCGGCGTTCTTCATGACGGTGGTCCGCGGCCTGCGCGTCGTCGTCCGGGAAGGCCAAAACGAGGCACTGTTGCGGGCTACCATCGCAACCGCCCTGAATACCCTTGATTAGGAATCTCCAATATGAGTAATCGATCCAAATCCCTGTTTATTTCTGGCTACCTGACGCTGCTGGCGGTTGCCGCAGGTCACAGTCTGCTGGGTGTGTGGGTGGAAGGCCCGCGCAGCGGCTGGAGCGGCGTGGCGCTGGCCACCTGGCCGATGGTGTTTTTCTTCCTGCGCCTGTTTCTGTCGGATGTGGCGAGAACCAGTGCCAACCTGCCCGGGTATCAAGCCGCCGCCTGGGTGGGCACGGCGCTCACGCTGGCCTTGGGGTGGTCGGGCGAGATGCTGATGCTGCAATTGGGCTACAGCGCCCTGATTGGCGGTGTCGGCGTGGCGGTTTATGTGTATTGGTATTCCCGGTTTCAGCGGGACAGCCGGACAGGGCTGTTGCAAGTGGGCGAGCGCCTGCCGGCCTTCAGCCTGCAGGATGAAGAGGGTCGTTCAGTCTCCTCCTCGGATTTCCTGGGCCAGCCCGCGCTGTTGATCTTCTACCGGGGAAACTGGTGCCCGCTGTGCATGGCGCAGATCAAGGAAGTGGCCGGCCAGTACCAGGCCCTTGCCGACCTCGGGGTCACCGTGGCGCTGATCAGCCCCCAGCCCCACGACAATACCCGCAGCTTGGCAGCGAAGTTTCAGGTGCCTTTCCGCTTCCTGGTGGACGCCGACAACCGCGCTGCCCAGGCGCTCGGTATCGACGCCGAGAACGGGCTGCCCAAAGGCCTGGAGGCTCTGGGTTACGACAGCGATACCGTGATGCCCACGGTACTGATCACTAACGCCCAGGGCACGATCCTGTTCGCCGACCTGACCGACAATTACCGGGTCCGGCCGGAGCCTGAGACGTTCGTTGAGGTGTTACGGGCTCACGGCGTCGCCGCCTGAACCGGGGCGCCCGATTGAGCACCGGTGGGCATGTCGAGCTGTGGGTTAAGCGCCGAAACGGGAGCTGCAATTAGCGCGAGCCATACCGGCGATGCAGGATGCCCACCCGCTCGACGTAGGCCCGGGTCTCGGCGTAGGGCGGAATGCCGCTGTAACGGCTAACGGCACCGGGGCCGGCGTTGTAGGCGGCGGTGGCGAGGGTGACGTCGTTATCGAACCGGTCCAGCATACGGGACAGGTAGAGTACGCCACCACGAATGTTCTGCGCGGCATTGAGGGCGTCCGTCACTTCCAGTTCCTGGGCGGTAGCGGGCATGAGCTGCATCAAACCCTGGGCTCCCTTGGGAGAGACGGCGGCGGGATTGAAGGCCGATTCGGCATGGATCACCGCCCGCACCAGGGCCGGATCCACTTCGTACTCGATGGCGGCTGCCAGAATCTCGTCCCGATACCGGCCGTGGAACAGTGGCGTGGTCAGCCAGTTTACGGTGGAGGCGGGATTACAGGCGTAGCAGTGAAAACGGATGACGTCGTAACTGGCGTCGGTGGGGCGGTGGCCACTGTAGGAAACGACGCCGTTGTTGTCCTGGTAACGGTAGACGGTGGCATTGCCGGACGAGGCCAGAGGCTGGTTGCTGCCGACGTTGGTGAACTCCACCGAGCCATCGGGGTGCTCAATGCGTCGGATGCTGTCGGCAAACGTAGGCACTGAGACGGCCAGCAGCGTCAGCGCAGTGACGACCGTTGGCAAAAAGCGGCGCTTGGGGGCTGTCATCGCGAACCCTTGAAATCCTGTCGTTTCCTCAAGTCGACCACCTCATCGGCGTGGTCCTGGTCGCAAGTATAGAGCCTTCCTTGCGGGAAAGAAGGGACCTGTGTCGAATTGCGGCCATTCCTGTGGTCTCAGGACCCCTGTCTGCATCAGA
>JBFHLR010000036.1:0-20977 GCA_041594735.1 Marinobacter sp.
CCTCACCAATGTATAGAAAAGTGGCGCATGTACTGGTGAGCGCGTCATTCAGTGGACAGATCAGACTCGTGTGCGCGAAGGAAGTGATTCCAGCCACCTCGCTGCGCGCCAGATCTGCCTGGGCGCTGACCGCCAGGCAAAGCAAAACCAAGGCTCCTAGCCTTCTGATTCCAAATATTTTAATTGATTCTCTTGGTGGCCTGACTCCATGGTTGCCCACGCGCTCCAGACCCCAAGGAACGGCGCGGCACGGCAGGACGCGTACGCGCAGGGGGTTGGAGCCGTCGTGGGCATAACCGGAACACTGCAAGATCCAAACCAGCCATGGAACTTGGGACCTTTCATAAACTTGGGAAAGGCAAGCTCGACCATTGCAGGATCGATGTATAAAACCCTGACACCAACGCAGGTCGCGCACCAGGAAAGGAAGAGACTTTGGTACCAGGAATCACCAGCCTTGAGACAGCGGCGTACCTGAACAGGGCTTACCGGCGAGGATGACTCAAGACTGGCGCGTACCACCCAAAAGCCCGGGTGAAAGGTGTAAATCAGGGTGACGCCAGGCTCGCACCACCGAACAGGTTAAATCAGGAGTAGTAAAATTCAGGAGTAGTAAAGCGCCGTTTCACACTCACCACAGAAGTGGCCGCGATGGCCTGTCTGAACCTTAAGGTCGCGGGACTGGATTTGATCGCTACCGCATTCGAAGCAGGCTACCTGGTCACCCCTTACCGCTTGCGGATAGGTGGACTGGTACCAGTTAAGGGTCATGGACTGCAACTTCCAGAGTTTCGGCAACCGCGTCATCATGACGGATGCGGGCACCAGAATCAGCATGGCTCCGAGCGTCATGGTTTGGGCGGCACCTCCGCGGGCCATGGCCTGAACAAGAATCAGCGCGCCCGCCAGCATGAACAATAGGCAAAGGCCGGTAATAAACAGTTTCAAAGTTGCAGGTTTCATGTCGACCCAAGTAAGAGCTGGTTAATTTTTGAGCCGGCAAGGTTACTTGTTTGTACAATCTGTGTCCAGTAACAGGCCGCATCCAGCGGCGAGGTGTAATCATCCTGTAGTCCGCCGAGCGATGGCCTGCAATGTGCGATGGCCTGCAATGCGATCCTGCACCGGATGGCTGACCTCGCTCAAGTGCCGAACGGGCGGTAAAACCCAGCATCACCGGGGGGCGGCGAAGACTTGGGTCCAATAGTTTTCGTAATCGGCGCTGGAGGTGTCGATTCGACTCACTGCGACGATCTCAAAGCGGGGATCCATGATGTTGCGGCAGTGACCGGGGCTATCCAGCCATCCCTCCATCACCTCGCCGACACTGTCAAAGCCCGCGGCAATGTTCTCGCCCACCACGCTCCATTCGAAACCGGTCGCATCCACCCGATGGGAAACCCGCAAGCCATCGGAGCCGGTATGGCTGAAGAAATTATTGCTGGCCATATCGATGCTGTGAGCCCGCGCCGCAGGCTGGATGGTACAGCTATAGCGCAATGCCGGTGCCGGATCGAAACGCTGACTGCCACAACTGCGGCCCGCAGCTCGCGCCTGGTTCAGCTGAGCCAGCATCTCCTGCTGATATATAGTGAGCGAACATCCGGGCTCACGATGTGATGTAGCCGTTTGCTGGCCTGACGAAGAAGCGGCCTCGGCCTGGGAATCAGCCACTGCGTTCGACTTTCCAGAATCACTGCCACCGCCACCACCGCCACCGCCACAAGCGGTAAGTACTGCCGTTACCGAAATCAGGAAAATAGTCTTGACGTACATGTTGGTCTCCGCCCGCTGATGTCCAATAATTGACGTCAGTTTGCACAGATGTACGACAAAAAATCGTGACAGATCTCCCAGCTTACATCTCACTACATTCCGGTACAGTCTGAAAGGAAACAACCCGTCACGGAAACCTGAAGTAAGTCATAAAAGGCCCCCCAAGAAAAACATCTTCCCTATACTTTTCATTAGGTTAAATAACAAATCACCACCTACCCCTGTCCCTCCCGGATAACGTTTGGTAAAACTGACAATCACAGTCGTCAGCCCCCGACTATTGCAGCGTGTTACCGGAAGCTAAAACGCTGTAAAACGAGGCACAAGTCCCGGGAGCCTCGATCACAAATTCCAACAAAAACAGGAGCTCACAATGACTGCTTTCCAGTTCTCCACCACCCGGAACCTGTTATGTGAACCCGGTGCCAGCCAGCAACTGGGGGATCAGGCCAGAGCCCTGGAATCACCCGCCCCTTTCTGGTGACTGACGCGAGTGTTCTGACCGCAGGCATTGGATCTGGCACTGCTGGATGCCGAGTTCACCCTGGGACTGCCACCGGCCGTTACCGGCGCCATTCACACGGCAGCGACCCAGGGGCAGGATCTGACCGCCCGTAACGGCATGTTGTTAGGCGCCATACTCGCGGGCCAGGCCTTCGCCAATGCACCGGCCGCCTTCCGAAGCAGTCCGTGCCGACTACCAATTCACCGCCAGAACCAGGGCCAGCACAATCAGCAACAGGATGGCGAGGAATCCGCGGGCATAGCGGTCCACCTTTTGACTCGCCCGGGCCCGACGGGCTACCCGTGGGACGGTGCGCTCATACTCTTCCACAATTTCACGGGCTTGCTGGTAGTCGTCATCGTCAACGTGCACATTGGTAAAACCGGACGCACCTATTTCGCCTATTGCCCCCTGAAGAAAATGGCCGCCAACGTGGGCTTCAATGCCACGGGCTCTCAACAGGCCCGCCACAATATGGGCCTCGGCCAGGTCGTTGGCGCGGTAGGCGATCTGCACCGGCTGCTCCCCCATCAATGGCTTACGACACAAGTCTTACGTCATAGCAAGTTTAGGTGAGCCGTTGATTCGGTGCATTGGACATCAGCAAATGGAGTGAGCTGCAAGCCATGAGCCGTGACCGCCTTGATCTCCAATCATGGCTCGACGTTTCGTCAAATTAACTGGGCCACCGACGAACTTTGCCGAAATTCACTGTCCAACTGATACGAATTCAGAAGCGGAACTTGTTCAGTTATGGATTCGTATCAAGCAGAGCAATCGCAAACGGAGGTTCGATCATGATCATTCAGCGCATGATGCTCTTTGCTTCAGCCGCCGCATTGGTGTTCGCTTCGGCCTTTGCTATCGCCGAGGGCCAGGCGGATCGGCGCAATGAAACCGGAGTGGCCCAACAGGCCGACCCCATCAAGGACATTCATGAAAGATATGGGGCAACCGCTGCCGGTCCGACCAGCAGCGAAGGCATGATGAAAGACAGGCAAGCCCTGGAGGATTCCTGGGGTATCGATTTCCCGGAGCATGTTGAAACCGCCCACGAACGGAAACGCTATATCTTCGACTCCGAGGATTTCTGAACGTAAGCCGGTGAACCCGGCACACATAACGCCGGGTTCACTCTCCTACCTTCTGTTGGCGCAGAGCCGACATGCCGCTTCAGGTACGTGTTGCAGGGCCATCAGGGAGTCGCACTGATACGCTCGAACTGGTCCAGATCTCGGGAAAACGCCTCATGGACGTCGTAGACCAGTTGCCGCAACTCTTCTGATACGCTGCCATTCGGGATGATGCGATTGTTGATGATTCTCATGCCGACACGGACCAGGAAGTTGTCCAGCCCCTCGAACGAGCCTTCGGCATTCAGACGTGTCGACCCGCCATCCTCCGATTCCCTCAACTCCAGCGAACCGGCGATGCCATCGCCATTATTGCCCTTACAGGCCACCGTCAGAAAATCCACGATCAGCTCGTCAATGCGCTGGGGGATGAACACGTCAATCAGGTCTGGCGGCACCATGCCCAAGGCCCGACCGCCGACGCGAATGCCAGGGACATCCTGAATTTTCCATTCAAATCGGGCGCCGGTGGCGGTTGGTAGGTACTCAACCTGGGCGGTCATGCCCTGAACATTGGCGATGATCCCAAGAATATCCATCTGGCTGTTCACCCTGACAGTCAGCTGTTTGGGATGCCGTGGGTCGAATGGTTGGGGATCGGTGATCGGCTTGCCGTGGCGGGTCGGCAACACCTGACCATCACTGATCGACATTGTCAGCTTCCCCCGCAGGGTCTCAGTGTCAAACGCCAGGGCCATCAACTGGCCGTGGTCATCATAGACCCGAAGCTGAAACTGCAACAGGTTATCGAGCTGATCCAGATACTGCGACAGCGAGGGATAGCCGTGGCGTAACCGGTCCGGGTCCAGCACGAACACCGCGGCCACCTCCCGATAATCGCCCTGACTGCCTCCAGACACCAGCAAGCCTTCCACCTGACCCAGGCCCGCGATCAGGTTCCACATATCCGGATAGGCGGCCCACAGGGGTGCCAGTACCTCCACCTCCCGCGGCGTTAACTGAGGATTCATCGAGTGCACCAGGGAGCGATAACGCTCAGCGGGTACCGAACGATTGCCGGAAAAGTTTGGATCGCTCTCCACCATCAGCCGCAGGGTTTCGCGGGTCGCTTGCACCATGGACGGCCAGGTAATGCCACCGAGGCCAAGTTCAAGATTGCCGTTCAACAGATAATGGGTGGCGCTGGACGCGTCGATCTCCCGGGCTCGAATCCGGGCCTCAAAATCCCCCAGGTTCCATGTATCGGAAGCTGCTTCAGTGGTCAGCGGTTCCGGCCCGATACGGTAAACCCCGCGATCTGCGGCCCCGAACACCTGAAGCTGGCGCCATTGCGAGCGTTCTTCCGGCAACAGCCGATAGAAGCCTTCCAGATCAAAACGCTCCAGAGAACGCCAGAGATCATTGACGAAATCCTGGGTCTGCTGGTGGTATTCGGTGTGGTCCATCATCAGCCGCTGCAGAGAGACATAGTCCCTCATTCGCGACACAGCCAGATCGGCATTGCCCTGCCCGGTGAGTTCCACCGGAGGCCGCCAGGCCCGCTCGATGACGTCAGAGGGAACGGCGACAGACACTGCGGGGAGTAACAGACTCGTGGCCAGCAGCCACGTACAGATTGTCTTGGTCATTTAAATACCGGAGGTTGTATTTGTTGTTATTGGATTCGGCAATTCCAGATCCGTTCCGGGCCAGTATAAAAGCTCATCCGGCAATGTCTGTCGGCGCACCGCCGCAGGCCCCCGGCATTGCGGTCAATACTGACTCACACCTCGCTGGAGCAAATGACTGCAAGTGCAACTCAACGGCCTTTAATGACAACATTTTCATGGAACGATTGTGACCTGTTCGACGTTTTCTCTGTGAAGGGCGCACGATGCACCCAACTAAAAACAAAACAATAAATCAGCGAATGTACAGGGGAAAACACATGACGAGTCAGGCAATACGCTCCGGCGAGCTTTACCAAGTGGAAAAGAGACTTCTGGAAAAGAACAATCAGTGGTATGTCCGCACTCGCGAGGTTCCTGAACTGGGCCCATTCGCCAGTCGGGAGGAAGCCATCAAAGGCCTGTACGAACATGTCGCTCAGTTCGGTCACCTCCCCCGCCCCAGCTTTGCGGACACCGCACACACTGCCACTATCCATCGAATCGATGGGTGCGATACTCCCGATTGCGCCCTGTGCGATGAACTCAACCTGCTCCAGAACTACACCCTGCCACGGGCCCAGAATCTGTGAGCAACGAAATGACCGCCACGCACGCATGCCACATCCAACATCGCTGGCGTGTCGTCCTTTCGACGATTATTTTTATCGTTGGCCTTTGGGCCTACCTTGCCGTCGTCGAAATTCGCAATCCCGACCGTTCGGTAGCATTTCTTGGGGATTCAGCAACCGCCATGATTTGGCCCAGCAGGCCTCACAACAAGCCTGAGGAACAGGTGGCTGCGATCAAGAAGCTGCCGTAACCACCTCCCCCGGGAGCAACCGCCCGCCGCCAAAGGAAGGCAGCGGAACCTGTTAGCCTTCTCGTGTATGAATCAGGCTCTCCAGGTGGTAAGACAACTCCACCAGCTGTTCATGCTTGAGATCCCGCAATAACCGGTCAATCAGCTTGCGGATTCCTTTTTCCGCCGTATTGATTCCCACGTCCGCGGTTTTCTTGCTGATCCGCCCCATGCTGACCTTGCTGGTGGGGTGCTGGTAGTAATGAACGATGCTGAGATCGACAATTTCACACAGCGCATCGATCACGCCATCAATATACGCCGAGGTATCGGATTCTGTACGCACCTGGGCAATCAGAGCGATCGCGCGCTGGTGCAGCTCCTCATGCACACTGAACACCAGATGCGGCTCTGAACTGTCCGAGCGTTGCCACAGCATGTGCTCCAGGTACCCACTGAGTTCCTTCAGTTCTTCATCGGAACGCTTGCTGAAAAACTGTTTAATCACCATCTGGATGGCGGCCATAATCGCCTTGATTCCGGTATCCGCGGTCTTTTTCAGGGTCGGGGTAAGCGGCACGATCTCCGTTGGCCGGTAGTAATAGCTCTGCAGGCCATGCTGGGTGAGTTTGACCACCACCTGGGCCGCTTCCTGGCTCAGCGCACGGGTACCTTGACCGTCATCGGCTTGAATACGCTGTGCCGTTTCGCGGGCGCTGGTGTGAAGATCCTGATCGATGGGAAATCCCCAAAGCGCGTTTTCTGTCGTCATTGTTTTCGCCTTCATTGATGGACAAATAACTCCCAGGGAGCCTTTGGAACGACTATGACAAAAGTAAATCGCTCACAAAGTGGCCATATGTGGGTGGGATATGGGGTAGTAGGGCCAATTGGGCAGGCCTATGTCAATTGGACTGACGGTTGCTTACACTGAAGCGGCCTAATTGAACTCCGCCGTTCAGGTTCTGCGACTGACGGTACGTCCAGGCCGACCACTCAAGGGATGACTTCGAGGTTCGCCCACCCGTCATGAACGTAGACCGCAAACGCCTGGCTGAGCTGGCTGACTCTGTACCGACCGCCAGCCCGCGCTTCCAGAATCTGGAGCCCGTGCCCTCGCACGGCCTCAGGGACTTCCTCAGATGGCAGCTGGCGCCGGGCCGGCGGTTTCCAACGGGCAAGCGATACCACCTGCTACGCCCCGATGCCCACCTGTTGTCCCAACCCCCATCGGATGCCCAGTTGACCTGGCTGGGCCATTCCTCGTTCCTTTTCCAGTACCGGGGGAACAATGTACTGACTGACCCGGTGTTATCGGAGCGGGCCAGCCCTTTCCGCTTTGTCGGTCCCCGGCGCTACACCCCGGCAGCCCTGACGGTAGCGGATCTGCCTCCGATCCATCGGGTACTGATCTCCCATAACCATTACGATCACCTGGACGACGGCACCATCAAACAGCTATACCGACGGTTCGGGGACGCACTTCAGTTCTGCATTCCACTGGGATTGCGGCGCTGGTTTGAACGCCGGGGCATCCACAACCTGATTGAGTTGGGCTGGTGGCAATCCCACACGCTAAATCATGACACCGAGGTATTCTGTCTGCCTGCCCAGCACTTTAGTGGCCGTACGGCGCTCGACGGCAACACTACCTTGTGGTGTAGCTGGCTGATGGAGATTGACGGTTACCGCCTCTACTTTGCTGGCGATACCGGTTATGGCACGGTATTCCGCCAGATTGGGGAGATCTTCGACCCCATTCACCTGGCCCTCATTCCCATTGGCGCCTACGAACCGCGCTGGTTCATGGCGCCGGTGCACGTTGCACCGGAAGAAGCCGTTCACATTCATCGGGATATTGGCGCACGGCAATCGGTCGCCATGCACTGGGGCACCTTCGTGCTTACCGATGAACCGATGGATGAACCACCCCGCCGATTACGCAAGGCACTGGCAGAGCAAAAGGTGGCGGAATGCAGCTTCAGGGTCATGCAGCATGGTGAGACTCTGGTATTTCCAGCCAATTATGGAGACTGAATCGTCAATCTCAGGCTACGGCGAATCCGCTCCAGCCGATCCCGATTGACCCCGAAATCAGAATAACCGATCCGAGAAGCGGAACGCATGTGGATCACCCCCTGGTCAGGCCGGAACTGAAACTCCAGGTCATCCACAAAGCGAAGAATTCGCGAAGTGGCTTCTGCCCGCAGGTAATGGCCATCCTGCTCAACCAACCGCAGATTCGGTTGTGCCGATAGAACCAACGGCAACGATGACCAGGTCGCCGGACTGGCAACCAATGGGGCAATGTAGTGCTCCCTGTCGCGATAGTCGCCCAGGCTGGAGACGCAATTGTGCTTTTCCGGGCATGGCCGCAAGACGCTATTACCGCCATGCCCCAGATGATCTGGCGCCGTGCTGGTACAACCCAGCAGGACGCCCAGGCAACCGGCCAGCAACACTCGATGGCTCCAGCGCTGTAGCAAATTACCCACCATCGCCAACGGCCTCCGTCGTTCATCCATGAAATGTCATCCGGTTTCGTTATATACGAACTCTTGTCCGTGCAGTTTATAACTATAGGGCATAGTTCGTTGGGTTGCTCATAATGTTTTTAGGAACCTTTGAGCAAAATACTGTTTTTATATACAGTTAAATCAAGTAAACTGCGACTCGAATTTAATCGCCGTTGTCGGCTGTAGGCCGGCAACCCTATGGAGATGCATCAATGGCAGTACAAGCACTGTATTACTCAGAGAGGGATGGACTGGACATGGCGCTGAAACACCCGGATACCATGCTGTTTTCATCCAAGTCCGATGCGGATGCCCGGGATAAGGTCCTGGAACTGGCGGAAGAAATCACTCAGTTCCTGCAGGCCCGGGTAGACGGGCTGGGTGAGGAGCTGGCCGAGAAGGCTGCCATGGCGATTGCTGAAGAAAAAGAGCTGTTTGCCAGGGCGCTGAAAAAGCCCACCCTACTCAATGAGGCACCCCAACAAAACAGCTGAGCGAGTGGCAAAAGCCACAAGGGCAATAGCCACAAGAACTGCAAGAGCAACATGGAGTTGCAACCGTGCCAGGAAGGTGGAAGCATTGGGATATTCACACAAGCCTCGGGTCCAATAGACAACGTCAACATGGCCACCATTCTCCCGTTCAGGAAACCGGTACGAAAAGCCCCTCGCAAGGGCCTGTGCCAGCACGACTTTCACAAATGGGAGGTGTGCAAGGAAAAGCAGTTTGACGTTAAGGAGGGCAAGCTGGTCACCGTCTACCGCTGCCAGCGCTGCGGTAAACAGAAAGTGAAGGCGCATTGAACCCGCCGCAGCTATTGTTCAAAGCGCACCTGTTCAGAGCGCACCCTTAAAATCCGCCGCGATGATCCCACGTACCCGTTCCACCAGCTGATCCAGCGATTCCACGGCATGGCCTTGCGGATCGGCTGTCGCAGGCTCGATGGCCGGGTGGATGATGATCTCGATGGGACCAGGGGTGAACACCGGCCGGCCCTTGGGCAGCCGGGCCCGGGAGTGATTTATGGTGATAGGGAGGATTGGCAGCCCGCCTTCCCGCGCCACCAGGAATCCACCAACCTTGAACGGCAGCATCCGGCCGTCGATGGACCGGGTTCCCTCCGGGAAAAACAGCACACCGGTGCCGGGCGGCAATCGGGCGACCCCCTGCTGAATGCTGCGCAGCGCCTCATGGCCCTGGGAGCGATCGATGAACAGATTGCGGGACGCCTCCAGAGCAAATCCGAACAGCGGAATTTTACGTAGCTCCTTCTTGATCACCCAGCGGTATTGCAGCCCCAGGCTGAGCACCAGCGCCGGTGGATCGAAATAAGACTGGTGATTACTGACAATCACATAGCGGGTATCGGGCTGAATGTGCTCGCGCCCCCGCACCTCCAGTCGCACGCCCGCCAGCTTCAGCAAACACCAGGCCCACGCCTTGGTGAGGTTGAACGCCAGGTTGCCGGTGCGGCCCAGCAAGGCCGCCAGGATCACCGGCCCGGCTAGCAACAGCGTCAACGCAATTGCCCAAAACAGCAACCAGGCCATTTTCAGTCGATCCACCAGTGACGTCATGTATGGCTCTCCCGTTCCACCGTCCCGCTGCCCGTTCAGTGTCGGGCCCAACCGGGTTCCCTAGGAGTATAGTGGACGGCGATGGGGGCCTGGCTGCTCACTGCCCCTTCCTTCCCCCTCCCGTTGTGCGCCTTAATCAAACCCTTGCCGGTATCCTGCCAGTGCTCCCGAAGAAATGAGGCGCGAACCTGTAGCCCGTAGGCCAGCGGAAACTGCTCTGGCATTTGCGGGACCATCTGATACTGGCATCGCTGCCGTAGAGGGGGCATACTGCGGCCGTTTTTTAGGCCGTCCCACCTCAGTATCGTGCCGCGGCGGTATTCCTCTCAATTTCAGACAGACGTTCAAGGCCAACCCATGCCCATGTTACGAGGCTTTCTGACCCTCCTGTTGTTCCTGATCCTGGGGGAAGGTCTGCGTTTCGTGTTCAACTGGCCGGTGAGCGGCGGCGTGATCGGCATGCTGCTGCTGACCAGCTGGCTGATGCTGACGGGCGGCGCCAGCGACGCACTCGCCAACGCCAGCCAGCAACTGATCTCGATTCTGATCCTGCTGATCATGCCCGGCGTGGTCGGGGTGTTTTTCCTGGGGGATCGCTTCGATGGCCAGTGGATTGCCGTCGTGGTGGGACTGATTGCCGGCACCTTTCTCAGCGTGCTGACCACCCTGCTGGTGCTGCGCAGCCTGGTATCGAACCAGCCAGCGGGAGGGCGCCGTGACTGAGTTTTTGCAGCGACTGGGCCACACCCTTCCTCATCTGGTGCAAAGCCCTGCCCTGTCGGTATTGCTCACCCTGATCGCCTATTTTGTGGCGGTGGCGGTGTTTCGCAAATTGCGTCAACCGGTATGGTGCCCGCCCGTCCTGCTGGCGGGCTTGCTGCTGGCCGCCATGCTGTGGCTGAGTTCCATCAGCTATCCAAGCTACCAGGCTGGCGCGGCCTGGCTGACCTTCCTGCTCGGCCCGGCAACCGTCGCCCTCGGAGTACCGCTGTACCAGCAGTTCCACCACGTGCGTGCGCTCTGGAAACCGATCCTGGTGACCATCCCCCTGGCGGCCACGATGGCGGTCATCTATGCCCTGGCGATCGCCTGGGCACTCGGTGGCTCCAGCGAAGTGCTGGCCTCGCTGGCCCCAAAATCCGTCACCGCCCCCATCGCCATTGGCATCAACCAGCAGATTGGTGGCTCGGTATCGCTGCTGATGGGCGGCCTGTTGGTTACTGGCGTCGTCGCCTCGCTGTTCGTGGATTGGCTGGCGACTCGCCTGGGCATCACCGACGACCGCCTGATCGGCCTGACGCTGGGCATCAATGGCCACGCCATTGGCACCGTGCGGGCTTTCGAAATCAGTGCCCAGGCGGGTGCCTTTTCCTCCCTGGGCATGGGGTTAACCGGTATTTTTACGGCCCTGACGCTCCCCATTGCCCTGCAGTTACTGGACATTCTGTAGCTGGTAAGCTGTTGTCCAGTCGTGCTGCAATACGTCGAAAAGTCGCATCTCGGCGTTGGCGGTATCCCAACACCGGCTAGCGCCGTCCAGGATAAACCCGTTAGCACTACCCAAGAAAAACCAGTTAGCACTACCCAAGAAAAACCAGTTAGCACTATCCAAGATAAACCAGTTAGCACTTTCCAAGATAAACCAATTAGCACTTTCCAAGATAAACCAGTTAGCACTTTCCAAAATAAATTAGCACTCTCCAAAATAAAAAAGGAGTTCGACCATGATCAGCCTTCGACGAATCGCTCTTGGCGCCCTTCTGGCCCTGCTCGCTGTCACCAACCCGGTTATGGCCAACCCAGATGAAGATTCGGTACGTACCACGGTGTTCCGCTCACTCAGCGAAACCGAGCGAGAGGTGGTGCTCGGCAATCTCCAACACCTGCTGGCATCCTCCATCGACGAAGCCCTCGAGCAGGTACGCCGTCAGGGCGGTATCCGGCCCTTTGCGTATGTCGGCGATTACGAAGGCGGCGGACGATTTATCCGCCTGTCCAGCGAGCAGCAGGTACCGCCGGATATCGCAGCCCACGCCATCCAGAAAACCGTGGTACAGGGTGCCCTGGAGGGAAGCCTCATCGCCAGCCTGCTGTACATCACCACGGACAGCAGTCCGGCCTTGACCGAGGAATTACTGTCCAAATTTCAGGATGCGTTGGCCGCCGATGACCGGAACCTTGAGAGCGTGCGCTACCTGCTGATCGAAATGCAGCATTTGGCCGGCCTGGGTCTGTTACATGTGGTGCCTTACTGGCAGGAGGACCAAGAGTGGCGGATCGGCAACGCGGTGCAACAGGTGATCGAGCCCCGGCTGCACGATCTGGTGAAGGCCAGGCTGGAAACCGGAACTGCATCACAAATCCCAGGTAAATAATTGTGAAACGGTTCACCACCGCGTAGTCAACTGTCGTTGCAGGCGCTATGTTTGAGCTGTCTGGATCAGACACCCCATCCAAGGACAGCGGGGACCAGACAATCATAAAAGAAAGCGATGCAGAAAAAAGAAACGCAAACAGCGTCACCATAAAAATAACAACGGTTCTCGGAACACTGATCAACATCAGCAAAGGATGGCCAAACCAGCTTTCATCCTGAAATTTGCCCGAGGACAATAACAATGCCTTCAGTAACAAAACTTGCGTGCGCTGTTGTCGCAGCGACCACCGCTTTGCCTGTCATGGCGCAGGGTCTGGTTCCAATGGACGACACTGCGATGGGGAATGTCACCGGCCAGGCCGGGATCACCGTGGAAGTAGACGCCAACATCAACATTGACCGCGTCGCCTACTCCCAGAACGATGGTGGCGTCGGCTTGGGCGCCCTGCTGATCGACAACATCCGCATCTCCGGCTGGCAATCCGGCACCGATGGCGCCGGCAATCCGACCTACGACAACCTGGAACTGCAGATTGATGTCGACATCGCGGCCAATGGCGATGCAGTAATCAAGCTGGCCAATCGGGGCACAAGCGATCCGTTCCAGGTGGGCATTGGTATCGACAGCATCGGCCTGGGTACCAACATGACCGATGCCCCAGGCACCACCCTGATCTCCAATCTGGAAATCCAGGCCTTGGTCGGTGAAACCACCATTACCGCCACCAACACCAACCCGTTTGCCGGCGGTGGCGACACCGGTTCGCTGATCATCCAGTCTTCGTTTGCGGTCGACAACCTGGAAGCAGACGTGGATATGATCGGCGTCAAACTGCGGGATGTGCGAGTAGCGGCCGGCGGCAACCTCGACACCCTGATGAACGGCGGCACCATCACCAGCGCCATGATGGCGTCGAACACCATCACCATTGGCTCCGGCAACCGGCTGAGCGACGCCGCCGGCGCACAGCCCAATGCGATGCGCCTCTCGATCGGCGACTCCAACCTCGACGTGTGGATGGGGGATGTCCAGGTCGGTGGTGGCAGTGTCGGCTCGGTGGCGGTGCAGGGGCTGACCATGGCCGGCAGCGAAATTGCCGTATACGGTCGCCCTTGAGCTTTCGCGTCCATCGCACCCAAGGGGGGGAGCCTGCGCTCCTCCCTCTCACCTCTTACTGCTTAACGCTTAACGCTTAACGCTCTTAAAGCCTGACAGGCTTTCCTGCACAACAGTTCTACTTGCGCTTTTTGACGCGATCAACCAGCCTAACAGACGTCGTCCCAAGCGAGGCTCGCCATGGCCGCCGCCCCCCACGCCTGTGTTGGCTTGCTTATCCTGCTCGGCCTGTCGATGAATGTTCTGGCCGGTGGAGGATTCAGTGCCGAGACCACTGATCACAATGACCGGGTCGGTTTTCGGGAAACCCGGTTGGAGCTGGAATTCACAACCGCCAGGGCGCAACAAAGCCACTGGAGTGCACGCCATAATTACCGGGTGCTTGCGCTACCGGAGGTCAATGGAACCGCTGCCGCCGCCAATGGCCACGTTCATGCCCTCGCCCTGGGCTGGCAGCGTTCGTTCCACCCCTGGCAACTTGAGCTGAGCCCGGTACTGGCCGCGTCCTCCAACGTCCTGCGCAACCTCAAGATCCTGTCCGCCGACGGCTGGCAGCTGCACGGCTCGGCCCTGCGGACAGTGGACCTGTCCAGCTGGGGCAGCGGAGCGTTAGGCCTCCGCGCCGACAGCAGGCTGGGGGAATACCTCTCCTACCCCACCGCCCAGTGGCGCAAAGCGCTCTTCAACGAGGTTCAGCTGGCGCTCGGTATCCCTGACAGCAGTATCGTGTGGCCGTGGCATCCGAAGCTAACCTTGCGCCTGAGTATGGGGCCAGATGGTGGCCAATGGCGCGTCCGCGATGACGATCTCAACCGGGCCGGCCACGTGCGACAGCGCCGCTGGCACACCAGCCTTGCGCTGGAATGGCAATTGCTGACGCCAATCCGACTCCGCCTGGGCGCCAGTTACTATGTCCGCGAACGCTGGCAGTACCAGCTCAGTGACGGCACCGAGGTTAGACGCCACCGCCCCAACCACAGCGCCCTGTGGCTGGGGGTGGCAGTCCGGCGATAGCCGCTGGCGGCAATCACCCCATCGCGAACCGGATCACGATGGCGGCGGCCTACTTGTGAACGATGAAGTTATCGATCACCAGCTTGTCCAGCCCGGTGGAGAAGAAGCAGCGGATGGCGTGCAGGGGCGACTCGACGATCGGTTCCCCCATGATATTGAAGCTCGTATTCAACACCACTGGCACCCCAGAGAGCTTGCCAAACTCGTTAATCATGCGGTGATAGAGCGCATTGGTCTCGGCATGCACTGTCTGCAATCGGGCGCTGCCATCGACGTGGGTAATCGCGGGCACCGCCGACTGCTTGTCCTGGCGGACATAACAAACCTTCAGCATGAACGGGTCTTCCACTTCTATATCAAAAAACGCCTGGCGGTGTTCCACCGGGCAGGAGGGCGCAAAGGGACGATAGGCTTCCCGATGCTTGACCTCAGCATTGATCTTGTCCTTCATGCCCGGCTGGGTCGGATCCGCAAGGATACTGCGGCTGCCCAAGGCCCGTGGGCCAATTTCCATGCGCCCCTGGAACCATCCCAGAATCTTCCCTTCCCGCAGCAGCTTGGCGGTATCCAGGCATATATCCTCCGACCGTTGGTAGGAGACCTTGCATTCTTTCAGCGTGCGTTCGATCTCATCGGATGAGTAGGCCGTGCCCAGATACGGGCTGTTGTGGTGGAAGCGGTGCTGCTGCTGGAGAATCCCGTTGTAGAGATAGTAGGCCGCGCCGATGCAGGTGCCGTTGTCACCGGCCCCCGGCATCACATAAACGTCCTTGAATCGGGTCTCCCGCACGATCCTGCCATTGGCCACGCTGTTCAGCGAGACGCCGCCGGCGATGACCAGGTGTTCGGCATCGGTTCGCTGCTCCAGAATTCGGCACATATCCAGAATCCGCTCTTCCAGCACCTGCTGGAATGCCGCCGCGACGTCGTGATGATGTTCCTCGAAGGGTGCCTTCGGGTGCCGGGGCTCACCGAAGGTATCGAAAAATTTCCGGCTACAGCGCTGGTGGCCGTAGTTCTGGAACTGAAAATAACTCAGATCCAGCTCTATCTTGCCCACACTGGTGATCCGCACCAATTTTCTGACCTGATCGTAGAACCGGTCCGGGTTGCCAAAGGGCGCCAGTCCCATGGTCTTGCCTTCATCGTAGTTGGGCTGGAATCCGCAGAATTGAGTGGCGGCTTCGTAAAAGGAACCCAGCGAATGGGGGAAAAAGCTCTCGGCAAACACGTTGACCTGATTCCCCCCCGCCACTCCCAACATGGAGGTGGACCATTCGCCAGAGCCGTCGATGGACAGCAGTGCCGCCTTGTCATAGGGCGAGACAAAATAGGTTCCGGCAACATGGGAGAGGTGATGTTCCACATAATGGATCCGAGGGCCCACGCCGTTGGACCACTTGGATTTGTACCAGCGTCGGAACGTGGTCTGCTTGGCGAAGATGCCCCAGAACTCATGCTTGACGAACGGTTTGGCGTTCCTGGTCAGGGAAGCGGCGTACACCAGCTTCTTCGCCAGATCCTTGTATGGCGCGATGGACAGCGCCACATGGTCGATGTCGGCGTAGGACAGGCCCGCGATTTCAAGGCATTTATCGATTGCCGTCACCGGGAACTGAAAGGTGTGTTTCCTTCGGGTGAAGCGCTCTTCCTCCAGGGCGACAATGAGTTCACCGTCTTTGACGACGCAGGCAGAGGTATCGTGAAAGAAGTAATTAATGCCCAGAATGTTCATGCCGCTCCGTTTCCATGTACATCATTCCCTGAGTCAGGGCGCCTTTGAATGGCACCCCGATAACTTTGCCGACAGAACGGCGTTCCGTTCAAGCGACAGCACCTGCCTCCGTGAAAACACCGCCTATGTTTCCTGCCGTTCCCCAAGCATAGCGTGAGTGCGTGAAACCGGCATTGAACTGGCGCAGATAAACGAAGAACCGGCGCCCTTCGGGCCAGCATCCCAGTCCCCGGTGCCCGGTGCCCCCCCATCTTTCTGCCTTCGCCACCGAGATTCGGGCTCAATCGGGCCTGGCGGCCGAACGCCAACCTTTTGCTGTTTCCCCGGTCCAAGCTACCAGGGATTAGCTACCAGGGGGCGGAGCTTGTTAAATCCTCGCTTTGGGCCCAAAGTTACTGAGGGAGTCGCTGCAGGCAGAGATGATCCGGAGTGATTCACAACCACCCTTGGTGGTTTACCTGTTATTTCGATGAAGCCACCGGTTTTCACAGGCAGCGTTTACCCGCCTGCACCGCCCCCTCGAGAAACCGTCCCCTTGAGCACAGGAGGACCTCATGACCACATCCGAAGCTTTGCTACTGGTGGACATCCAGAACGATTTCTGCAACGGCGGTTCCTTGGCGGTGCCCGACAGCGATGGCATTTTTGCCACGGTAAATGCCGAAATCGTTCGGGCGCAACGTCAGGGCAGCTTAATCATCGCCTCCCGTGACTGGCACCCCGTGGATCACTGCAGCTTCCAGGCCATGGGCGGTCCATGGCCGCCCCACTGCGTTCAGGACACCGCCGGGGCGGCGTTTCACCCCGCCATGAACTTGCCGGCTGAGGCGATCCGGGTCAGCAAGGGCACCGCGTTCGATCAGGACAACTACTCGGCGTTTGAAGGCACCGGCCTGGCGACATTTTTGCGACAGCGCGGGATAACCCAACTCCGGGTGGTCGGGCTGGCACTGGACGTGTGCGTAGCCGCAACGGTGCGTGACGCGCTTAAAAATGGTTTGACCGTGACTTTGCCCCGGGACGGCTCCCGAGCGGTCCGGCAGGAGGAAGCCGACAGCGTCTTCGACGAACTTGCCTCCCTCGGTGCCAGGGTTGTCCAGGCATGACTAGCCAGGACCAACGCGACCTGCTTCCCTCCGCCAGTTGGCCATTGATGGTGGATCTCTACGAACTGGCCATGGCGCAAGCCTACTGGCAGGCCGGCCGCGATGGCGTCGCCGTATTCAGCCTGTTCTACCGCCAACAGCCTCCGCACCGAAACTACATGCTGGCCTGCGGTCAGCAAAGCGTGTGCCGGGTAATCCAGCACTTCCACTTTGGCCAGGAGCAGATCCAACGGCTCCAGCGGCTGGATATGTTTCAATCCGAATTTCTCAGCTGGCTGACCGAGTTCCGCTTCACCGGAGATATCCACTGCCTTCCGGAGGGTACCCCGGTGTTTGCTCAAGAGCCGTTCCTGGAAGTGGAGGCGCCGGTGATTGAAGCTCAGTTGCTGGAAAGCCTGGTGATGAATTACGTGCATCTGGAAACGTTGCTGGCTTCCAAGGCGGCGCGCATGGTGGCGGCTGCCGGAGATCGTCCGGTGATCGACTTTGGTATGCGCCGCATGCATGGGCTCGACGCCGCCTACCGGGGCGTACGCGCCTATAAGATTGCGGGACTGGCGGGCACCAGTCATGTCCTGGCCGGACAGGATTTCGACCTGCCGGTACGGGGCACCATGGCCCACAGTTTCATCCAGGCCTACGACAACGAACTGACGGCCTTCCGCACCTACGCTGCACTGTACCCCGGTACGACGTTGCTGGTGGATACCTACGACACCCGACGTGCGCTGGACCGGATAATCCAGTGGCTGGCCGCAGACGCCAAGGCGCACATCAGTGGCATTCGTCTGGATTCCGGCGACCTGGCCGAACAGGCCCGCTATTGCCGCCAGCGACTGGACGAGGCCGGCTTCGAGCACATCCGCATCCTCGCCAGCGGCGGCCTGGACGAGTACGCCATTGAGCAGATCGTGCGCACCGGAGCCCCCATTGATGGCTTCGGGGTGGGCACGGCCCTGGGTTCGGTCAGCGATTCGCCGACCCTGGACCTGGCCTACAAACTGACCGAATACGAAGGCGAGCCCCGCATGAAGCACTCGCCGGGGAAACAGTCATTTCCTGGCGCGAAACAGGTTTTCCGCCAGCACGATCCCCAGGGTCACTACCGCGGTGACATCATCACCGGGCGCCACGAACGCTGCGACGGCGAACCGTTGCTGGTGCCGACCTTGCGAGCGGGCCAACTGGTGCCCGGCGCCATCGCCAGTCTCGAAGACAGCCGAAGCTACTGCCACAAGGCCCAGCAGAAACTGCCCAGGGCCCTGCACAGCCTGGACGAGGGTGCGCCCTATCCGGTCAGCATCAGCGAGCAGGTGCGCTCGCTGCAACAGCAGGCCTTGACCAAGCGTCACGGAGCAGACCTTCCATGAGCAAGTCTTCCATGAACAGGGCTCCCACGATCGGTGGCGAAAACCGTCCCGGCGCCCCGGTTGGGGAGACTTGCCATTCGATAGCTGATTTCCCAGAGGCGGACCGTCATGGTACGACTTCTACCCGGCAGCCAGGAAATACGTCTGGTACTGTCTCCCAACCGGTCGCTGAGCTGGCGCGGTAACATCGCCATCTGGGCAGCGCTGGCGTTGCTGGCGATGCTGGTCGCCATCGGCATGACCCTGATCGGCGCCTGGGTGGTCCTACCGTTTGCCGGCATTGAGCTGATGGCGTTGGCCGCCGCCTTGTACTACACCGCCCATGCCTGCCAGCGCCAGGAGGTGCTGATCATCTCGGATCATCACCTCCGGCTCGAAAAGGGACATCGCCGCAAACAGGCCGAATGGTCGCTGCCCCGCAGCTACACCCGGCTGCACCTGAGGCCGGCCGATCATCCCGAGTCGCCCCCCAGACTCTTTCTGGTGGACCGGGACACCGCACTCGCCCTGGGGGAATTTCTCAATCGCGCCGATACCGAAACCTTGATCGAGATGCTGGAACGCCAGGGCATCCGCGCGGAACGTCAAGTCCGACCGCCATCGTTCTGGTTCTGGTTCTGAATCCTGCGGCCGCTGCCGCCCACTATAGGCCCGACTGGCTACCATCCTGGCTGGGCGATGCTGAACTGGCCCAACAAAACCGCCACTGATCATTTAACGTCGATTTACGATCGAAGCCGGCATTTTGCTGAACCTTTTCCCCCTTTACGTCGTGTTAATGAGCGACAGCCCTTTCCTGTCCATCAACAACAACAAAATGACAAAGGACCCAAAAGATGTTGCAGCATCGCAATGCCCTTGCGCTCGCGCTGGCGGCGGCCCTGACCGCCTGTGGAGGCTCCGACTCCAGCTCCAGCCCTGAGCAGGTTGTGGCCGGCGTGAACGAGACCTCACCCAAACCGAATAAACCCAACCCTAAGCCACCGTCGCCCCCACCTCTGCCAGAACCGGAACCAGTCGCGGGCGACGGCGTGATCCAGGTCCTCTCCAACCGCGCCGACCTGATCAGCGGCGGCGATGCCCTGATCGAAATTCAAGCCGACAACCCCGACAACCTGTCCGGCGCTACGGTGTGGCTGGGAGATCTAGACGTGACGGCGGCATTCACCGCCACCGCCGAGAACACCCTGAAGGGCCTACTCGATGGCCTGGTGCTGGGCCACAACGAGCTGGTCGTGGTGCTGGCGGACGACTCGTTCCTGCAAACCACCATCACCAACTATCCCAACGGCGGCCCCGTCATTTCCGGACCCCAGGTGGAACCCTGGAACTGCACCAACGAACAGGCGGTGGACGAGCAGTGCAACCAGGCGCCGGAATTCAGCTTCAAATACCTACCGGCGGACAAGCTGCAAACCTATCTGGCCAGCTACAGCCCCGATAGCTTCCAGCCCGGACTGCCCGAGGCCTTCTACCCCTACGATCCGGAAAACCCGCCACCAGCGGAAGACATCGCCGTGGCCACCACCGACGAGGGCAAGGAAGTACCCTTCATCGTGCGGGTGGAAACCGGCGTGCAGAATCGCGATCGCTACCAGATCATGGCGCTCTACCAGCCCGACCAGGACTGGACCGCCCTTGCCCCCCAGGAGCAGTGGAACGGCAAGGTACTGATTCACCACGGCGGCAATGTCGGGGTCAGCTATGGCATCGGTGAGCCGCCCAACGGCGACATCTCCGGCACCGCGCCGGAAAGCGGCCAGCTGTTGCTGGGCGACAGCATCACCGTGGCACTAAGCCGGGGTTTTGTGACACTGTCCACCGCCCAGGCCAACCTCGGTCACAACGTCAATCTGGTGACCGCGGCGGAATCGTTGATGATGGCAAAAGAGCGCATCGTTGAGCAGTACGGCGAGATTCGCTACACCATCGGCACCGGCTGTTCCGGCGGCGCCATTGCCCAGCAGCACATCGCCAACAGCTACCCGGGCATCTACCAGGGGCTGATCCTGCAGTGTTCCTACCCGGACGTCTGGACCACCGCCACCCAGTTCGCGGACTACCACCTGCTCAACCACTACCTGGGTGCGGAACAGCCAAACCTGGAACCGCAACCCCCGGAACAGCCAAGTTCGCCGACAGACTTCTTCCAGAGCATGCTCAGCCTGTTCCAGGCGAGTCAGGCGAACCTGCTGCCGGTGCAGTGGCCCGCCCTCTACGGCCACCTGCCGCTGAACCCGCAGGCGTCCGACGCGCTCTTCTTCCCGTCGGCGTTCCCGGACCAGGACAACTGTCCCGGACTGAATGGTGCGGCCGAGGTGTATGACCCTGACAGCCGCCCC
>JBFHLR010000037.1:0-20369 GCA_041594735.1 Marinobacter sp.
CCTGTCGCCCGCGACCTGCAACGACGTCCATCAGCCGGATTAACGACGCCACTGAAACCGCGGTCTTTGACAAGACAAGCAAGTAAGGATGCCTGTGACTGATTCAAACAGCCAATTGCCCGCCCCCATCGAGTCCAATCCGCCCCGTGGTGCCAGACTGTGGCCACTGTGGTTGCTTATCGTCGCGGCCCTGGCGCTGTGCTTCGCCCTCGGCCTGTGGAACTGGCAGCAATGGCAGCGCCAACAACTGTTGGAGCAGGCCCTTAGCCATGTTCAGGCCAACAACCAGAGCCTCCAGCAACGGCTCAGTGAGCGCGGCGGCGACCAAGCCGACCGGCTCCAATCCCTGGAGCAGAGCCTCAGCGCTCAGCAGGACCGGGTTGCCACACAGCAACGCCAGCTCGACCATACCGCCCGCGAGTTACTCGCCGCCGGCAATCGCACCCGCACCGACTGGTTACTGGCGGAATCCGAATACCTGTTGCGCATTGCCAATCAGCGCCTGCTGATTGAAAAGGACATCCGCGGCGCGCTGGCGGCCCTGGAAGAAGCCGACAAGGTGTTGCGGGAGTCGGACGACATCGGGGTTTATCCCGTTCGCCAGCAGCTGGCCAAGGAGCGACTCGCCCTCAAGGCCATCACCGATGTGGACCGTACCGGCCTGTACCTGACCCTGGAGGCCGCCATCGGCGGCATCCACCAGCTTACCGACCAGAGCCTGATCAGCGATCGCGCGCCGGGGTTTGCCGGCTCGCAGCCGGACACCCTCGACGAGGCGCAGCCTGACGCACTGGCGCAGGCCTGGCAGCGGATCAAGGCCACCCTGAACAACGTTGTTGTCGTGCGGCGCCTGGACGAACCCGTCAAACCACTGCTGTCCCCCGACCAAAGCGCCTATGCCCGCCTCAACATGCAGCTGATGCTGGAAGAAGCGGAAATGGCGGTGCTCAGGGGCAACCAGATTCTGTATCAACGCGCGCTGGCGAAGGCCCGTCAGGCGCTGGAGCATTGGTACGATGCCACCGACCCTAGGGTAGCGGCGCTGTTGGCGACGCTGACCGAACTGGCCGATCGGCAGATCGATCCGGAGCTGCCGGACATCAGCCAGTCACTGCAACTGCTGAAAGCGCGCCTGGCCGGACGCCTCAACGCCGATAACGCTGCCGCAGGGAGCGAATCATGATCCGCTGGCTACTGATCGCCCTGACCGCCTTGCTGCTGGGCACCGGACTGGCCATGGGCCTGCAGTACGACCTGGGCTACATTCGCGTCAGCCTTGGCCACTGGCTACTCGAAACCAACTTCTGGGTCGGACTTGCCCTGCTGGCGCTGCTGGTGACCGTGCTGGTGTTGGCACTTGGCCTGGTCCGGCGGCTGTCCCAGCGCACCAGCCGCATGACTGGATGGCTCTCCCAGGGCCATAGCCGCCGAGCCCGGCGGCGCACCACCCAGGGCCTGCTGGCGCTGGCCGAAGGCAACTGGCCGCGGGCCCGCAAACTGCTCGAAGCTTCGGCCGGACACGCCGATACCCCGCTGATCAATTACCTGGCGGCCGCCCAGGCTGCCTTCGAATCCGGTGCCCACGACGACGTGGATGAGTTGCTGCGACAGGCCTACGAAAGCACCCCTGGGTCCGACATGGCCGTAGGCATCACCCAGGCCCAGCTGCAACTGGCCGGCAATCGACTGGAACAGGCGCTGGCCACCCTGGTGCGGCTCCGCAAACAGGCGCCTCACCACCCCTTCGTGCTCAAGCTGCTGAAGACCACCTACGTGCGGCTGGAGGACTGGCGGGAGTTGTCCCGGCTACTCCCGGAACTGCGCAAGCGGGGACTGGTATCGGATGAGGAACGGGAGGAACTGGAACGCACCATCTGGCATAACCTGATGCAGCGAGCGGCGGCAGAGTGCCGGCGCCAGTCCGACAGCGGCTCCGGATCACTGGCACCGCTGACCAGGCTGTGGGACGAGCTGCCGGGTATCGTGCGAAGGGACGAACACACCATACGCGAATACAGCCAACTGCTGGCAGAGCTGGGTGACGAGGCCCAGGCGGAAACCCTGCTGCGTAAGGTGCTTAGAAATCATTGGAGTGAAGAGCTGATCAACCTGTACGGCCGCATCAAGGGCGCCAAGCCGGATGAGCAGTTGCTGGCGGCCGAACGCTGGCTGCAGGACCGCCCCAATAACGCCGAACTGCTACTGGCGCTGGGGCGACTGAGTCTTCGCAACGAACTGTGGGGCAAGGCGCGGGAATACTTCGAGACCAGTTTGCGACTGCGCCGCAGCCGCGAAACCATGGCGGAACTGAGCCGCCTCAATGCCCACATGGGCGAGGAACAGACCAGCGTCAAGTTACTGATGCAGGGGCTGGCCAAGGACAGCGGGTTGCCGGACCTGCCTATGCCCAAGGCCTAAGGCCTTGGGCATAGGCGACTTTAACCAAAATCCTTAGCGGGGCGCGTATTCCAGTACGTCGGAGAAGAACGCCGACGGTGGCAGCCCCTCGGCCACCAGTGCGTCCAGCAGGGTGTAGACCATGGCAGGAGAGCCACTGGCGTGGACTTCCACATTGCGCCAGTCGCTACCGGACGCCAGCACCGACCGCACCAGCTGGTCGTGGTGACCGCTCCAGTCATTGTCGGCACTGTCCCCCACCACCGGCACAAAGCGAAACGGCGCCCAGTCATCCTGCCATTGCCGGGCCAGCTCCCCCAGATACATGTCCTCCTGGCGGCGCACGCCCCAGTACAGGCTGACAGGCTGGTCGAAGCGGGTTTCCCGCAGGTAGTCGACGATGCTTTTCATCTGGGCAAAGCCGGTGCCCGCTGCCACCAGCAGCAATGGCTTGTCCGGCGCGGCCGCCAGACAGGCCTTCCCATGGGGCAGTTCCAACATGACCGAGTCGGCGGTTTTCAGGGTATCGATGATACGCTGTGCCGACGCCCACTCGGGGGCCGCCTGCACATGCAACTCTATGTGCTGGGCCGAGGGTCGGCTGGCGATGGAAAAATAGCTGGGCTCGCAGTCAGGCAACAGCACCGACAGATACTGGCCGGCATGAAAGCTCAGCTCGCGCCGGCGCGGCAGCATCAGCTCGACCCGATACACATCGTGGCCGATAAGGCGAACTTCCAGCACCTTGGCCTGCATCTTCTGCGGGGAATTCTGTCCTGCTGCCATAACGGCCTCGATCTCCAGTTCGAGTGGCCCCTCGGCCTGAGCGCGGCACAGCATCAGGGGAGTGGCCGGAATAATTAACTGTTGGTTGCGGGTATTCCTCGCCTGTCCGGCAATCAGCCGGGCCTCACACAGCTCGCACACGCCATTACGGCAGGCGGACGGCACAGCAATGCCCGACTCGGCCGCCGCGCTGAGCAAATCCTGGCTCGGCGAGACCTTGAACACCAGCCCCGATGGCCGCAGGGTGATCCGCAGGCGGGGGTCGGCCATGTCAGGCGCCTGCCTCCGGAACGGGTTCCATTACAGACTCAGGGTCACCGTCAATACCCAGCTGTGCCCACAGCTCATCCACCCGGGAACGTACCTCGTCGGTCATGGTGATGGGCGTGCCCCACTCCCGGTCGGTCTCACCGGGCCACTTGCTGGTGGCATCGAGCCCCATCTTGGAGCCCAGACCGGCCACCGGCGAGGCAAAATCCAGGTAATCAATGGGCGTATGTTCCACCAGCGTGGTGTCCCGGGCCGGGTCCATACGGGTGGTGATGGCCCAGATCACGTCATTCCAGTCCCGGGCATTGACGTCATCGTCGGTGACAATGACGAACTTGGTGTACATGAACTGTCGCAGGAACGACCATACCCCCATCATCACCCGTTTGGCATGGCCAGGGTATTGCTTCTTCATGGTCACCACCGCCAGCCGATAGGAACAACCTTCCGGCGGCAGGTAGAAGTCGACCACTTCCGGGAACTGCTTCTGCAGGATCGGGACAAACACCTCGTTGAGCGCCACCCCCAGAATCGCCGGCTCATCCGGCGGCCGCCCGGTGTAAGTGCTGTGGTAGATCGGGTTCTTGCGATGGGTGATACGCTCCACGGTAAACACCGGGAACTGCTCCACCTCATTGTAGTAACCGGTGTGGTCGCCAAACGGCCCTTCCGGCGCCAGATCATCCGGATAGATGAAGCCTTCCAGCACGATTTCAGCGCTGGCCGGTACCTGCAGCTCGCTCAGGCCGGCCTTCACCAGCTCGGTGCGACTGCCCCGCAGCAGACCCGCGAAGGCGTATTCCGACAGGGTATCAGGCACCGGTGTCACCGCCCCCAGAATGGTGGCCGGATCGGCCCCGAGCGCCACCGCGACCGGGAACGGTTCGCCCGGATGGCTCTGCTGCCATTCCTGAAAATCCAGCGCCCCGCCACGGTGGCTCAGCCAGCGCATGATCAGCCGGTTGCGGCCGATCAGCTGTTGCCGGTAAATGCCCAGGTTCTGGCGTTCCTTGTGGGGCCCACGGGTGATCACCAGCGGCCAGGTCACCAGCGGAGCGGCGTCGCCAGGCCAGCAGTGCTGAATGGGAATCTGGTACAGATCCACCGCATCCTTCTCGATCACCACCTCCTGACAGGGCGCTGAGCGCAGGACTTTCGGGCTCATCCGCAGGACCTGGCGAAACACCGGCAGTTTTTCGAGGGCGTCCCTGAAGCCCTTGGGGGGATCCGGCTCCTTGAGAAACGCCAGCAACTTGCCGATCTCCCGCAGCGCCTCGACGTCATCCTGCCCCATGCCCATGGCGACCCGTTTCGGCGTACCAAACAGGTTGGCCAGCACCGGCATGGTGTGGCCCTTGGGGTTTTCGAACAGCAATGCCGGACCACCGGCGCGGAGGGTGCGGTCGCAGATTTCCGTCATCTCGAGGTAGGGGTCGACTTCTACACGGATCCGTTTCAGCTCGCCCTGCTGTTCGAGTTGCTCGATAAAATCGCGCAGATCGCGGTATTTCATACGGAGTGAACGCCTTTTACCTGTCCTGTTGAATCCGAAAGCAAGACCCTCGGATGGTGGCGAAGAACGAATTGCGGAGTTGCCCCTATGCGGGCCCGCGCAGAGTCAGGAGGTACCGCCGGGGACACCGTTCCCGGCGGCGCCAGCCCCGATGGTTTCAGACCACCGACGCTGGCAAGGAGCTAGGGAGCCTCTGAAGGCCAGAGGCGATCCGGAGCTGCCCAGCTCCGCAGCTCTTAACGACGCTTCATCGACAGGAAGAATTCGTCGTTGGTCTTGGTTTCCCGCAACTTGTCGAGCAGGAACTCCAGCGAGGCAGTGTCATCGTCCATCGAGTGCAGCAGCTTGCGCAGGATCCACACCCGCTGGATGTCGGCTTCCGTCATCAGCAGGTCCTCACGACGGGTGCCGGAGCTGCGAATGTTGATGGCCGGGTAGGTACGTTTCTCGGCAATACGACGGTCCAGGTGGACCTCCATGTTACCGGTACCCTTGAACTCCTCGTAAATCACCTCGTCCATCTTGGAGCCGGTGTTGACCAGCGCAGTGGCCAGGATGGTCAGGCTGCCGCCTTCTTCCACGTTCCGCGCCGCACCGAAGAAGCGCTTCGGTTTTTCCAGGGCGTGGGCGTCGACACCACCGGTCAGCACCTTGCCGGAGGACGGGATCACGGTGTTGTAGGCTCGGGCCAGACGGGTGATGGAATCCAGCAGGATCACCACGTCCTTCTTGTGCTCGACCAGGCGCTTGGCCTTCTCGATCACCATCTCCGCCACCTGCACGTGACGGGCCGGCGGCTCGTCGAAGGTGGAGGCGATCACCTCGCCGCGCACGGTGCGCTGCATCTCGGTGACCTCTTCCGGACGCTCGTCGATCAGCAGCACCATCACGTGGCACTCCGGATTATTCCGGGTGATGGACTGGGCGATGTTCTGCATCATCAGGGTCTTACCGGCCTTGGGCGGCGACACGATCAGGCCACGCTGGCCCTTGCCGATGGGCGCCACCAGATCCAGCACCCGCGAGGACAGGTCCTCGGTGCTGCCATTACCGGCTTCCAGCGCCAACCGCTCCTCGGGGAACAGCGGCGTCAGGTTTTCAAACAGAATCTTGTTGCGGGCGTTGTCCGGCTTGTCAAAGTTGATCTCATTGACTTTCAGCAAGGCAAAGTAACGTTCGCCGTCTTTCGGGGGACGAATCTTACCGGCAATGGTATCGCCCGTACGGAGGTTGAAACGGCGAATCTGGCTCGGTGACACGTAAATATCATCTGGGCCAGCCAGGTAGGAGGCATCCGCCGAACGCAGAAAGCCGAAACCATCCTGCAGGATCTCCAGCACACCGTCGCCGTAGATGTCTTCACCGCTTTTGGCGTGCTTCTTGAGAATCGAGAAAATAACGTCCTGCTTGCGGGAACGGGCGAGGTTATCGAGCCCCATTTCCTGCGCGATTTCGAGCAGTTCGGGCACGGACTTCTGCTTGAGTTCAGTAAGATTCATAAGTTGTTAGACATTCAAGAATGGGAAGAATCAGGGTTAGTTAGATAGGACAGGGGAATACATACTGGCCGACCGGGCCATAGTCTGGGGCCACGAAATCTAGAATTAGGAGCTAGGGCCAGAGGCTGGGAGAGTCATCAACTCCAGATAAGGAGTTACCAGCCGCTCAGACAGAATGATATTTCACCAGGCCATCGGGTAATGTCAAGTACTGGCGACATCAAACTGCTGATCATTATAGCAACAACCCGAGGCAATACCAGCCCTTCCAATCCCGCCCCGTGATCGGGATACTGAGAGCTTAAGCCAACAGAGCCGCCACGACAAGGCCATCTCCTGTCTGAGCCATACAACCTTTGGAGCACACCACCGGATGACCAGCCCCACCCAGCCCGAAACCACCGCCCTTAACCTTGCCCTGCTGACCGTTTCCGACAGCCGCGGCGAAGCCGAAGACACCTCCGGCCACTATCTGCAGGAACAGATTAAGGCGGCGGGCCATCGGCTGATTGCACGCCGCATTCTGCCCGACGACGTCTACCTGGTACGGGCGCTGATTTCCGACTGGATTGCCGCACCCGATATCCACGCCATCATCATCACCGGCGGCACCGGCTTTCACGAACGGGACAGTACCCCCGAGGCGATCCAGCCCCTGCTGGACAAGACCATCGACGGCTTCGGCGAAGAGTTCCGACGCCTGTCCCAGAGCGACATCGGCAGTTCCACCATCCAGTCGCGGGCGTTCGGCGGGCTGGCCAACCACACCGTCATCTTCTGCCTGCCAGGCTCAACCGGCGCCTGCCAGACCGGCTGGGAAGGCATCGTCCGGGAGCAGCTGACCAGCAGCCACAAGCCCTGCAATTTCAGCGGCCTGGTGCTGCGCAAACCGGAACGGCCGGTACACCGGCTCAGCCAGACCATTGGCCAGGTGGCGGAGCGCTGATGGCCGGCATCAACCTGACCCCGGTCGATGAAGCCGTCGCGCTGCTGCTGAATCAGGCCAAGCCGCTGACCAACAGCGAAACGGTTCCCCTGCACCAGGCGCTGCATCGCGTGCTGGCGCAAGACATCCTCGTGCCCGCCGACGTCCCGCCGGCCGACAACAGCGCGGTGGACGGCTATGCGGTGCGTCTGGCAGATCTGGCAGCGGGCCGCCCCCTGCCGGTGGCTGCACGGATTGCCGCCGGCCAGGCCCCGGCGCCCCTGACGGCGGGCACGGCGGCTCGCATCTTTACCGGTTCGGAAGTGCCCGCCGGTGCGGACGCGGTCATCATGCAGGAACAGGCAATACTGGACGACGGCGCCCTGGCCACCACCGATACCCCCAGTCCCGGTCAGAATATCCGCCGGCGAGGCCAGGACCTGCGCCGCGGCGACACCTCACTGGCCCGAGGCACCCGGCTTCGCCCCCAGGAACTGGGCCTGATCGGCTCAATGGGCATTGCCCAGGTGATGGTGACGCGGCGCCTGCGGGTGGCCGTACTGACCACCGGCGACGAACTGGTGGAACCGGGCCAGCCGCTGGCCGCCGGCCAGATCTACAACTCCAACCGCTTCACCCTGCTGGGCCTGCTGGCGGAGGCGGGCTGCGACGTGGTGCGGTGCCAGCGGGTCGCTGACAGCCGCACGCAAACCGAGCAGGCCCTGACCCAGGCGGCAAAGGACGCGGATCTGATCATCACCAGCGGCGGCGTCTCGGTGGGCGAGGAGGATCATGTGCGCGCGGTGCTGGAACAGCAGGGCGATCTGACCCTGTGGCGCCTGGCCATCAAGCCCGGCAAGCCACTGGCGTTCGGGCGCATCAACGACACCCCCCTGCTCGGGCTGCCCGGCAACCCGGCGGCGGTACTGGTTACCGGACTGATCGTGGCGCTGCCCTATATCCAGCGCTGTCAGGGCCGATTGCGCCGCCCGCTCAACGGCCAGCAATTGCCGGCCGGGTTCGATGCCCCCCGCCCCTCGATCCGCCGCGAATACGTGCGGGCCCGCCTGGAACACAGCGACGGCCTGACTCGGGTGGCCGCCTACCCCAACCAGAGTTCCGGCATGCTCAGCTCGGCCTGCTGGGCGGACGGCCTGGCGGTGATCCCGGAGCACACCGCGATCTCGCCAGGTGATACCATTACTTATTATTCGTTCGCCGATCTGCTGGACTGACCATGACCAACCACTCCCCCACCGTGACCGTGAAGTATTTTGCCCGCCTGCGGGAACACCTGGGCACCGATTCGGAGCAGCTGCCCATTGCCGATCCGAGCCGGGTCAGCGATGTCCTCACCACTCTGTCCCGGCGCGGCGGCCCCTGGCAGGAACTGGACAGCGACCGGCCGCTGCTGGTGGCGGTCAATCAGGTGATGGCCAAACCCAGCACCGCACTGGCGGATGGCGACGAAGTCGCGTTTTTCCCACCGGTCACCGGAGGCTGAGATGATTATTATCCAGACCGACGATTTCGACCACGCCGAACAGTACCAGGCGCTGCGCGCCACCGGCCCGGCCACCGGCGCCGTCGCTACCTTCACCGGACTGGTGCGGGACTTTGGTGACCAGAGCCAGGTCAAAGGTTTGTTTCTGGAGCATTATCCGGGCATGACCGAAAGGGTCATCGAAGAGTTGATCCAGCGGGCCGGCCAACGCTGGGACGTGCAGGCGGTGCGAATCATCCATCGGGTGGGCAAGCTGGCCCTGGGCGACCAGATCGTGTTCGTCGGCGTCAGCAGCGCCCATCGCGGCGACGCCTTCGCCGCCTGCCAATTTCTGATGGACGCATTGAAAACCACCGCACCGTTCTGGAAAAAGGAACTGGCGGCCGACGGCGACCACTGGGTGGAGCAGAAAGACAGCGACCTGAGCCAGGCGCAACAGTGGCACAACGACGGCCCTTAAAGGGTCAGTCGCCCAAATCCTCCAGCCGGTTACAGTTGACCAGCCCCTCGGCGAAGCCGTCGCAGTTCACCGCCCGGGCGGCCGCGACGCGGGCAAACGCCATCACCCGCCGGTTACCGGACCGCAACTGCTGCGCTAGCGCCGTCTGCAGCGTCACCGGGTAGACCCCATGCAGCGGATGGCTGCGTCCTTCACAACACGCCATCACCGGTCGCCCGGGCCCGGCCCGATAGGCCCGCAGCAAGACCTCAAACAGCGCTGCCGAAACCGCCGGGGTATCACACGGGCACACCAACACCGCCTCCTGGCCGCTGGCGTCAGCCGCACGCAAGCCGGCCAGCAGACCGGCCAGCGGGCCATGACCGGCGAACTCCGGGGGATCCGGCACCAGTCGCGGCACCAGGGTCCGGTAAAACGCCTCGGAGCGCCCGGTACTGATCACCACGTCTGGCACCACCTCCGCCAGGGCGTCCACCACCCAGGCCGCCATCGGCCGGCCGCGCCAAAGCTGGCGCCCCTTGTCGATCCTGCCCATGCGCCTGGCCTCACCACCAGCCAATACCAACCCCGCTATCGTCATGCGCTACTCCGGACCACAAAAAAGCCGCCCGTGACCTGGGTCAAGGGCGGCTTTTGGCATCGGACGGATCCGATCAGAGGTTGCTGTCGAGGAACGCAGCCAGCTGGGACTTGGACAGCGCGCCAACCTTGGTGGCGTCCACATTGCCGTTCTTGAACAGCATCAGGGTCGGAATACCACGGATGTTGAACTTGGGCGGAGTCTGCTCGTTCTCGTCGATATTGAGCTTGCACACCTTCAGCTTGCCCTCGTACTCCTCGGCAATTTCTTCCAGCACCGGCGCAATCATTTTACAGGGACCACACCACTCGGCCCAGTAGTCCACCAGTACCGGGGTGTCTGCCTGCAGTACGTCCTGCTCAAATGACGCATCGGTTACGTTTACGATATTTCCGCTCATTGCCTTTTCCTGATTCCGGCACATTCTCGACAACACGATGAAGCCATCGCATAGCCCGCCATGTGCGTTGACTGGGTTGACAGCATACCGACCGTGGCCGGTCACCGCTCATTCTGGTTACGCGTTACTTTACGCGATTGATCCGTCGAATGTGAAGTGCTTCCTGGCTGGCGCGCTCTGCCCAAAAACGCTCACAACGGTCATCCATCGCTGTTCGGGCGGCGTTGCCACAGCATCTTTACTGACAGCCCACCGACATTTCGCTTATAGTTAGCGCAAAGGGCCGTCCCGCGCCCACGGATCACAAATCGAAGGACTGCCGGCCGGAGCCCGGCGAGCCCAAGCCAATATGTGTGCGCACCAGTCTATATATGGCCTGGCAAGAGGATTTCAAGACACGTGACGGAACCAGATACCGCCACCCCGCCCGAACTGCTTGCGGCAATCGACCTGGGCTCGAACAGCTTTCACATGGTGGTTGCCCGCCTGGTCCACGGCGAGATTCGCACCCTGGAAAAGATGGGCGAGAAGGTCCAGCTCGGTGCCGGCCTGGATGACCGCAACCGGCTGACCGAAGACGCCCAGCAACGGGCCCTGGCCTGCCTGGGAAGGTTCGCCCAGCGACTGAGCGGCATGCCGGCCGCTGGCGTCCAGATTGTCGGCACCAACGCCCTGCGGGTTGCCCGCAATGCCGGCGAGTTCCTCCAGCGGGCCGAGCAGGTTCTCGGCTATCCGGTGGAAGTGATTGCCGGCCGTGAAGAGGCCCGCCTGATTTACCTGGGCGTCTCCCATACCCTGGCGGACGACGCCGGTCGCCGCCTGGTCATCGACATCGGTGGCGGCAGCACCGAGTTCATCATCGGCGAGCGCTTTGAGGCACAGGAACTGGAAAGCCTGCACATGGGCTGCGTGTCGTTCCGCAATCGTTATTTCCCGGATGGTCAGATCAGCCGTCGCCAGATGGATCGGGCCGTCACCCATGCCGCCCAGGAACTGCTGCACATTCGCAACCGCTACCGCAGACTGGGCTGGCGCAGTGCCGTGGGCTCGTCCGGTTCCATCAAGGCCATCGCCAATGTCCTGGCGGCTCTGAAAATCACCGACGGCACCCTGACCTACCCGGCCATGAAGGAGCTGCGCAAGCGGCTGGTGAACATGGGCCACATCGACCGGCTCTCGGAAATGGGCGTACGCAGCGAACGCCACAACATCTTCCCCGCCGGCTTCGCCATTCTGATGGCCGCCTTCGAATCCCTGGGCATCGAAGAAATGAGCTACGCCGACGGCGCACTGCGGGAAGGCTTGCTGTACGACATTGTCGGCCGCATTCGCCATGAAGACGTGCGGGAAAGAACCATTCAGGCGCTGCAAGAGCGCTATCGCATCGATCAGGACCACGGCCGGGCCGTGGAGGAAACCGCCATCGCCGCCTGGCAGCAGGTGGCCAAAGACTGGGACATCGACACCGCCACCGACGAGGAGGTGCTGCGCTGGGCCTGCCGACTGCACGAAATCGGCCTGACCATTTCCCACAGCCAGTACCACAAGCACGGCGCTTACCTACTGCAGTACTCCGATCTGCCCGGCTTCAGCCAACAGCTCCAGCACGACCTGGCCACCCTGGTTCGCGGCCATCGGCGCAAGTTCTCCAGCACGGTGTTTGACGGTACCGAGCCGGAAGACTACCTGCGCCTGCGCAACCTGTGTACGCTGATCCGGCTGGCGGTACTGATTCAGCACTCCCATAACCAGGAACCGCCACCGGAGTTTCGCCTCGTGGCCGAGCCGGACCGGCTGACCCTCAGTTTTCCCAGGGGCTGGCTAGAGGAGCGACCGCTGACGCTGGCAGACCTGGAGAATGAGCGTGACTACCTCGCCAGGCAGAACCTGGAACTGGTCATCCGCTAGGGTCTAACCCAGGCTGGCCGCCATCGACTCAACGGTTTCACTGACCTCCAGCCACTCCATCTCCACCGCCTCCAGCTGGCTTTTGCGCTCGGCCTGGCTGGCCAGCAACGACTTCAGCCGGTCCTTGCTGGCAACCTCGTACAGATTCGGTTCCGCCAGGGCCTGTTCCAGCTCCGTGAGGGCCAGCTGGATACTTTCCATGTCCTGCTCCAGGGCGGCCTGGCGCTTGCGGAACGGGCTTAGTTTCTGGCGCAGCGCCGCTTCCGCCCGTTTGCGGGCCTTGCGTTCGTCGGCACTCAAGCCGCCGACCCCGCTGGCCGCTTCGGTCGCCTTGCCCGCGTCCACCGCCGCCGGGCGAGGCGTCTCGCCTTCGTCCTTGCGCCGCTGGGCCAACCAGCGTTCGTAATCGTCGAGGTCGCCGTCGTAAGGCTGAACCCGCCCCTCATGAACCAGCCAGAACTCGTCCACCGTGTTGCGCAGCAGGTGGCGATCGTGGGACACCACCACGATGGCACCGTCAAAATTCTGCAAGGCCATGGTCAAGGCCTGACGCATTTCCAGATCCAGGTGGTTGGTGGGCTCATCCAGCAACAGCAGGTTAGGCCGTTGCCAGGCGATGGTCGCCAGCGCCACCCGCGCCTTTTCACCACCGGAGAAGGCGCGAATCGGCGACAGCGCCTCGTCACCGTGGAAGTCGAAACCGCCCAGGAAATTGCGGATGCTCTGCTCCGACGCCTTGGGGGACAAGCGCTGCAAATGCAGGAACGGGCTCGCGTCCAGATCCAGTGCCTCGAGCTGGTGCTGGGCAAAATAGCCCACCACCAGATTCTCCCCGGCGGTACGCTCTCCCCCCAGCAGCGTGGCCTCGCCACGCAGGGCGTCGATCAGCGTCGACTTGCCGGCACCATTGGGGCCCAGCAGGCCAATCCGGCTGCCAGGCAGCAGGCTCAGCGTCAGCCCGGCAAGCACCTCACGGTCGCCATGGCCAGCCACCCCGTGGCGGATGGATAACAGCGGGCTGGAGACCTTGTCGGCGGCCGGAAACTCGAAACTGAACGGCGAATCCACATGGGCCGGGGCGATCTGCTCCATCCGCTCCAGCGCCTTGACCCGGCTCTGCGCCTGGCGGGCCTTGGTTGCCTTCGCCTTGAAACGGTCGATAAAGCGCTGAATCTCGGCGATGCGGGCCTGCTGCCGCTCGTATCCCGCCTGTTGCTGGGCCAGGCGCTCACTGCGCTGGCGCTCAAAGGCCGAATAGTTGCCGGTGTACTGTGCCAGCGTATGCCGGTCGAAATGCACCACATGGCTGGCCACCCGGTCCATGAAGTCACGGTCGTGGGAGATGAACAGCAAGGTGCCCGGATATTTGCGTAGCCAGCCTTCCAGCCACAGACAGGCATCCAGATCCAGGTGGTTGGTGGGCTCGTCCAACAGCAGCAGGTCCGACGGGCACATCAGGGCCTGGGCCAGGTTCAGACGAATCCGCCAGCCGCCGCTAAAGGCGGAGACCGGCCGGTCGACGTCGCTGTCGGCAAACCCCAACCCCCGGATCAGCGCCTCCGCCCGGCGGGGCGCAGACCAGGCTTCGTGCAGGTCCAGCTCACCGTGCAGCCGTGCCTGGGCATGATCGTCGCCGTCGGCCTCCGCCTGCAGGAGTTCGGCTTCAAGCCGGCGCAATACCCGATCGCCATCGAGCACGAAGTCCCTGGCACTGCGACTGGACGCCTCCAGCTCCTGGGCCATGTGGGCGATCCGACAGCCACCGGGCAGACTCACCTCGCCCTGCTCCTGGGCGAGGTGGCCCAACAGCAGCTGGAACAGGCTGGACTTGCCGGCACCGTTGGCGCCGACAATGGCCACCCGCTCGCCACTCTGGACACTGATGGAGGCGTGCTCTAGCAACCACACACCACCCCGTTGTAAACTGAGATCTGTTATCGTAAGCATTCGGGCATTCTATCAGGGAATCCGCGCCATCGGATATCGTCAGCGATCCGTGGCTGCCCGGATATACGGCGCCCGGAGCGCCGTGCCAGAATGACCGCTTGAGGTTGCCATGGATGCCGATCCGGCCAATGCATCAGTTCCACCCGAGCTCGACAATCCGTTGTGGCACTACGCGCTAGCGCTGTGGTCGGATCCGGCCATTGAGGCCGTGTGCCTGGCACTGCAGCAGCGCGGATGGAGCGTGAGCCGGATTCTCTGTGCCTGTTGGCTCGCCAGCCGGGGCACCAGCTATCAACGGGAGCCGGCATCGGTGGAGCAGTGGCGGCAACAAGTCACCCAGCCTCTGCGCGCCCTGCGGCAACAGCTGCCCCGGGACGATGCCACGGTCTCGCGCCTGCGCAGTCAGGTGGCCATGGCCGAACTGGAGGCCGAGCGGGTTGAGCTAGCCCTGGCCTATGGCGCGCTGGCGCAGACCAGGGAAACGGATGCAAAAACACCCGAGGCCATGATCTGGGCCAACCTGCGGGCAGCAGCGCCCCCACATGACGTCGACGCGGATAGCAGAGAATTGATGACAGCCTTGATTCAACATTTGCCGCGCCCTTCCGCGGACAGCGTCGCAGGGACAAGCCCATGCGTTGGCTGATCCGCCTGGCCTTTCCGGCCCTCGCCCTGTTGTTGCTATTAATCTCCTTCGGCATCAACGATCCCGACACCATTCCCAATACCGCGAAGCCGACGCAGGGCATTCCCGCCTTTGAAGGCCTGGTTCCACCTCCGATTCCCCAGACCGGCCCGGAAATCGTGTTCAAGTGGCAAGACAGCGACGGCGGCTGGCATTACGCCGACCAGCCACCGGCACAAGGCCAGTGGAACGCCCTCTCCATCGAACCGGACCAGCGACTCTTTGGCCAACGGGATAACAGTGGTTCCAGCAACTGGCAGGAGCCCTACCGCGCCCCTTTTTCTTTAACGCCCAGCGACGATAGCTAGGCAACCTCCCTATCCTTTGTACCCGCTTGTCGCACTCCACCGGGACACTCTGGACATTTCCTTAACGCAAGTTCAGTGGCATCTGAGCCTCGAACCGGTTACCTTTGCTGTCACGAACTCATTGATTCAAGACAATAATCGTTTCAAAACAACAATCGTTGCAAAACAACGGTCGATTCAAGACAAAAAAGGATGATTCCATGAAGAAGACACTGATCGCCCTGGCCGCGGCCGGAATACTCGGCGGCTGCAGCGCCACCAATCAGACCAGTCCGGAACCCGCACTGGATTCCAACAGCGAAAAGGTGAGCTACGGCATGGGCCTGGTGCTGGGCGAGCGGATGCGCAATGATCTTCCCGACCTTCAGATGGAGCAGTTCCTGCAAGGTATCGAGCACGGCCACGGCGGCGACGAAACCGTCAACCGCATGAGCCGCGAAGAAATCCAGGAAGCCCTGATGGCTTACCAGAAGCAGATGCAGGAAGAGCAGGTTGCGCAGATGGAACAGCTGGCAGAACAGAACAAGACCGCCGGCGAAACCTTCCTTGCCGAAAACGGCCAGCGAGATGGGGTTGTGACCACCGAATCCGGCCTGCAATACGAAGTTCTGGAAGCTGGCAGCGGTGACAAGCCGAGCGCCGAGGATCAGGTGCAGGTGCACTACACCGGTGAGCTGATTTCAGGTGATGTGTTCGACAGCTCCCGCCAGCGTGGCGAGCCGGTGACTTTCGGCCTCAACCAGGTGATTCCGGGCTGGACCGAAGGCCTGCAACTGATGCCGGAAGGCAGCCGTTACAAGCTGTACATCCCGTCTGACCTGGCCTATGGCCCGGGTGGCAGCCGCAGTATCGGCCCCAACGAGACATTGATCTTCGACGTTGAATTGCTGGCCATCAATCCGGAATAAGCTCCGGCCTGAAACCGAGTCCGGCGCCCCAGTGTAGGCGCCGGCGCTCACACCGCCCCGGCCGCCGGGAGCGGAGCTCGTCCGTCATTCAGACGGAGGAGGACAGCACCTTCTCCGCATGCACGTTGTGCAGGTGCTCGATCAGAAAATCTTCCATTTCGAAGCGACTTTCCAGGGTCTCCCCCAGCCGCGACAGCTCCTGGAACAACTCACGAAGGTCATCCGCAGTGAGCTTCTTGCCGTCGAGCCGGTCATTGAAGTTCAGCGCCACCTCGGTGGTTTGCGCCAACCGGGGATACACCTTGGCCGCCAGTTCCAGCCCGCCATCGTTGAATTCCTTGGCCTCACGGATCAGCTGCTCGTAGACCTCAAAGTGGCCGGCGGACACGTAATCCACCAGGATCTCACACAAGCGAACAAATTTTCCCACCAGCCCGTCTTCGCTGGTCTGGCTGTCCGTTCCGGAGAGTTCGCAGAAGTGAACGATCAGTTCCTGTCGCTCCTTGAGCCAACGATCAATCAGATCACTCACCCCACCCCAACGCTCCTTGGCACTGCGGCAATTCTCTAACATGACGCCTCCCGATTGCGGCCTTTTCGATTATTGTTCTCGGTGTCTTTCAAAGTACCCCAAGCCAACCGTCACCCGCAACAGCCCCGGCGTTATTTTCCAGGCCGTTCGCCAGGACCGCCCGGCCGTAACAGCATGACCAGGCCCGCCACCACCAGAATGCCGAAGAACACCGCGGTCCAGCCGGGGATACTCAATCCCAGGAAACGCCACACGACTTCGGCGCAATCACCGGTCCCCTGCAAGGCGGTCTTCAACACCTCCAACCAGGGCAAAACCTCCAGCATGTATTCCACCGATGGCCCGCAAGCCGGCACCTGGTCCGCCGGCAGGCTTTGCAGCCAGAGCTGACGTCCGGCCAGGCCCAGGCCGACACCCGCAAACAGGGCCAGCAGCAGGCCATAGACCCTGCGCCCCACCGCAACCGGGTTGTGCAGTGCCGCCACCAGACTGACGCCAGCCACCGCCACGAAGGCGTAGCGCTGCAGCCAGCACAGCGGACAGGGTTCCAACCCCATGACATATTCCATGTAAAAGGCCGTACCCAACAGCGCCGCACAAACCACAAAAATCAGGGTAAATACCAACCGGTTACTCAAACCTGCGCCCTCATCCCGTTACTATCCCGAGTCCTATCCCGAGTCCTACCCCGAGCCCTACCCATTAACCGGCGACCATGCTGCAAGCCAGGCGACAGCCTGTTATTCTGACGGTACCAGCCAGCTTCGACTGGTCACTACACCTCAAACCTGCAAGAACATCAAGCCTATGAACGTAATGTCATTATTGCGCCTGCTGGCCCTGCTTTGCCTGCTGCCCATGGCCGCCGCCCCCGCCTTCGCACAGGACGACGAGCCGGATAACGAAGCCCGGATAACCGATTACATCGAAATGGAGCCCGCTTTTGTCACCCACGTGGGCATTCCGGACCAGAAGATCCAGTACCTGAAGGCAGCAGTGACGTTACGGGCCACCCGGGAAACCACTCGGGCGGCTCTGGAGGCCCACATGCCTCGACTGCGGCATGAGCTGGTGATGCTGTTCGGGGAGCAGACCGATATGGAGCGCCTAAGCTCGGTGGAGGGCAAGCAGGCATTGCGGGACGAAGCCCTGCAGCGGATCAATGCCGTGCTGGCGGAACAGCAGACCGGGGAAACCGTGGCCGACGTGATCTTCACCACCTTCGTCGTACAACGGTAATTAGTACGACGATAGGTAGTGCGACAATATGTAGTGCAACGATGAGTAGTGCAACGATGAGTAGTGCGACGATAATTAGTGCTCCGTTACCGGAGCCGGCCGTCCAGGGCGCGGGATCCGGCAATGCGGGACAACAGGTCGCGATTGGCTGCGGCGTCCTGCGCGGCCTCTCGGGCGTCTTCCCAGCCGGCTTCCCAGGCCGCAATGACGACCGCACCACGATAGGGGCAACGGTCACGGCCAATACCCATGGCTGCCGCCATGTGGCCCTGCCGATAGGCCTTGTTGAGCGTATCTACATCCCAGCCCAGCTGGATTTCCCTGGTCATGCCACCTCCCTTTCCCTGTCCGTAGCCGCGACAACCGTGCCGACCCAGGCAATCCCGGGCCGGACCGGCAGTCACAAAAGCTAACAGCGGCTTCCCGACAGGACAAGGCGCTGTTCAATATTTGTGCGACAGGTCCGTTTCAGGCGTGATCCACCGCCAACAAACCCCAGCAGCGCCTGACCCTCATCGATCCAGCAGATACTGCTCCAGGAACCGGTCGAATGGCAGGGAATCGCTCTGCTCAAGTTGCGCCTGGTCGGCCAACGACTGCCGGCTCATGGCATCGAACGCGATCTGCACGTCGTTCGGCAGCAGACGAGCGCGAAACTCGGCCTGTTGCTGTTTGGCTTGGGCCAGCGCCCAGTCCCGATGCCCCAGACCACGAGTCGTCATCGAGTCGATGACCCGGGCCGACGGCAGCCGGCTCGGATCGGTCAACTTGTCCTGCTGCGCCGCCAGAGCGGTGCGATAGACCTCACCACCGGCCAGGTGATCCAGCTCTTCCGCCAGCGGCGCCAGCCTGTCCAGCAACGCCCGGGCCGCCGTCAGCACCGGCTGCGCACCGGCGCAGGAGGTCAACCGCAGATCCTCGGCGCGACCGCGGCTGACCACGTCTTTGTAGCAATCGTCCAGATGCACACACTCGGCGTCATCGATGCGCGGGCTGTCGGCCAGCAGGCAGTCGAGCAGGAAAAGGTCGAGGAAATCCAGCTGCTCGGCGGTGACGCCGACCGGCGAGAACGGGTCCAGGTCGAGGCAACGGACCTCGACGTACTCCACGCCGCGAGCGTTGAGTGCCTGGATGGGCTTCTCTTCCCGCTCGGTGGTACGCTTCGGCCGGATGGCACTGTAGTACTCGTTCTCGATCTGCAGAATACTGGTGCTGATCTGGATAAATTGGCCATCCCGGCGCACGCCCAGTTTCTCGTAGTCCGGCCAGGGCGTGCGCAAGGCCCCGGCCAGGGTGGCGGTATACGTCTGCAGTTCATTGAAACAGATGTTGAGGGAGGCCTGGGCGTTGTTGTGGTAACCCAGGTCGCCCATGCGCAGCGAGGTGGCATCGGCCCCGTACCAGGTGGTCTCGCCCAGCCGCTTGAGGCCATGCTTTACATCGGCAACGAAGCTGGCATCCAGGGCCGGCGAGGCGCCGAACAGCAACATCAACAACCAACTGCGGCGACGGAAGTTACGCACCAGCCAGAAGTACTGCTCGGAACGGAAGTCCTGCAGGCTCTGGCCATCTCCCAGCCCCTGCTGCCACGCCCGCCAGAAACTGTCGGGCAAGGACAGGTTGTAATGGGCGCCGGCAATACTCTGCATGATGCGGCCGTAACGCACCGCCAGGCCCTGTCGATACACGTGCTTGAGGCGGCCAATGTTGGAGCTGCCGTACTCGGCAATGGGAATACTGGCGTCGCCGTCCAGCTCACAGGGCATACTGGCCGGCCACAGCACCTCATCCCCCAGATGCTGGTGCACGTAATGATGGATATCGTACAGGGTATTGAGCAGCTCGCCGGTACTGCCGCACACCGGGGTGATCAGCTCCAGCAGCGCCTCGGAGTAATCGGTGGTGATGCGGGGATGAGTTAGGGTCGAGCCCAACGCCCGTGGATGAGGCGTCTGCGCAATGAAGCCGTTGCTATCGACACGCAGGCCTTCCTTCTCAATCCCCTTGCGAAATCCGTCCCAGTGGTTGGCGGACAGTTGGCGAAAAAGCTGGTGACGGGATTCCCCCATGCCAGACTCCTGCTGCGCCGCGGCCGGCAGCGACGATGGCGCGGCCACGTTGAATGAATGGGTGAGGTCTCGCGGAGCCTCGGCATAGCGCCGCCTGCACCCGACCATCGGCTCAGCACGATTCCGGGCACAGGGGCGGTAGTCGGCGCGACGTTAGCGCCCCTTGCGTGCGGCCGCCATGGCCTGAGCCAGAGCGCCGGCCATGGCGCCCTTCGGTTCGGGCTGACGCCCCGGCTGACCTGAACGCTGACCGCTGCGCGCACCGGCGCGGCGGCTGCCACGCTTGTCCTGCGCGCCCTGCTCGCCCGGCTGGTCGTCCATCCGCATCGACAGCGCGATGCGTTTACGGGGAATGTCCACGTCCATCACCTTGACCTTGACGATGTCTCCCGCCTTCACCACGTCCCTTGGGTCCTTGACGAAGTCATGGGACAGCGCG
>JBFHLR010000038.1:0-20298 GCA_041594735.1 Marinobacter sp.
CTGCCAGACGCGATCCTGGCGGACTATCACCTGGACGATGGGCGAACCGGCTGCGAGGCCATCTACGCCCTGCGTCGCCATTTTCACGCCGACATTCCCGCGGCCATTGTGACCGCTGACCGCAGCGACCAGTCCCGGCAGTTGTTCCAGACCCAGTACCTGCCGGTACTGAACAAGCCGGTCAAACCCAATCGCCTGCGGGCGCTACTCACCAGCCTGATTTCCTCGCCGGTTGCGGCGGAATAGGGATTCCTCCCCAAAATTCTGGCCTACACTGTAGAAACCACGGGGACTTTCCTCGCGCTCCGGTGGTGCCTATTGAGCCTTTTTGGAGGGGTGTGTAATGCAGAATTCGGAAAACGCGCTGACCAATCATGAAGTGACGGTGTGCCTCGCCGGCGGAGCCGTGCTGGGACCCTTCAACGCAACCTGGACTCGCGATTCCGGCGGTGACGTCCGTGAGCTGGTGCGGGAATACGATGCTTTCTTACAGGGCGAACCCCAGAAGCGCTATAAGTTCCATCTGCACGATTCCTACACCAACACGGTGCATACCCTGATCCTCAATTTCGAACAGATCACTGGCATCTGTGACCACGTCCGGCTGAAGCACTAGCATCGGCGCGCGGGCACTGGATGACGGTGGCCGAAGGGAGGTTGTCATGACTGAGTACAGAACCGAGACCGACAGTCTGGGCGAGGTGCAGGTCCCGTCGACGGCCCTGTGGGCGGCCCAGACCCAGCGGGCGGTGGAAAATTTCCCCATCAGCGGCCAGCCCATGCCTGCCGCCTTCATCCGGGCCGTGGTGCAGATCAAACGGGCGGCGGCGGAAGCCAATACCAGCCTGGGGTTGCTAACTGTAGAGGTGCGGGACGCCATACTGGAGGCCTGTGATGAAGTGCTGGAGGGGCACCATCCCGACCAGTTTCCCGTTGACCGCTACCAGACCGGATCCGGCACCAGCACCAACATGAACGTCAACGAGGTGCTCGCCAGCCTGGCCCGGGCCAAGGGCCGGGACGTGCATCCGAATGATCACGTCAACATGAGTCAGAGCTCCAACGATGTGATTCCTACCGCCATCCACCTCAGTGCGGTGAGTCAGGCCCAACTGCAGTTGCTGCCTGCGCTGTCTCACCTGCGGGGGATGATCTACGAGCGCGAGGCCACCTTCTCCCAGCAGGTGAAGACCGGTCGCACCCACCTGATGGACGCCATGCCAGTGACCCTGGGGCAGGAGCTGCGGACCTGGCGGGAGCAGCTCTTTGCGGCGGAACAGCGGGTGGAGCACGCCATCGAGGAATTGCTGGCGTTGCCCCAGGGTGGCACCGCGGTGGGCACCGGCATTAATGCGTTGACCGAATTTCCGCACCAGTTCTGCCGGTTTCTGCACACCGCAACCGGCTTCTCGTTTACCCCGCTGGAACATAAATTCATCGCCCAGAGCGCGGTGGATGCGCCGGTGCACCTGTCAGCCCAGCTGCGTGGCGTGGCGGTGGTCATGACCAAGATTGCCAATGACCTGCGCTGGATGAACAGTGGACCGATTCATGGCCTGGCGGAAATCAGCCTGCCGGCGCTGCAACCCGGCAGCAGCATCATGCCCGGCAAGGTCAATCCGGTGATTCCCGAAGCCGTCGCCATGGTGGCCACCCAGGTCATGGGCCTGGACAGCGCGGTGGCGTTGGCGGGACAGTCGGGTAACTTTCAGCTTAACGTCATGTTGCCCCTGGTTGTGGCGAACCTGCTGGATATGATCAACTTGTTGGCCAATGCGGCCACCACGCTGGCGGACAAGGCGATCCGGGGGTTCACCGTCAATGCCCAGATTCTGGATGAGGCGGTGGGCAGGAATCCGGTACTGGTGACCGCTCTCAACCCGGAAATTGGCTATGAGCTGGCGGCGGACATTGCCAAGGAGGCCTACCGCTCCGGTCGGTCGATCATCGACGTGGCGGATGAGCGCTGCGGGTTGGGGCGGGATCGCCTGGAGCACCTCCTGGATCCGTTTAAACTGACCCAGGGAGGCGTGGCCGGAGAGTGATGGAGCCGGTGCGTCGCCGGTGTTGGAGGGCTGCGGGTGTTGTCCGTAACGCTGTTTGTGTTGCTGGTGCTGGCCAACGGCATGCCGGTGATTGCCCATCGCCTGCTCGGTACGCGCTGGTCGGCGCCCATCGACGGCGGGCGCTGCTGGGCCGATGGTCGCCCGCTGTTGGGCAGTAGCAAAACCTGGCGGGGATTGGTCAGCGGCGGTCTGGCCTGCACCCTGGGGGCCTTGTTGCTGGGGCTGGGTGCCGGCTTTGGCCTGGTGTTCGGTCTGCTGGCCCTGGGCGGAGATTTACTGAGCAGCTTTGTCAAACGTCGGATGGGGCTGGCGGCCAGTACTCAGGTCCGGGGGCTGGATCAGGTGCCGGAGGCGGCTTTGCCGATGATCTACGCCGCGCTGGTGTTGCCGCTGCCCTGGTTCCAGGCGGTGGTGGTGGTGGTGGTGTTCGGGCTGGCCAACGTGGCCTTCTCCCCGCTGCTGTACCGTCTCGGCATTCGTCGCCATCCCTACTGAGTACTGTATTAATGTGGGCCTCAGTTACAGAGGACCACAGTTACAGAGGACCACAGTTACAGAGGACCACAGTTACAGAGGACCACAGTTACAGCGGGCCACGGGTGAGGGTGTGCAGGGAAATTTCCGGCGGACAGTTGAGACGGACATTGACCACCGAGGTGCCGCAGCCCGGAGAGGTATAGCCCTGCATGCCGTTGTAGCGCCAATAGCCCCGAGCCAGCGACCGCGGACAGTCCGAATCCAGGGTGATGGGGATGCCCCCCGGCAGGCAGATCTGGCCGCCGTGGGTGTGTCCGCAGAGGAACAGGTCGTAGCCAGCATGGGCCGCCTCCCGCCAGATTTCCGGGGTATGGCTGAGCAGAATGCTGACTGCACCGGCGGGAATGTCATCGCCGGCCTTGTGGAGGTTGTGGACCTTGAAAAAGTGGGCGTCATCCACGCCGGCGACGAATATGGAGGCGTCACCGCGCTCGATCTCGGCGTTTTCATTGAGCAGCAGGCGAAAGCCCATGTCTTCCAGTGCCGGCAGCATGCGGATGCTGTCGTGATTGCCCAACACCGCCAGCGGCGTACCGACAATCGCCTCGCGCAGCCGCGCCATGCCTTCCAGGGCCGCTTCGATGGGGCCCCAGGTCAGTTTGCGGTAGTCGCCGGTGAGCACGCACAGGTCGTACCGAAGCTGGCCAATCTGGCCGATAACCGCCTTCAGGTTGAGCTCGTCCATGTCGACATGCAGATCGCTGAGGTGCAGGATGCGATAGCCCTCGAAGGCGGCAGGCAGCTCCGGGACCCGGAAGATGTTCTCGGTCACCCCCAGTTCCCGGCTGTTATCCTGTCCCCGCTGTAACAGGCCCGACAGTTTCAGGCAGAACCGGATCAGCCGGGGGGCAGACGGCCAGTTTTCGAGGTGAAATGAGTGATGGTCCTGGCCGAAGACCCGGGCTTCGTATTCCCGTTCAATGCCCAGTCGCTGGCGGGCATGAACCGGTCCCAGGCGCAGGCTGAGCCGGTAATCCAGTAGTGCGTCCTTCGACACGGGAGATGGGGCTCGGGCAGTCATACTCATTCCCGGAGTTTACAGGGCCTGTTTCTAAGTATGGTTCGCTCTGGCATTGCTGCAACCGGTATGGCGGAATGTTCATGTTTGCCGGGCGCGCAACAACCGGATAGGGCCTGCGGTCAGGTTGGAGCGCAGGCTGGAACTTTGCCGGTGTTTGTGGGTCTTCCCTGAGGATTCCGGCGCTGGCCTGGTGGGGCGGCGTGCAGGCAACGCCTGCGGATCCACTGGAAAACCGCCATTGCTGACGTCAGACTGGGCACCGTGTGAGTCAGCGCAATGGCGCAACGGTAAGCATGGTACAACGGTAAGCGAGGCCGATATGAGTACGTCCTGTACGATCCCTGGTATGAATGTTCCCCGGAGCCGGTTCCCGGACCCTGAGCTGGATCTTCCTGCCACCACCGAACCGCAGCGGGTGGTGCTCGCCGGCGGCTGTTTCTGGTGTGTGGAGGCGGTGTTCCTTGCGGTGGACGGGGTCCTGGCGGTGGCGTCCGGTTACGCCGGCGGACCCGAGCAGAGTGCCAATTACGAGGCGGTCTGCTCGGGCACCAGCGGCCATGCCGAAGTGGTGGAGATTCGCTATGACCCGGCCCGGATCAGCTTTGGCCAGCTGCTGAAGATCTTCTTCTCGGTGGCCCACGACCCCACCCAGCTCAACCGTCAGGGCAATGACCGGGGCACCCAGTACCGCTCAGCGATATTTTATGGGGACGACGAGCAAAAGCGGGTCGCGGAGGCCTATATCCGTCAGCTGAACGCGGCGGGGGTATACCCGCAACCCATAGTCACCAGCCTGGAGCCCTTGCGAGCCTTCTATCCCGCCGAAGGCTATCACCAGAATTACGCAGCCCGTAATCCCTATCAGCCTTACGTGATGGCGGTGGCGACGCCGAAGGTGGACAAATTACGGCAGGCTTTCGGCGCCCGGCTCAAACCGGAGTTTCGTGACGAGTGAAAGCCGCCGAGACGAAAGCGTGCGCTGAAATAGCTGAAATAAAAGCAACTAATGAGACTTGGCGCTAACGAAAAATTGCGCGAATGAGATAACAGGAGTAAGTGATGGCGACTTCCGCGAGCGGGTACGATCTGACCCCCCTTGATGACAGCGACATCGCCCGGCGCGCCGCCGGCTTGACTGCCGAAGAGCGGGCGGTGCTGCTGGACCACGGCACCGAGCGCCCGTTTTGCGGCACTCTGCTCGATAACAAGGCGAGCGGCGTTTACCGTTGCCGGTTATGCGAGCTGCCGCTGTTCAGTTCCGACGCCAAGTTTGATTCCGGCACCGGCTGGCCGAGTTTTTTCCAGCCGTTCGATCCCGATCACATCCGCTATCTGGAGGATCGTGCCCTGGGCATGGTGCGCACGGAAATCCGCTGCCCCCGCTGCGACAGCCACCTGGGCCATGTGTTTCCCGATGGCCCACCACCCACCGGGCAGCGTTATTGCCTGAATTCTATTGCCATGGAGTTTCGCGCCAGCGAGTAACCCGCGCCGGCTGTCACCGGACTGTCATAGCCGTGCGTTAGTGTCCCGCCTGGTTAATTCGTTGACCTACTGCCCGCCGCTGAGGCTTCTGGCCAAGGCGCCAGTCCGCCGGTGTGGTGGTTCCACATCAAGGGCTGGCAACACCGGTCAGAAGCCTCAGCGGCGTGCCCTTCGGGAGCCCGCAAGGGCTCAGTAGATCAGCGAATTAACCAGATGGGACACTAGGCTGGCAGTGGAGTTTAGTGACTGCGTTGTTGTCGTGGGTGGGCCCTCTGGGCTCACCTTTTGTTCGGGGCAGGATGCCCGCAAACCGCCAGGGATGGCGGTTTTTTCGTTCTGGGCTCCGCCGGCCTGACCCGGAGGGGCAGGCCGGAAGTGCGGGGCTTGGCTCCAGGGCGCTAGAGGATGACCGTGGACACCAGATAACTGGTGTAGCCAATGTAGGTGGTGATCAGCATCGCACCTTCGAGCCGGCTGATGCTGCGTTCCGAGCTGAACACCCGCAGGCTCATGACCATCAGGGCGGCGGTCAGGACCGTCATCAGGGTCCAGTCGCGGTAGAGTACCTCCATGTCGACGGTGAGGGGGTGAATGGTGGCCGCCAGTCCCACCACTGCCAGGGTATTGAAAATCCCCGAGCCGAGAATGTTGCCGAGAATCAGGTCGTGCTCGTTTTTCTTTACTGCCGCGATGGAGGACGCCAGTTCCGGAAGCGAGGTGCCAATGGCAACAATGGTAAGCCCAATGACCAGGTCGCTGACCCCCAGGCCCTGGGCGATGGAGACGGCGCCCCAGACCAGTAGGCGGGAACTGACGATCAGCAGCACCAGGCCGACCACCAGCCAGGCCAGGGCCGCGTTCAGTGCCATGGGGCGGTCCTCCAGTTCGGCCTCGGTTTCTCCCCCGAACGGGTCCTCCTTGCCGCGAATGCCCTGGACAATGGACCAGCCCATGACGACGGTAAACACCGCCAGTAACACCCAGCCCTCGAACTGGGTGAGTTCGCCGTCCAGCAGCTGAAACCCGGCGATGGCGCTCAGAGCCAACAGCAACGGCAGCTCCTTACGCAGTACCTGGGAATGGACGGCAATGGGACTGATCAGGGCGACCAGGCCGATAATCAGGGCAATGTTGGTGATGTTGGAGCCGTAGGCGTTGCCCAGGGCCAGCCCGGGGTTGCCATCGGACGCGGCCATGGCCGATACCGCCAGCTCTGGCGCGGACGTGCCGAAGCCGATGATCACCATGCCGATCAACAAGGTGGGCATGCCCAGGTGTTTGGCGGTCGCCGCAGCCCCGTCCACAAATCGGTCGGCACTCCAAACCAGAAGGACCAGGCCCGCAAGGACCGCTGCCAATGCCAAAAACATGCGTTACACCTCGATTGAATTAGGGAGTCACTGGACAACCCCTGAGTCGCCCTGGCGCGCGCTGCCGGCAAACCGGGGCTGGCCAGAGGCTCCTTGGGGTCGTCGTCGGAAAATGGAGGCCACGATACCCCATCTCAGTGGTCAAGGTCAGCCCCGATCCACCGTGCTGGAAAGATGAAGTGCGAAATTGTGGGGTAAGGGCACCAAAGTGGCAGTGCTATTGTGGGCCAAGAATGCGAAAATGTCGCCGAACAGGCGGGCCGTCAACAGGGATAATCCATTGTGCGGCGATTTCTGCGATACTCTCCGGCAATCCGCCGGCAATGGCGCTGGTTTCGGATATACCGGTACTGGAGAGGCAAACCCTTATCGGGAGGCTTTGGCCGCGGTCCGGTTTTACCGCGCGAGTGGGGGCTGGCAGGTGATCGCGTCAGTGGTCACGGGGCGTTCATCTGCCCCTTTGCAAGCAGCTCCCATGCCTCACCGCGATGCGCAATTTTATTATCTCGTAAAAAACGGGATAATTAGTCGACTTTTTATCTGCCCCCAATGCAACCCTCCGGGGGCGACAGGTTCAAAAACTTGTTAAGGTGAATTACCCATGGCCGCAAGACAGGCAGATGTAGTGCTGGTCGGCGGTGGCGTCATGAGCGCCACCCTCGGCATGATGCTCCGGCAGCTGGATCCATCCCTGAACATCATCATGGTTGAACGGCTTGATCACGTTGCCCATGAAAGCACCGACGGATGGAACAACGCGGGCACCGGTCACGCCGGTTACTGCGAACTCAATTACACACCGGAAACCGGCGATGGCGACGTCGCCATTGATCGTGCCCTGGCGATCAATGCCCAGTTTGAGGTGTCGCTGCAGTTCTGGTCCTTCCTGGTGGAGCAGGGCATGTTGCCCGAGCCGTCTTCCTTCATCAACCGCACGCCGCACCAGAGCTTTGTCTGGGGCGAGCCGGATGTCGCCTTCCTGCGTCGGCGGTACGAGAAACTGAAGGCGCACCACCTGTTCCGGGAAATGGAATACACCGAATCCACCGAGGAGCTGGCAAAGTGGATGCCGCTGATCGTACAGAACCGTGATCCGCAGCAGCCCGTGGCGGCCACCCGTATCCGGCACGGTTCCGACGTAGACTTCGGTTCCCTTACCCGCAGCATGGTGAAGTACCTGGAGAGTCAGCCCAACTTCGAGCTGATGCTGAACAGCCCCGTGCATTACCTGGCCCAGCGTGACAACGGTCGCTGGAAGGTGCGGGTGCGCGACCAGAAGACCGGCGAAGTGAAGAAGCTGGAAGCCGGCTTTGTGTTCCTCGGCGCCGGCGGCGGGGCCCTGCCGCTGCTGCAGAAATCCGGTATTGAAGAGGCCAGGGGCTACGGCGGCTTCCCGGTCAGCGGTCAGTGGCTGGTGTGTCAAAACCCGGAGGTGGTGGCCAAGCACCACTCCAAGGTGTACGGCAAGGCTCCGATCGGCGCGCCCCCCATGTCGGTTCCGCATCTGGATACCCGCATCATCAACGGCGAGCCGGCGCTGCTGTTTGGCCCGTTTGCCGGCTTCACCACCCGCTTCCTGAAGCAGGGTTCGGCGTTCGACCTGTTCGGCTCGGTCAAGACCTCCAACCTGCGGCCGATGCTGTCCGTTAGCCGAGACAACATGGACCTGACCCGCTACCTGATCAAGGAAGTGTTTCAGTCCCATGGCGAGCGGGTGGGCTCGCTGCGGAACTTCTTCCCGGATGCGGAGGAAAAGAACTGGAAACTGCAGAACGCCGGTCAGCGGGTTCAGATCATCAAGAAAGATGCCGAAGGACGCGGCAAACTGGAGTTCGGTACCGAGATTGTGGCCGCCAACGATGGCAGTCTGGCCGCCCTGCTGGGCGCCTCGCCGGGAGCGTCCACCGCCGCCAACGCGATGATCAACGTGCTTGAGCGCTGCTTTGCCGACCGGATGCAGAGTCCGGAATGGCTGGAGCGCATGAAGGGCATGGTGCCGTCCTACGGCCAGAGTCTGGTGGAGGATGAGGCCTTGCTCAACACCGTGCGCGAGCGCACCCTGTCGACCCTGAAGCTCAACGCGGACTGAGTCGGCTTTGTAGATCGGTCGAATGCGCTGGATTAGGTGGACGGGGACAGAATCAAATTCTGTCCCCGTCCGCTGTCCCTCGTGGGCTTCCTAGGCGATCACCGCGTCCGTCTTCTTGAGCATCGGCTTTCGGTAGCGACCGGTGTGGGAGGCTGGGCTGTTTGCCACCGCCTCCGGCGTGCCCTCGGCGATGATCTGGCCACCGCCGGAGCCGCCTTCCGGTCCCAGGTCCACAATCCAGTCGGCGGTCTTGATCACGTCCAGGTTGTGTTCAATCACCACAATGGTGTTGCCGTGGTCCCGCAGCCGCTGCAGTACGTTCAGCAGCTGCTGGATGTCGTAGAAGTGCAGGCCGGTGGTGGGCTCGTCGAGAATGTACAGGGTCTTGCCGGTGTCGCGCTTGGACAGCTCCTTAGCCAGCTTGACCCGCTGGGCCTCGCCGCCGGACAGGGTGACCGCGCTCTGGCCCAGGCGGATGTAGGACAGCCCTACATCCATCAGGGTCTGCAGCTTGCGGGCGATGAACGGCACCGCATCGAAGAACTCGCGACCTTCCTCCACGGTCATCTCCAGCACTTCGTGAATGTTCTTGCTCTTGTAACGGACTTCCAGGGTTTCCCGGTTATAGCGCTTGCCCTTGCAGACATCGCAGGGCACGTACACATCCGGCAGGAAGTGCATCTCCACCTTGATCACGCCGTCGCCCTGACAGGCCTCGCAGCGGCCACCTTTAACGTTGAAGCTGAACCGTCCTGGCTTGTAGCCTCGGGAACGGGCCTCCTGGGTGCCGGCGAACAGCTCCCGGATCGGCGTGAACAGCCCGGTGTAGGTGGCCGGATTGGAGCGGGGCGTGCGGCCAATGGGACTCTGATCGATGTCGATGACCTTATCGAGCTGATCGAGTCCGGAGAGCGTGTCGTAGGGCTCGTGGTTCAGGCTGGTGGCCTTGTTCAGTTTGGCGGCGGCGACCGGGTACAGGGTGCCGTTGATCAGCGTCGACTTGCCGGAACCGGATACGCCGGTGACGCAGGTCATGATGCCCAGCGGAATATTCAGGGTCACATCCTGCAGGTTATTGCCGCAGGCGCCGCTGAGGGTGAGGGTCTTGCCATTGCCGTCATGGCGGCTGGTGGGGACGGCAATCGCCTTTTCACCGGACAGGTACTGGCCGGTCAGCGAGTGCGGCGCCGCGATGATCTGTTGGGGCGTGCCCTGGGCGATCACCTGGCCGCCATGGACGCCGGCGCCGGGACCGATGTCGATCACGTGGTCGGCGGCGCGGATGGCGTCTTCGTCGTGTTCCACCACGATCACCGTGTTACCGAGGTCCCGCAGGTGGGTCAGGGTGGCCAGCAGGCGGTCGTTGTCGCGCTGGTGCAGGCCGATGGACGGTTCGTCGAGGATGTACATGACCCCCACCAGGCCGGCGCCGATCTGGCTGGCCAGGCGGATGCGCTGGGCTTCGCCACCGGACAGGGTGTCGGCGCTGCGCTCCAGGGTCAGGTATTCCAGCCCCACGTTGACCAGGAACTTCAGCCGTTCCCGCACTTCCTTGAGGATCTTCTCGGCGATCTCACCCTTGCGTCCGGGCAGCGTCAGCCGTTCGAAGTAGCCGAAGGCGTCCCCCACCGGCAGCCGGGTGATGTCCGGCAGGTTGCGCTCTTCGATAAACACGTGTCGGGCACTGCGTCGCAGTCGTGAACCCTGGCACTCCTTGCATGGTTGCTGGCTGAGGCTACGGGCCAGTTCTTCCCGCATGCTCTGGGAGTCGGTTTCCCGGTAACGGCGCTCCAGGTTGGGCAGGATGCCCTCGAACGGGTGCGCCTTTTCCATGATATGGCCACGGGAATTGACGTAGCGGAACGGGATGTCTTCGCTGCCGGAACCGTAGAGGATGGTCTGGCGGAAATCCTCGGGCAGGTCGACGAAGGCGGTGTCCAGGTCGATGCCGTAGTGCTCCGCCACGCTGGTCAGCAACTGGAAGTAATACACCGCGCGACGATCCCAGCCCTTGATGGCACCTTCCGCCAGGGTGGCGTCCGGCTGCTGGATGATCTTTTCCGGATCAAAGAACTGCTTGACCCCCAGACCGTCGCAGGTGGGACAGGCACCGGCGGGGTTGTTGAAGGAAAAGATCCGCGGTTCCAGCTCGCTGAGGGCGTAGCCGCATTGGGTGCAGGCATAGCGGGCCGACAGGGTGTGTTCCTCGCCCTCGCCGGACATGGGCGCCACCAGGGCAATGCCATCCGCCAGTTCCAGCGCGGTCTCGAAGCTTTCCGCCAGCCGCTGCTCCAGGCCGGGCTTGACCTTGAACCGGTCCACCACCACGTCGATCCGGTGCTTGCGCTTCTTGTCCAGGGCGGGCACCTCGTCGATGTCGTACACGGTGCCGTCGATCCTCAGACGGATGAAGCCCTGACTCTTCATGGTCTCAATGACCTGCAGGTGCTCGCCTTTGCGGTCGCGAATCACCGGTGCCAGTATCATCAGCTTGCTGGCTTCGGGGAATGCCATCACCTGGTCCACCATCTGGCTGACGGTCTGGGCCTCCAGGGGCAGGTCGTGGTCCGGGCAGCGGGGTTCACCGGCGCGGGCGAACAGCAGGCGCAGGTAGTCGTAAATCTCGGTGATGGTGCCGACCGTCGAGCGGGGGTTATGGGAAGTGGATTTCTGCTCGATGGAAATGGCCGGGGACAAGCCCTCGATGTGGTCCACATCCGGTTTTTCCATCATCGACAGGAATTGGCGCGCGTAGGTGGACAGCGACTCCACATAGCGGCGCTGACCTTCCGCGTACAGGGTATCGAACGCCAGTGACGATTTGCCGGAGCCGGACAGGCCGGTGATCACGATCAGCTTGTCCCGCGGCATATCCAGGTCGATGTTCTTCAGGTTGTGGGTTCGCGCCCCCTTTACTTGGATACGGTCCATAACACCCCTCGGGAAAATAAAACGGCCAGAAAAATAAAACGGCCAGAAAAATAAAACGGAAAGTATACCGTGTTCGGCCGGCTTCCATGCAATGCCCTGGCCGCCAGCCTTCTGCTACAATGCGCGCTTTCCGGCTGGCCGGTCCGCCCAGCCGTCAGAATTCGTGTTCGAGGAATCTCTGCTGTATGAATGCCCTGGAAAAGCGCTCCGTCATCGCTCTGGCCTCCGTATACGCCATGCGGATGCTGGGGCTGTTCATGGTGCTGCCGGTATTCGTCCTGCTGGCCGACGACCTGCACTCCGCCACCCCGGCACTGATCGGCTTGGCCATTGGCGGCTACGGTCTCAGTCAGGCCTTGCTGCAGGTTCCGTTTGGTTTGCTGTCGGATCGGGTTGGCCGCAAGCGCATGATCTACATCGGGCTGGTACTGTTTGCCGCGGGCAGTCTGGTGGCTGCCGGCTCCGATTCGATCTACGGGGTGATATTCGGGCGGGTGCTGCAGGGCGCCGGCGCGATCGCCAGCGTGCTGATGGCGCTGCTCAGTGACCTGACCCGCGAAGAGCAGCGTACCAAGGCGATGGCCACCATCGGCATATCCATCGGCCTGTCGTTTTCCGTATCGCTGGTGCTGGGGCCATTGCTGGCCTCGGTGTTTGGCCTGTCCGGGATCTTCTACATTACCGCGGCGCTGGCGCTGGTGGCGCTGGTGATCGTCCACCGGATGGTGCCCACGCCCCATCATCTCCAGACCAGCGCCGACACCCGACCGGCCAAGGCCATGCTGGGACAGGTGCTCACCGACACCCGGTTACTGCGTCTCGACTTTGGCATTTTTGCCCTGCACTTGGTACTGACCGCCATCTTCCTGGTGGTGCCCGTGCTGCTGCAGGAGCAGTTGGGGCTACCCAGCCGGTCCCATTGGTGGTTCTATCTGACGGTGATGGTGACGTCGTTCTTCGCCATGGTGCCGTTTATCATCATCGGCGAGAAAAAACGCCAGATGAAACCGGTGCTGGCTGGCGCCATCGCCTTGCTGACCCTGGCCACTGCCGGCTTGAGCGTCGCCGGTACCGGGCTTGGCGTGGCCTGGGGCATCCTGTTCCTGTTTTTTATGGCGTTCAACCTGCTCGAAGCCAGCCTGCCGTCACTGATCAGCAAGGAATCGCCCGCGGCGAGCAAGGGCACGGCCATGGGGGTTTACTCCACCTCCCAGTTTCTCGGCGCCTTCGCCGGAGGTGCCCTGGGCGGCCTGCTACTGGCGCAGGGCGGGTTGATGGGGGTGTTGTGGCCGATGGTGGTGATTCTGGCGGTGTGGTTGGTGCTGGCGCTCACCATGCCGGCGCCAAGCTATACCACCAGTTTCGTGTTAAAGTTGAGGGAATCCGCACGGGGCCGAGTCGACGCAGTGGACGACACCCTGCGAAGCCTGCCCGGCGTCCAGGACGTGGTGATCCTGGAAGGCACCGATACCGCTTATCTCAAGGTGGATCGTGCCCAATTTGACGAAGATTGCCTTGCGGACTTTGACTTTGTGCGGCAGGGTACGTCCTGATCCCTTTCCCGATTCCCATGAACCCCAACGCCGGCCAGGGATGGCTGGCGGATTTAGCAGACAGACTCAGGAGCGAAACATGGCACGAGGCGTTAACAAGGTTATTCTGATTGGCAACCTGGGCCAGGACCCGGAAACCCGCTACACCCCGAACGGCAACGCGGTGGTGAACCTGACCCTGGCGACGGATGAGAGTTACAAGGACCGTCAGACCGGCCAGATGGTGCCCAAGACGGAATGGCACCGGATTGTCATGTTCGGCAAGATTGCCGAAGTGGCGGGGCAGTACCTGCGCAAAGGCTCCAAGATCTATATTGAAGGCAAACTGCAGACCCGCAAGTGGCAGGACCAGAGTGGCCAGGACCGTTACACCACGGAAGTGGTGGTGGACATCAATGGTCAGATGCAGATGCTGGATAGCCGCGGAGGCGAAGGCGGTGGTATGGGGCAGGGCGCTCCGGCCGGACGTCCGCAGCAGCAGTCCTACAATCAGCCGGCACCGCAACAGCAGGGCGGCGGTTACCAGGGTGGCCAGTCCGGTGGCTATAGCCAGCCCCAGCAGCAACCGGCCCAGCCGGGTGGCATGCCGGAGGCGGTGGACGACTTCGACGACGATATCCCGTTCTGACCAGTAGCGGCAGCGCCCTCTTCGACGAATAAAGGATTCAACGGCCTGGCTGTTGGATCCTTTTTTTATGCACCAAGGTTTTCCTGAGTAGCGACAGTTGCGGCACACATCCTGGCTGCGATGATTGATTCATGGACTATGATTAAGGCGTGCTCCCTGAAGCGGCGGCTCCTTGGTGGGCAACAGCTCCTTAACCAGACAGGACACTGGCCAAATCGCGGCGGCTGATCCTGCTCGGAGCCATTGGTCTTTTTCATACGGATTGAACAAGGACACTCGCCATGGCCAATCGACCCACGTCTGCGGAAATGAATCCAGGTCCGGGATTTCGAGTCAACACCCAGATTGAGCGGCCCGACAGCGAGCTGGTCCGCCGGTACGCAGAGTATGAAACCACCGACATTTCGGACATGCTGAACCGGCTCTATGCGGTGTCCAGTGATATTCAGAACCTGACCAATGGTTTGCCGCTTGTGGGGCCTGCGGTCACCGTGAAAGTCTTCCCGGGCGATAACCTGATGGTGCATAAGTCCCTGGACTTGATACAGCCTGGCGATGTCATTGTGGTGGACTCCTCCGGCACCCGGAACACGGCGGTGATCGGCGACCTGATGGCCAGTAAGGCCAAGCACAAGGGTGCGGCCGGGTTCATCATCGATGGCTTGATTCGGGACCTGGAAGAGGTCCGCAAGGTGGGGTTGCCGGTGTTTGCCAGGGGCAACTGTGTCATGGGGCCGCTACACCGGGGGCCCGGAGAGATCAATTACGCAGTTAACTGCGGTGGCGTGGTGGTGAATCCGGGCGACATCGTTGTTGCGGACCGCAATGGCGCCGTGATCGTTCGCAAGGAGTTTGCCGAAGAGGTTCTCGGTCGGCTCGAAGCGAGAAGGCCGGGGCTGGAGCAGTACGTTGCGGAAGTGAAGAAGGGCAACTTCTCCAACGAGTGGGTGGACAAGTTACTGGCGCACAACGACTGCGTCATTGAGTGATTGGCCCATGGATGGACCGGTGAGGACTCAGGCGTGATGAAGAGGCCCCCGCATAATAAAAGACTCGAAGCGAATGACGCTGCGCTACCGGGTCGCCAAGTTGAGGACCCATAAATGCAAACTTCAACGCTTGGGATGAAGCCCCCTGTGATATTGCTGGGCGGCCTGGCCAACACCACCTCGGTGGCGAGAAGCCTCGGTCGGGCGGGGGTCCAGCTGCATGTGGTTGCGCCGGAATCGAGCCCGGTGTTGCGTTCCCGGTATATCCATCAACGATGGCCCATTACCAAGGGGCAGGAGTCTGTCGAGTTCTATCACCAGCTGTTGGTTGAGTCTCGGCAGTTACCTCAGGGTGCGGTGGTGTTTCCCTGTTCGGACTGTGCGATTGATTTCGTGGCACGGTTCAAGGCAGAGCTCAGGCAGCGCTATGTCTTTGATATCCAGGACCCACAGCACCAGCTGGATTTACTGGATAAGCAAAAAACCATCGATCTGGCCAGGAAGGCGGGCTGTCATGCTCCCGGATATTGGTCGGTCGCGTCTCTCGAGGATGTACAGCGGTTGCGTGGACGGCTGAGCTACCCGGTGCTGATCAAGCCTATTCACTCCCACGTATTCCAGCGCCGGTTTAACAAGAAGCTGTTCCTGATCGAGGACGAGGCACAACTGCTCGAACAGGCCCAGCGGGTGCTGGAGGCGTCCATCGAGTTCATGCTGTGCGAATTTGTGCCGGGGCCGGACACTTTGCTCAGCAGCTACTACGTGTATCGGGATCAGCAGGGGCGGGTTCTGTTCGAGTTCACCAAACGGATAATTCGCCGGGCACCGACAAATTTTGGTGCTGGCGCCTACCATGTGACCGAATGGCTACCGCAGACGGCCGCGGCCGGTCGCCAGTTTTTTCAGTCTATGGCGTTCACCGGGCTCGGCAACATTGAGTTCAAGACTGATCCCCGCGATGGCCGCCTGAAAGTCATCGAATGCAATGCCCGGTTCACCGGGGCGCAGGAGCTGGTGACGCGCAGCGGTGTGGACATGCCGAAGCTGATCTACAACTTCCTGGCCTTCGCCACCCATCCGGAGCCGCAAACCTATCGGGATAACGTGACACTGTGGATCCCGCTGGAAGATTTTGATGCCTTTCGGGAACTGCGCGCCCTGGGCAAACTGACCCTGTGGCGCTGGATTCGCAGCGTGTTGCGTCCCCATGTGTTCTGTTACCTCAGCCTTAGGGACCCGATGCCGTTCCTGTTTGACGTCTGGGCCCAAGTGAGCAAGCGAATTCGAGGAAAGTTGAAAGCTTGATGATCATCGATCAAGACGTGCTGGAGGACTTGGCCAAATCGTTGCTGGTGCTGGCGGGAGCCGCACCGAACGAGGCCGCTATCGCAGCCCGGGTACTGGTCTGGGCTGACGCGGCGGGGCGCCCGAGCCAGGGTGTTTGGCGGTTGCCCATTCTGTGTCAGCGGTTGCGGCAGGGGCTGTACGCCTCACCTTGTCGGCCCATTCTTGACAGGGTTTCGGCCTCCACCGGCCGGCTCGATGGCGACAACGGCCTGGGGCAATTCGTGGGACATGAGGCAATGATTCATGCCATCGACTTTGCTCGCTCGGAAGGCGTCGGCATGGTGCTGGTGCGCCACTCCAACCACCTCGGTGCCGCGGGCTACTATGTTCAACGTGCGGCCGAAGCGGGGATGCTGGCCATTGCCCTGAGTAATTCGTTCCCCAAAGTGAGAGCCCACGGCGGTGAGGCGGCGGTGCTCGGAACCAATCCGCTGGCTTTTGCCTGTCCAGCGCTGGAGGGCGCTCCCGTGATCGTGGATATGGCCACCTCCGAGCAGGCTGGTTCCACCCTGCGTCGGCAGGCGGAAAAGACGCCGGGCGTGCAGGCACCCGCGTCCATTCTGGCGCCGTTCGGTGGCGCCAAGGGTTACGCGGTGGGGTTGATTGTGGAAATCCTGTCAGGGGTGTTCACGGGGGCCGGCGTTAGCCACCAGGTGGGTTCCATGTACAAGAATTTCGAGCAACCGGGGAACAACGGTCATTTTTTTCTTGTCATCGACATCGCCCGGTTCATGCCGCTGGAAACGTTTGTGAGCCGCATGGCCTTGCTGATCGAATGGCTCCGGCAATCGGGGGAGGGGGTGCTGTACCCTGGTGAGCAACGTGCGGCCTCGCTTCGGACATCCCGGCAGGCGGGCATCCAGGTGGATGACGATGTCTGGTCGAACCTTCAGGCGCTAAAAGCCGGGGTGAGCGAAGGCGGCTGAGTGGTCTTGGCCGTCGCGGGCCTATGGGCGAGCCAGTCGTGCTCCGGAGCAACACGGCTGGCTACCTGCTAAGGGGCTAGTCGTCGGAATGTCCCTCGCTGTCCATGCCCAGCTCGTTGATCTTGCGGGTCAGGGTATTGCGACCCCAGCCCAGCAGTATGGAGGCGTCCCGGCGGCGGCCGCCGGTGTGCTTGAGGGCGGTATCGATCATAATGCGCTCGAATTCCGGCACGGCGGTATCCAGTATGCCCTTGTGACCCCGCTTGAGTTCCTGTTCCGCCCAACCGCGCAGGCCTTCCTGCCAGGTCTGGCCGGTGGTCGGGCTCTCCGCCTGCTGCAGCAGTTCCGGGGGCAGGTCATCGATGTGAATCTCCCGGCCGCTGGCCATCACCGTCAACCAGCGGCAAGTGTTCTCCAACTGGCGAACGTTGCCCGGCCAGGGAAGGGTGGACAGGTACTCTTTTGCTTCCGGCCTGACCAGCTTCGGTTCCACCGCCAACTCCTGGGCGGCCCGCTTGAGGAAGTGTTCCATCAAACGGGAAATGTCTTCCCGGCGCTCGGACAGCTTGGGCAGGTGAACGCGGATGACGTTCAGGCGGTGAAACAGGTCTTCCCGGAAGGAGCCGCTCTGCACCAGTTGCTCCAGATCCTGGTGGGTGGCGGCGATGATCCGCACGTCTACCTTGATGGGGGTGGTGCCACCGACCCGGTAGAACTCGCCGTCTGCCAGTACCCGCAGTAGCCGGGTCTGGGTGTCCGCCGGCATGTCCCCGATTTCGTCCAGAAACAGAGTGCCACCGTTGGCTTGTTCGAAACGGCCCTGGCGGGCGGCACCGGCGCCGGTAAACGCGCCTTTTTCATGGCCGAACAGTTCGGACTCAATCAGATCCTTGGGAATGGCCGCCATGTTCAAGGCGATGAACGGATGGCTGGCGCGGGGGCTGTGGTTGTGCAGCGCCTGTGCCACCAGTTCCTTACCGGTCCCGCTCTCGCCGTTGATCAATACCGTGATGTTGGAGTGGGACAAGCGGCCGATGGCCCGAAAAACTTCCTGCATGGCGGGCGCCTCACCGATGATCTCGGTGTTACGCTGGCTGCTGTCGGGCTGAGGTTCACTGGTGGCGCGGCGTTCGTGGCTATGGGCCACGGCACGCTTGACCAGCGCCACCGCATCGTCCACGTCGAAGGGTTTGGGCAAGTACTCAAACGCGCCGGACTGGTAACTGGTCACCGCGCTTTCCAGGTCGGAATGGGCGGTCATGATGATAACCGGGAGGTCCGGGTGCCGGTCGACGATGTTGGACAGCAGGGTGATGCCGTCGACGCCGGGCATGCGGATATCACTGATAATGGCGTCCGGCCGCTCGTGGTCCAGACGCGCGATGATGCTTTCGCCGTTCTCAAATACCCGTGGCTGCATGCCGGCCTGGCTCAGGGCCCGCTCCAGCACCCAGCGGATGCTTCGGTCATCGTCGATAATCCAGACGTTTGCCGATTGGGTCATTACTTTTCCTCCAAGGGCAGGAAGATGATGAAGTCGGTGCGGCCGGGTTCGCTCTCGCATTCCACGAGTCCGCGGTGCTGGCCTATGATGCTCTGTGTAATGGATAACCCCAGACCGGTGCCGCTGGCCCGTCCGCTGATCATGGGGTAGAAGATGTTCTGCAGCAGGTCTGGCGGAATGCCGGGGCCGTTGTCGATCACATCAACACGGCAGATTAGGCGATGGCGTTTGTGGCCGATGGTGAACTGCCGCAGGGCCCGGGTCCGCAGGGTGATGGTGGGACGCTCCGAGGCCGGTTGATCGCGCCGATGCTCAAAGGCGGCTTCCATGGCGTTACGGGCGATGTTGAGGAAGGCCTGGATCAGTTGTTCCTTGTCGCCCTTGAATTCCGGGATGCTGGGATCGTAGTCCCGCCGAAACAGGATCTGACCGCGACTCTCGGCCTCCAGCAGGGATTTTACCCGTTCCAGTACCTCGTGAATGTTGGTTTGCGCCATCGCCAGGGCCCGGTTTGGACCCAGCATACGGTCCACCAGACTGCGCAGACGATCGGCCTCGTCGATAATGATCTGGGTGTATTCCCGCTGGCCGTCGTCTGCCAGTTCTCGGTCCAGCAGCTGTGCGGCCCCGCGAATCCCCCCTAGCGGGTTCTTGATTTCATGGGCCATGCCTCGCACCAGAATGCGGCTGGTTTCCTGTTGGGTGATGATGTCTTCCTCGCGACTGATGCGCAGCAGCCGGTCCCGGGGTTGAATCTCCATCAGCAGCTCCACGTCTCCGTGGCCGATGGGCGAGATGGAATAATCCACCGTCAGGCGGGCGCCGGTGGTGAGCAGGAACTCGGCCTCGCGCTTGGTGTAGGACTGGCCGTTGAGCGCAGCCGCATGAAGGGTGTCCAGAGCCTCCTCCGAGTCCACCAGCAGATCCACGACCGGCGTGCCCTGGACTCGGGTGATACTGGTTTCAAACAGGCTTTCGGCGGACGGATTGAGGTACTGCACATTCAGGGTAGGGTCGAGTACCAGAACGGCAGTGGTGAGATTGTCCAGAATGTGTTTGAAGCCTGTTGCTGTTGCCATGTGGTTCCCCTTGCGATGCAAACCCAAACTGCAAAAAGCGAACCACTTTGGACTGGCGGGGCAAATCGGTGCAAAAACAATGCTCGAAAGCCCCATCGCCGCTCTGGAGTCGCGATTCCATGGTGCAGGGCAGGCTTGCGTCACGGCTCAGATGTGCGGTTTCGCCCTCTGCATGATCAAAGTATGGCTTTTATTCGGTGCGAACGCACCACTTTGGTGCCGTGTCGGCCGCGTTCAATGTACGGCCGACACGGGCGATGGAGGTCAGTTCAGGACGGAAGGGCGATGGACGGTGAAGGTAATGCTGTCGCCGGTTTTTACCCGCATGCCGTTCTCGTCGACAATGTGGACCTGGGCAGTGTGGGTGCCGCGGTAAACGTTACGCACCATCACGCTGCCGGAATGGCTCTGGCCCACCGGTTGGCCGTCCAGGGTGATCTCGAACTTGTGGCCCTGTTTTAGGGCGGGGGCGCTGGAGACCCGGAATTCCACATCCCCGCTGCCACTGTGGAAAGTGTCGTTGTTGCTGGGGGCATCGAAACGAAGTCGTTGATAGCTTTCCCGCTCAGGTTGCGGTGGCGGGGTGTCCCTGGGCGTGACGACATCCTCCAGCTTGGGCAGGGTGATGGTGGTGACTGGCCTCACCTCGACCGTCTCAGCCCCGGTGCTGGGCTCATCGGAGTAGGTGACATTGCCCTGGGCATCCACCTGGCGATAGATCTCGGCGGTTACCGGGGCGGCAGAAAAGGCCAGTAGGCCGACGAGAGCTCCGA
>JBFHLR010000039.1:0-20268 GCA_041594735.1 Marinobacter sp.
GCCAGCTACAATTCCGTGGCGTCATCGAGCAGCTCATCGTCATCGTAATCTTCGTTGCAACGTTCGATTAATTCTTCTTCGTAGTCCAGCATCACTATTTCCCTCCCAGTGTCGCTTACGCCGTGAAACCCAAAGGGCTCGTCGGCATCAGATCCCAGAAAGACTATGACACCCGCATGACAAAACGATGACAGCGTCGGAGTAAAAACAGAAGGATTCGGAAATTGTCCAGAACTTTCGACAAAGGGAAGAAAAAGGAAACTCGAAAAGGAAGAAAAAATGGCGGAGCGGACGGGACTCGAACCCGCGACCCCCGGCGTGACAGGCCGGTATTCTAACCAACTGAACTACCGCTCCGCGCGGTGTTGCCACCTCTGCTACTGCAGCCCGTCTGGACTGCGAGCCATCTGGCGATGACTGTTTGGTGACAACGAGGGCGCATTATAAAGCCGGTTTCTGGAGTGTCAACGCCTTTTTAGAAACTTTTTCGACAAAGCCACTAAAACGTCACTAACACGGCTCGACGGGACCACGATCCCGTCCCGCCCTCGCTGCCATGGCTGCAGCCCTCACATGGCGTCAACCATGGCGTCCTTACCCTGCGCGGTCTTGCGGTACTCGATCGGTGTCATCCCCGACCAGCGCTTGAAGGCCCGGTAAAAGGTGCTGGGTTCGGAAAAGCCCGTCAGGTACACAATCTCATCAATGGACTCGTCGGTGGTGGCCAACAGTTGCCTCGCCAGCCGGTAACGGAAATCCGCCAGCACCTGGTTGAAGCTGGTTTCCGCTTCCGTCAGGCGGGTGCGCAATGTGCGGGGCTTGATTTCCAGCCGTTCGGCCACGGCGTCCAGAGTGACTTCGCCACTGTCCAGCAACTCGGCAACGATACGCTCCACCTGCCCCACGATGTCTTTCTTTTCCAGCCGGGCCACTTGCTCACTGGCGAATCGATCGTGCAAATCCAGCAATTCCGGCTCGGCATGGGGCGATGCGTAGGACAGCATTTCCACCGGGAAATACATCCGGTTTTCTTCGGCCCCGAACACCACGTCACAACCCAGGGTTTCGCGAACCTTGTCGTGACCACCTTGCCGCTCATGCTCAAATTCAATTCGGGAGGGATGAAAGCGGTTGTCGGTAATGGACTTGAAGGAGGTCACCATGCCCTGCACGAAACATTCGTTGAAATGCCGCAGGCGCCGGACCTCCTCGGAGGCGGTATCCAGCACCAGGCAGGCTTCGTCACCCTCAACCAGGAAGGCTGTGTTGGCCGCGTCGCTCAACAGGCGCTGGTAATTCAAGGCCCTGCGCAGCCCCTCACCGAAGGTGGGGCTACTCAGAAACAGGTATTCCAACACCTGGCCCTTGTAAGGCGGCAGCAGCTGCCCCAGCGTCAGACCGACATCCGGATCGCCGGACACATCTTCAACAACCTGCCAAAAATACAGCTGCGCGTTGTGCGGTGTTCGAAGCTGCTCGGTGTATACGTATTCCTCATCCACACCCAGCCGGGTAAATATGGCATCCGTATCAATTCCCTTCTTCTTCATCGCCTCGTAAATCAGGCGCAACATCACACCCGCATCGCGAAGTTCCTGCATATTATCCCGCTTGTAGTTGTTATGGAGCCGTTGTAATCCCCTGTAGCGCCTCTCATGGGCCAAGACCATTCATTGGCCTATGACCACAGCGCCAGCAATCCTCGCAGGAGGGCTCCCTCCCCCTTGCCTGGCGCCACAACGAGCGCCTGCAGGTTTCGGAACGTTCCTTGCGAGTAGCCAAGGGCATGTCTGGTTGTGCTCAGAGACTCCTTGGTTATATCGTTTGGCCTTTCCGACTCGAGCGCCAGTAAGCCAAGTCATTGCCCAGTAAAAACGAGTTTGCCAGACTCAAACGCTTTCACAAATATCTTAGCGCATATCAGGCCACATTCGCACAGTTGTACCAGAATTCCAACGCTTCTCAACCCAGGAGACGGGACAGGATGACAAACACTTATACTTTCAAGAACCAGGCACCGGGGCTTTGGCCGATGTACAGCCGAGCCGTGATGCCAAAAGCTGGCGCAGCCGGCGACAAGGCTCTACCCGACCTTACCGCAGATCTGATTGGTGTCGCCACCAACAGCGCCAACCTGGCACGCTACACCGCTGTCTGCGGATTTGCGCCCCATACCTCCGTGCCCATGACCTGGCCCCACATTCTGGCATTCCCGCTGCAGCTGAAACTGTTGACCGACAAACAGTTCCCACTGCCGTTGCTGGGCCTGGTGCATCTGCGCAACCGAATCACGCAATATCGGCCGATTGGCGTGGGCGAGCGTCTGGACATTCATGTGCGGCTGGACGGCGAGAATCACACCAGTCGCGGACTGGAGTTCGATCTGGTCAGCGAAGCCCGTTCTGGCGGCACCCTGGTGTGGGAGGAAGTGAGCACCAACCTGTATCGCCAGGCATCAGCCGGGGCCAGTCAGAAAGCGGCGGGTAAGAAACCGGAGCTGGAGCGCTACCCAAACACCCTGAGCGTGTCCGCGGCAGAGAACCTCGGCCGCCGCTATGGCAAGATCTCGGGCGATCTCAACCTGATCCACATTCACGCCCTGACCGCCAAGGCCTTCGGTTTCCCACGTGCCATCGCCCACGGCATGTGGAGCAAGGCCCACATATTGGCGCAGCTGGAACAGCAACCAGGCTGGCAGAAAGGCCCGGTTACCGTGACCTGTAACTTCAAGAAGCCCTTCTTCCTGCCGGGCACGGCGCAGCTGAATTGGCGCCAAGGCGAAGGCCAGTGGGATTACCAGCTGCTGGACAGCCAGGGCAACGCACCGCACCTGAGCGGTGAGATCCTTTGGCTCAAGGATTAATGTTCGAGAGGACTAACGCTCAAGCGGCATCGGGGCCTCTGTTCCTGCATTCAGGTTAAGAGGTCCCCGAGACAACCCGGGCGGTATCGGTGGCCAATGGTAGGGTGAAATAGAAGCGGGCTCCGCCCCGGGCAGGCCGTTCAAAGCCAATATCGCCCCCCTGGGCCTGAATCAGCGAGCGACACATCGGTAACCCGATGCCCATACCATCAGGCTTGGTGGTAAAAAACGGCAGGAACAGCTGATCTTCTGCCGCTTCCGGCAAGCCGACGCCGTGGTCGGTTACCTCCACCCGGACACAGCCCTGCCCCGTCAACTTGGCGGATACCACCACCGGTTCCGATGAACCTGCGGCACGGGTCGCCTCCAGCGCATTACGGATCAGGTTAAGCGCAACCTGCTGGACCTGAACCGGATCAGCGGACACCTCCGGCGCCGGTTGCTCGACCTCTATCTCGATGCCGCCCTCATTATTGCGAACATCCACTTCGGCAAACTGGCGGGTGTCCTCCAATAGGGTTGCAATGGACACCACTTCTTTTCCCGTCACCGGTTTCTTAACGAACTGGCGTATGCGCCTGATGACTTCACTGGCACGATGGGACTGGGCTTCTATCTTTGCCAGCGTTTCCTGCAACAAGGCCTCGTCTGAACGCTCGCCGGATAGGACTCGATTGGCAACACGGGCGTAGTTGGTGATCGCGGTCAGGGGTTGGTTAACTTCATGGGCAAAACCCGCAGCCATCTCCCCCACCATGGTAAGCCGGGACGCATGGGCCAGCTGCTCACGCTGCTGGGACACCAGTTCGCGGGCAGATTCCAGCTCCTGCTCCCGCTCCAGCTCGTCGGAAATATCCCGAAACACCACGACGGCACCCAACAGTGCCTCCCGTTCCAGCTTGGGGGAGGATCGATATTCCGCACAGAACCGGGAACCATCGGCCCTGCGCATCTCTATACCACGACGATGCTCCGGCATCCCCAGATCGCAGGTCGCCTTCACCGGAACATCTCCGTTTCGCACGGCTTCCGGGCACTGGCAATCGTAACCAAAATGCAGTTTGAAGAAGTTGCGCCCCACCAACGACTCAGCACTGCTACCGGCAATCTGCTCCGCTGCGGGATTGACAAAGATGATGTCGCCATTGGCATCCAGGCCATAGATGCCTTCACTGATGGCGTTGAGGATCCGGCTCTGGTCGTTTTCCAGCTGCCGGTTACGTTGTTGCAGTTCCCGTTCCAGACGGATCACCCGGGCATGGGTACCGACCCGGGCGATGACCTCCTGGGCCTGGAACGGCTTGGAGATATAATCCGCCCCACCGAGGCTGAAGCCCCTAACCTTGGCGTCCACATCATCCAGCGCCGACAGGAAGACCACGGCGCAGTCGGCGGTATCGGGATTGGCTTTGAGACGCTGGCAGACCTGGTAACCGTCCAGCTCGGGCATCATGATATCCAGAAGAATGACTTCCGGTTTATCCCGTCTGGCCAGAGTTAGCGCCTTGGCACCGTCATTGGCGATCAGCAGCCGATAGCCCTTGTCCTTCAAGGTCTCGTACAAGACCTTGAGGTTTTGGGGGTTGTCATCGACCAGCAGCACTGTCGCACCTGTGCTGGCACTCACCTGTTCACTCATATAACCACAACCAGTCGATAAGATGGACGCATCATGACGGCGATTTCAGCCGACGTCGATACGGTCCTTTACGGACAACACCATACGGACCAGATGCGCCAGCGAATGGGTGCCCATTTTGTGCATGACCCGGGAACGATGGATCTCCACCGTACGCTGGCTGATTTCCAGTTCAATGGCGATGACCTTGTTGGCTTGCCCCGCGATCATTCTCGCCATGATTTCCGACTCTCGCGGTGTCAGGGTTTTCACACGGCGCACGATTTCCTGCTGCTCGCTCAGACTCTCACGCTGCTCCCGGTCCTGAGCCAGCGCGGCCTCGATTTTCTCCAGCAAGGCTTCTTCCCGGTAAGGCTTCTGGATGAAATCCACCGCTCCCTCTTTCATCGCATCCACTGCCATGGGAACGTCGCCATGACCGGTGACAAAGATGATCGGCAACAGGGCGTGCAGTTCATTTAGCTTTTTTTGCAGCTCCATGCCGTCCATGCCGGGCATTCGGATGTCCAACACGATGCATCCGGCCATATCCTCCGAATAGTCCGCCAGAAAGGCCGCTGCACCGTCGTAGGCAGCCACCGCCTTGCCATCCGATTTCAGCAACAGCGCCAGAGAATCCCGCACCGCTTCGTCATCTTCCACCACGTACACGATCTGCTCGATGTCGCTCATGGACTCGTCTCCCGTCATTTGAATCCCGTCAGAGGCTCCCTTAGGAACCGATGGCTCCCTAGTGAACCGATGGTTCCTTGCTGTCATGAGCGGCGGCCTGCTCCTGCCGCTCATGCTCGCGTAATGTTTCCAGTCGCTGCTGGATGGCGCCATAGACGGTGTGCTTCGGATATCGACCTTTCTTGTCCGGCTCCCCGGCCTGCCGCCCCATCAACAGGGCCACCGCCTCGTCGACCGTGGCCACGGCATAGACCGCAAACGTCCTGTCCCGAACCGCCTGCAAGACGTCTTTGTCGAGCATCAGATTCTGTACATTGGCTGCTGGAAGAATCACCCCCTGAGTCGAGGCCGGCTCGATCAACTGACAGGTTTGATAGAACCCTTCCACCTTTTCATTGGCGCCGCCAATCGGCTGTACCTGACCGAACTGATTAACCGATCCGGTCATCGCCAGGTCCTGTCGAATCGGAACGCCGGAAATGGCCGATATCAGGGCGCAGAGTTCCGCCAGCGAGGCGCTGTCTCCATCCACCTCGCCGTAGTTCTGCTCGAAGGTGATACTGGCCGACAAATGCATGGGGTCGGTCACCGCAAACCGCGACGCCAGCCAGGCACTGAGGATCATGACCCCCTTGGAGTGGATGTTGCCCCCCAGTTTGACGTCCCGTTCAATGTCGATGACATCACCACCGCCGTAATAGGTGGTGGCGGTAATGCGATTGGGTAAGCCGAATTCGAAGCCGCCAGTGGACACCACCGACAGCGCATTGATCTGCCCGACCTGCTTGCCGGTAGTTGAAATCAGGGTGCTGCCGTCCCGCAGGGACTCATAGAACTGATCCCGGATCCGGCTGCTGCGATAGCGGGCGCTCGCCAGGGCCTGCTCCACATGCTCCGCCCCGATCATGGTGCCACCGGCCTGTCGGGCCCAGTAGTCGGATTCCCGGAGCAGGTTGGCGATATCCGCGGCATGCAGGGACAACCGGTCCTGATGCTCGGCCATCCGGGAGCTGTGCTCAATAATCCGGGCGACCGCACGGCGATCACAGTGCAACAGCTGCTTCTCGATGGACAGGCTGGCAATGAACTTGGCGTAGAGCAGCTGGCTGTCCGCAGTGCGATCCATCTCATTCTCGAAGTCCGCCGTGACCCGGAACAACTCGGCAAACTCCGGATCGTATTCCTGCAGCAGCATCCAGGTTTCCCGATCGCCAAACAGCACAATCTTTACATCCAGCGGGATGGGCTCCGGCTCCAGTGAGATGGTGCCAGACAGCGTCATTTCCCGCTCCAGGGAGTTGATCTGCATGGAGCGGGCCCGCAGCGAGCGCTTCAAACCGTCCCATACAAACGGCTGCTCCAGCACCTTGATGGCGTCCATCAGCAGGTAGCCACCATTGGCCCGGTGCAGGCTACCGGCGCGTACCAGGGAAAAATCGGTAAACACCGTCCCTTTGAAGGTGACGTTCTCCACATAGCCAAACAGGTTGTGGTAGGTGGGGTTGTCCTCCACCACCACCGGCACCTCATTGGTCTTCTGGTGTACCAGCAGGTTCACCAGATAGCGGCGGGGCAACTTGCGGTCCAGCGAGGCGTAGGCGATGGCGGCCTGCTCGTCATTTTCCTCCAGGAAGATATCCAGATTGTCCGCTAAATCCTCCCGCACCGACTCCAGGTACCGCACTACGCCCTCAAGATCCTGATACTTCTCAATCAGCTCGTCGAACTGGTGGCCGGAAAGGCTGTTCAGGGTCTCCTGATTGAGGGCGTGCTGGCGTTCGGCGTACTCCTGTTCCCAATCCGCCACTTTGCGTAATGCTTGTCGCAGCTTCTTCTCCAGCTTGCCGATGTCTTCCTCAAACTTGTCCCGCTTGCCCTGAGGCAGCGCCTCGAAGCTTTTCGCGGTATGGGGCTCCTCCCCGTTCATCGCCACCAGCCGGTAACCACCCGGCGTGGTTACCGTCAGGCTGATGTTTTGGCGGCGAGCCTGACTGGCAACCTTGTCCAGCGCTTCTTCCTGTTTCTTGCCGAATTCATTCTTGAGTTGCTCGGCTCGCTCCAGGAAGGCATCACTGTCGAAGGTCTGGGGCACCATTTTCATCAGGCGCCCCATCAACCGCTCCATGTCCTGGCGCAATTGATTACCGCGACCCGGCGGCAATTTCAGCACCCGGGGAACCCGTGGCTCCTCGAAATTGGCCACGTAGCACCAGTCGTGGCTCTGTTGCCCGGTGTCCACATGATGCTCCAGGTAACGCAGCATCATGGTGCGCTTACCAAGGCCGTTCCTGCCGACGGCATAGACGTTATAGCCGCCATGGGGCATGGCCAGAGCGAAACGGACCGCTTCCTGGGCGCGGTGCTGGCCGACGATTTCCGCCAGCGGTTCCAGCTGACGGGTGGATCGGAACGGAAAATCTTTCAGTACACAGGCTTTGTAAAGCTGATGCAGGGACAATGCCTTCAAGGTGCGGTCCTGTTTTGGGCGTTGGTTGGTTTATCGGGAACTTCCAGGCAGCTCTCAAGAAACTCTCAAGCAACTCTCAGGCAACTTTCAAGCAACGGCCCAAGCAGCTGTTCAAGCAACGATCAAGCAGCCCCCTATAAAGAATAGCGTGTCTATCAAAGGCTTACAGCGAAGGCCACGCAACCGGCCCGTCATTGTAAAAGCTGTCCGCGCTGCTGTCTCACCCGGGCTCAAGTTTTACCCCGGATTGCCGATAAATTGATCAATGACATGGTATGATCGGAAAACGGCCAGGGTCGTGGGCTCTGCCCGGATACCGGCAGTACAGAGGTACACCGCAGTTGGACATCTATCGCAACACGTATCAGCCCGTAAACACGCTTGACCGTCCCCGAGTTGACACCGGTAAACGCTCTCCCCCAGCTGATGGTGCCAGCGCTCCGCCACGGGATCGGGTCGCGGACCGGCGCATGCAACCCGACCGGCGCCGGCGTCAGGAGTCGTTCGAAGGCCCGGACCGCCGCAAGCGCAAGAGTCGGCGCAGGCCAGTGCTGCTCGACCCGAAAACCAGGGAGTCCGCACCGCTGGAGGACCGTCGCGGTCGCTTGGTCGACGCCAATGCCTGACACCTAGTCACGAATTGTTAGGGCTGGGTAGCCTCGGGGGCGTCCAGAAACTCCCGGAACAGTCGATCCAGCTCCCCCTCGTACATTTCCAGGGCATACTCGACGTCCGCCGCCAGAACATCCAGCAAGACCATGCTGTTCGGCGCAGCGTCCTGCGTCGCGATCTCCTTTAATCGCGCGCTGATGCCCCGATTGACCTTACGCAAATTCTGGTAAAGCAGCTTCAGGCCAGAGAGCGACCAGTCCGCTGGCCGCCCGTGCTGAGCCCGCACGAACTGCCCGGTCAGGTACATTCCCAGTACCCTGGCCGTGGTTTCTTCGGACACACTAAATGGCAAGTGGAAGCGGGCCAGAGGGCGCAACAAGCGAGTCTGTGGACAACCGGAAAAGGCGCTGACCACGCCAAACAATGACCCAACTGCCCGCTGCAAGGTGCATGCCTTGGCGTATTCCCGTGCCTCGGTCGACACCCGTACCCGCACCAGATCGTGGGATGTGGCCGCACCGGCTTCGGCCAAAACCGGCTTAAGCGCAAGCGCCAGTGGGCAGTCGCGGTACTGGTCCGTGGTCAGGGGGCAGTGTTCGCATTGGTGATGATCCAGGCGGGTCCATGCATCGCCGTAATCGTCCCCGGAGGCGAGTGCGGCCGCCGATTGCTCGACCATCGGTACCGAATGACTCCAGACAGAGCCATCCTGATGCTCAATATGATAGGTAATTTCTTCCGCCATCGCTCTCCACCGGCTGATCACGCTGTAAACAGCAACTTCAGACCCTACGCTGCCCACGGTTTTCCCAGAATAGTCTACACTGATGTCTAGTCACTTTAGGATGAAGGCCACCGTTATGCTAACCAAGGATGATCGTGAGGCTGCCCTCGAGAAAAAACTCGGCCAGGCGAACAGGCAACTGCTCCAGTCCGAGAAACTGGCCACCATCGGCCAACTCGCTGCAGGTGTTGCCCACGAAATCAATAACCCGGTTGGGTATATCCACTCCAACCTGAAAACCCTCGGTACATATTTGCTCGACCTGTTCAGTGTGATGGACACCATTGACCAGGCAGATTCCCTTGCCGCACTGAAAAGCCGCCGTGCGGAAGTGGAATACGACTTTCTCAAGACCGACATTCAGGACCTGCTTAACGAGTCTCTTGAGGGCATCTCCCGTATCGAAAAAATAGTCGCTGCCCTCAAGGATTTCTCCCGCAAGGAGGAGGATGGTTTCAAGCCCGATGACCTGCACCGGGGCATCCAGTCCACACTGAATGTGGTCAGTAATGAGCTGAAATACCGGGCTCAGGTGAACCTCGACCTTGGCGAGTTACCCTTGATTGAATGCAACTTGTCCCAGGTCAACCAGGTCATCATGAATCTGCTGGTCAATGCTTCCCACGCCATGGAGCAATTCGGCCGCATCGACATTCGCACGGGTGCTACCGACAGCGAGGTCTGGCTTGAGGTGGAGGACAACGGCACTGGCATCGAACCAGACCACATGGAACACCTCTTTGACCCTTTCTTCACCACTAAACCAGTGGGTAAGGGGACCGGCCTGGGATTGGCCCTGTCCAAGAACATCATCGACAGGCATCGTGGGAACATCGAAGTCCGTTCACAGCCGGGGCAAGGCACTTGTTTCAGGATTTCCCTGCCAATTCGGCAAACAGCGGGGGACGAAGGCTAGCCCATGGCCACCGCCAGCCGCACAGGACAAAAAGCTACCTACCCGCAAGGATCGCAGGCACTGCCATGGCCGAATTCGATGAACAGCAACGAAAACTGATCCTCAAAATAGTGTTCTATGGACCCGCCCTGAGTGGCAAGACCACCAACCTGATGCAACTGCACAACTTGCTGTCACCCGAGCGCATGGGCGAGCTCATGGTCCTGGAAACCAGAGATGACCGCACCCTGTTTTTCGATATGCTGCCCATCGGTTTCCGTAGTGGTTCCGGACTGGACCTGCGGCTCAAACTCTACACTGTGCCCGGCCAGGTGCAGCACGACAGCACCCGAAAAGCGGTGCTCTCACGGGCCGACGGTGTGGTGTTTGTCGCCGACTCCCAGTACAACCAGCAGCACAACAACGCATCTACCTTTGAAAACCTCGACGAGAACCTCCAGAAGGTCGGGATCGACATTGCACAAGTTCCACTAGCCGTGCAGTTCAACAAACGGGACCTCACTGACATTGTCGAAGAGGCCACCGTGCACCAACGCTGGCGAGCTACGCCCTGGCCACCCGTCATCATGGCCAGTGCCCTCCGTGGGCAAGGCGTTCTGGAAACCTTCCAACTGCTGCTGAAGCGACTATATGCCCGAATCAATCCTCAGTTCAGCCTTGCCGATCGATTCCGGATAGACGAGGCGACCTTTGTTGCCTTGCTAAGCCGGGCCGAAACGGGGACAAGCCATGCTGGACTTTGACCAAGAGGTTGCACTGGCGGAACTGCTGACGCCAGATCAGCTCAACAGGCTCGACGGCCTGCTCTCAAACCTGGCGGGGTGCGAGCTTTCCCTGGTCAGCGCCCCCCCTAAGGACAATCACCCCACGCCCGTTAACTTCAATCTCAACACCGTGGGCTGGGTCCAAGGCCCGGCCCCCGCTGCAACCAAATCGGCCGCAGCCGACCTAACGGCATTCCTGACCTATTTCATCACTAAATATCGCTGGGCGGCCAACCTTCACCGGACCACCACGGAAACCACTTACCAAGAGTTGCAGCAGCAAAACAGCGCGCTCCAACGCTCTGAGAAACAACTGCAGGCACTGGCAGATTCCCTGCAGGAACGAGTGGACCAACAGGTAAAACAGATTCAGGCGGCGCAACAGGAGCTGTACGAAAGCGCCCGTTTGCGGGCAGTTGGTCAACTAGCAGCCGGCGTCGCCCACGAAATCAACAACCCCATAGGTTTTATCAAGAGCAATCTTGGGGTGGCACAGGACTATGTGATCGAACTGGCCGAAGCCCTACCCCCCGCTCACCGTCTGGAAAACACCCTAACCGATTTCAAGGCCTTGCTGGAGGAGTCAGTGGCCGGGGCCCGGCGTATAGCCACCATTGTCGCCGATCTCAAAACCTTCTCCAGCATTGATCAGGCCGATTACGCCGAATGCTCAGTTAACGGCCTGATCGAAGCCGCCGTGCACCTGATCCAGACTAACAAGACCCCTCCCCTGCCCATTGAGACGAGGCTCAAGCCGCTGCCCTTGCTACTTGGCCATGCCGCCCGGCTCTCGCAGTCAATCTATAATCTGCTCGACAATGCCGCCAGAGCCATAGAGGCGGGTGGCCTGATTCGCATCGAAAGTGGCTCGGACGGTAAGGATCAGATTTTCATCCGCGTGATGGATACCGGCTGCGGCGTCCCCGTGGAGCTTCAAGACCAGGTCTTCAACCCGTTCTTCACCACTCGGCCAGTAGGGGCAGGCACCGGGCTGGGGCTGACCGTTGCCCGAGACACCGCCCAGGCGCATCAGGGCCGAATCAGCCTGGACAGCCGCCCAGGTGAGGGCACCCAAGTCAGCCTCTACCTACCGGCGGTTCGGAGCTAGCCGATGAGCAAAAGGTACGCTGGTCTGTTTTTGGGCCAAACTGACCCGACGGCGCGCTTGCTGACAGCGACGGAAGCTAAACCGGTCAAAACGCCCTACCGGCTGCTGTTTGTGGATGACGAACCCAAAATCCTGTCTGCCCTGAAACGGGTATTTGCCCGGGAAAATTACGAACTCCATTTCGCCGCCTCCGCCCAGGAAGCACTAGAGGTGCTGAAGCAGCAGCCAGTGGAATTGATCATGACCGATTTCATGATGCCGGGTATGAACGGTGCTGAATTGCTGAAGGCAGTCCGCGAAGGCTGGCCACACACCATCCGGCTGATGCTCACCGGCCACGCCAACACCGACGCGGTAATGGGCTCCATCAAAGAAGGCGCGGTGTACCGGTTCCTGCTGAAACCCTGGAACGAAGACGACCTGCGGCTGACTATTGCCCTGGCCCTCGAACAGTACGAGCTGATCCAGAAAAACCTGGCCCTGAAAGAACTGAACCAACAGCAGACCAAGGATCTGGAAACCATCGCCAAGCTGAGGGGTTCCAATCGCAGCCAGCTCGCCATCATGCTGCACAAGAAAGGCTGGCTGAATGCCCGCCAGATCCAGCAACTGCACAGGGAAATGCAAACCCGCAAGGCTCCGGTGATCAAGCTATTGATGGAACACAGCTGGGTCAACCCGGACAAGATTTTCGAGTTGCTGAAAACTGAAATGCTATTTGAGGAAGTCGATATCCGCGACACTCAGATTGGCTCGGGCCTACTCTCGCTCATCCCCCGCAGCATTTGCAATTGTCATCTTCTACTACCGCTGCACGTGGAGAACAAGCGCCTGAAGCTGGCCATGGTGGATCCCCTGGAGATCTCACTGATTGATGAGCTGGCTTTTGTGTCTGGATGCACCATTCAGCCCCTGGTATGCAGCCTTGAGCAAATGCAGCGCAAGCTTGCGGAAGTGTTTGGCGAAACCAACAATAATGAACTGGAGGACCTGGCCGCCCGAGTTGGCCTGGATGACCCCTATGAAGGCATCGAGATCCTACTGGATGAGGAACAGGATGCGGAGAGTCTGGAACAGCTACTGGGCAGCTCCGAAGAGCCTCCCGCCATCCGCCTGGTGAATGGCATTATTCTCGAAGCCCTGCGCCTGGGCGCCAGCGACATCCACATCCACCCCCGCACCAAGGCGGTAGTGGTGCGCTATCGCATTGACGGCGTATTGCAGGATAAAATCCAGATTCCCTCAGATCTGTTGATGTCATTGGTGTCCCGCATCAAGGTGATGGCGGAACTCGACATTACCGAGCGCCGACGCCCCCAGGATGGCCGCATCACCGTCAAGACGCCGCTGCGGATTGTCGATCTGCGCATTTCCACCTTGCCGACCATCAATGGTGAAAAAGTGGTGATGCGGGTGCTGGAGCGACAGTCTTCCGCCCAATCCCTGGAAGACTTAGGGCTGTCCCAACATAACCTCACCAGTCTCAAGCGGGTGGTTCGCAAACCCCAGGGCATCATCCTTGCCACCGGGCCAACCGGCAGTGGCAAAACCACGTCGCTCTACGCCCTGCTTCAGCATAACGCCACCCCGGAACGAAATTACGTAACCATTGAGGACCCGGTGGAATACCACGTCGACATGGCAGGCCAGGTGCCGGTCCGGGAACGCATCGGGCTGGATTTTGCCAGTGTCCTACGGGCAATACTCAGGCAAGATCCAGATGTCATCCTGCTGGGTGAAATACGCGACGAAGAAACCGCAGACGTTGCCTTCCATGCCGCCATGACCGGACATCTGGTGTACTCCACACTGCACACCAGTTCCGCCGCTGCCACCATCGCACGACTGCTAGATCTCGATCTCAAACCGTATGTGCTAGCCTCCGCTCTGGAAGCCATCATCGCGCAACGACTGGTACGTCGCATTTGCAGCAACTGCAAAGCAGAGGACGCGCCCGCCGCGGAATTATTGCAACAACTGGGTCCGGCATTTCTCGGCTGTCACCAGACCTTCTATCGCGGCCGGGGCTGCGAACAGTGCCACAACGGTTTCCGTGGCCGCATCGCCTTGCATGAAGTGCTAACGGTCAACGAAGACCTGCGACTAGCCATTACCGGCCGGGCCAGCGAATTGCGGCTGGAGGCGATCGCCCGGGAGCACGGCATGAAACTACTCATTGATGACGCATTGGAGAAAGTCCAGTCTGGACTCACCACCCCGATGGAGATCCTGCGCGTGCTGGGCCCCCAGGAGCAGCTCCACTAAACATCTTGGCCGCAGCCCTCGCACCAACAATTATGGACTATGCTGATAACAATCGGCCGAAGCAGCCAGCAGCCCCCTATTAGCCACCTTTGCCCAGGACAGGTGCGCTCCCTGATGGAAACGACCAGGGTAAAAAATGGATCGTAACTAAGGTTGATCACTTTCAGCCAGCTACCACCAGCCAGGACGGAGGTAAAAGGCCCATGCCATCTGATCCCGCACATGCCCTGCCCCTGCAACGTTTGCTGCTCGTTTGTGAATGCGAGCCCACGATCCAGCAGATCAGGGCCCAACTGGACCTCCATGCCAGCGAGCACTGGACGGTCTGCCGCAATCTGGAGACCGGGCTAAAGGCATTGAGTTCAGCGAACTTCGACGCCATCCTTTTGGCCCTGACCGCTTCCGGCCAGGCGCTTCAACTGGTCCGCCAAGCCCGCGCCAACAGCGACATGACGCCGGCGGTTCTAATCTCCCCGCAAGGCAGTGACACCCCGTCCCAGCTGCCGACTCTGGAGCACATGGCGCAGTTACCCATCAGCGGGCTCACCGAGCACGCACTGGCCGAGTGCCTCAATCGCCTGCGGGGAAACCGCCATCACGTGGATCAACTGATTCACAGCGAAGCCTGTTTGCGCTCCCTGTTCGAGAACAACCCCCAGCCCATGGGTCTGATGGAGCCGCGGGACGAGCGAATCATCGTCCTGAACCGGGCAGCCAAGGCCTTATACTGGCTGCAACCCCTACACAGCAGCGACCTCTACCTGAGTAAGCTGAGGGTCCCGCCTGACGAGGCGACGCCGGTAGCCGGCGCCCTGCTCGCCGGCTACCGGCCACCTGAAGACTGCGAGCTTGAGCGACACCGGCGCCAGGATGGAGCTTTGCTATACGTGGAGGTCATGAGCCAGACCATCGCCGTGGACGGTGGCAGTGTCATTCTGTTGATGATGACCGACGTCTCTGACCGGATCATGGCCCTGAACAAAGCCCGCGCCAGTGAGCAGGCCTACCTGAACCTATTGGAAGATATGAGGGACGGTATCTTGGTGGTGGATAACCAACAACGCCTCTACTACTCGAATCCGGCCTCAAAAACGTTGCTCGGACCGGAATTGCAGGAATTCTACCGGCTGGTCAATCATCTATCCGCAATTCGGCCGGGCCACGCACTAGAGGTCAAGGTATCGCAGCACTCACAACGCCCCCGCTGGCTGGAAATACTGTCGACACCTATCCATTGGCAGGGCCTCACTAGAACCCTGCTGTCCCTCAGAGACGTCAGTGAGCGCAAACGGGTCGACGAGCAACTTCAGCTGCTCCAACGCAGCATCGACGTCTGCTCCAACGGAGTGGTGATTACCGCCGCACAGGAGCAGGATTACGGCATTATTTACGGCAATCCAGCGTTCGAACGCATCACCGGCTATACGGTGGCAGAAGCCAGTGGCCAGGACTGCCGGAAGCTGTTGGGCGCCGATACCGAATCGCCTACCCGCAATCGTATCCATGAGGCTCTGTCAGCCAATACCGAATTCCGAGGGGTACTGCGCAACTTCCGGCGCGATGGCTCGCCGTTCTGGAACGATTTCTACATAGCTCCGGTGCCTGATGAGAGCGGCCAGTCCAGCCATTTTGTAGGAATCCTTAACGACATTTCCGAACGTAAGCAGGCCCAGTCCGAACTCGCCTTCAACGCCAGCCACGATGTCCTTACCGGTCTCCCCAATCGCTCGCCACTGGTTGACCGGATCGAGCAGGCGCTTAACCTGATTGAACGTCATCAACTGGTAGTAGCGGTGTTATTACTGAATCTTGATAACTTCAAACTGGTCAATGATTCCTGTGGCCTGCGGGTGGGGGACCAATTACTCAAAGCAGTGGCTGAACGCATACAATCGGTGATTCGCCCGGGAGATACCGTAGCCCGATTGGGCAGCGACGAGTTCGCCATCCTGTTACCCGATCTCGCCGCTGCCGAGGATGCCGTGAAACTCGTCGACAAACTGCTCCACGCTCTCGCCCAGTCCTACCAGATCGGCGAGCACACCCTGCACCTCACCGCCAGCACGGGTATCGCGGTATCACACCAGCGTCTCGCCAATGCCATGGATCTGCTTCAGCAGGCGGACATGGCCATGCTCGAGGCCAAACAAGCGGGTAAGAATACCTATCAATGGTACAGCACCCAACTACGCCAGCAAGCCGACAAACGGGCTGCCTTGCGAAACAATCTGGATCGAGCCATCACTGAGCAACACCTGTACTTGCTGTATCAGCCACAGGTCAGCTGCCAAACCGGCAAATACATTGGCTCGGAAGCGCTCATCCGCTGGCAGGACCCTAACCAGGGGTTGTTGCTGCCAGCTGAATTTATCCCGGTGTTGGAGGAAACCGGTCAGATAATACGGCTAGGCCAATGGATACTGGAACGAGCCTGCCGCGACAATCAAACCCTGATCGCCTCAGGCCTGCGGGATCACGCCGTTTCGGTGAACGTATCCGCCATCCAGCTGCAGCAAACCAGCTTCCCAGACATCGTCCAACGTGCACTGGCCGCATCCGGTATGCCCGCCGGCAATTTGATTCTGGAAGTGACCGAGTCCGTGCTGTTGGGGGACTTGAGCGTGGGCATTAACAACCTGCAGAAGCTGCGGGAGCTGGGGGTAGCCATTGTCATCGATGATTTTGGCAAGGGCTATTCCAGCCTAAGCTATCTTAAGGAGCTGCCCGCCACCAAACTCAAAATTAGCCGTCAGTTCATCACCAGCGTAATCAGCGATCGAAAGGACGCCTCCATCACCAAGGGCATGATTTCACTAGCGCATCACCTTGGCATGTCAGTCATGGTGGTGGGCGTGGAATCCGAAGCCCAGGCCAGCTTCCTCAAACGGAACCATTGCGATGTGTTGCAGGGCCACTACTTCAGCCACCCGTTACCACTGCCGGAACTGGCGACTGCACTGCGCTCGGGGCCAGCCAGCCGGTCGACACCCGAGGACCCCCAGACTCGGCCAACACTGCTCATTCTGGATGACGAGCCCAACATCATTAATGCCTTGAGCAGGCTGCTGCGACGGGATGGCTACCGTATTCTGGCCACCACCGAAGCCAGGGAAGCCTTTCAACTGCTGGCGGAAAACGAGGTTCAGGTCATCATATCCGACCAGCGCATGCCGGAGATCTCGGGTACCGAGTTCTTGAGCCAGGTCAAAGACATCTACCCGGACACCATCCGCATCGTGCTGTCCGGCTTCACTGATCTGGAATCCGTCACCGATGCGATCAATCAGGGGGCGATATACAAGTTCCTCACTAAGCCCTGGGAGGACGATCAACTCCGGCAAAACGTCCGCGAGGCGTTCATTCACCAGTCCGCGGGCCAAAGAGAGCAACCGGAGAGCGCCCAATCATGAACCATTTCGCCGTGGAGTCGACTCGACCGGAAATCCAGCCCGTATTCCGGATACTGTTCGTGGATGACGAACCCTCAATCCTGGCAGCGCTGCGCCGGCTAATGCGCAGGCATTCCTACCAGTGCTACTTTGCCGAAGGCGCCCACCAGGGACTGGAGATACTCGACACCACCGCCATCGACCTGATCGTGTCGGATATGCAAATGCCGGAAATGGACGGCGCGGCCTTCCTTGCCGCGGTAAAAAAACGCTGGCCATTCAGCGTGCGCTTTCTGATGACCGGTTATGCCGACGTGAACACCGCTATCGACGCGCTCAACCAAGGCGGCATTAACCGTTATATCAGCAAACCCTGGGACGACGGTGCCTTGCTCGAAGCAATAGAGGAAGGCCTGCGCATACGCAGGCTGGAGCGGGAGAAGAAGCGGCTAATTGATCAAAGTCGGCGACAGAACGACGAGCTTCGGCGATTGAACAAAGAACTGGAGGCCCAGGTCGATGCCCGAAGCCGTGAGACCCAGAAAACGTCAGATATGCTGAAAAAAGCCATTCAGCAAATCGAAACCAGCTACGACACCTTCGTGCAGGTGTTCTCCACTGTCATCAGCAGTCGCCCACAGTTGCAAAAAGGCCAGTCCCATCAGGTCGCGAATCTTAGCCGGGCGCTGGCCCAACGGCTGTCGCTGGACAAGGCACAGGCGCTCCATGTGTACTACGCGGCTCTGCTGCATGAAATCGGCAAACTGAATCTGCCTGACGACATTCTCACCCGGGCTGAGGCACACCTTACCTACCGAGACCGGGATACCTATCAGAAATACCCCGAAATGGGTGAGATGTTCCTGAGCGCAATATCCGCGCTGGCCCCCACTGCAAAAATCATTCGCCAACACATGGAACTTTATGACGGTACCGGCTACCCGGATCGACTCAAGGGCCACAACATTGAATTGGGTGCCCGCATTTTGAGAGTAGCCCATGACTTTGTGGGGCTGCAGAGCGGTCTCATCACCACCACCCCCCATGATGCGGAACAGGCCTACCGATACATTGACGAATACGCCGGTCGCCGCTATGACCCGGACATCGTCGGGTTGCTGCGCCCGCTGGCGCACGATTTCGCCATCACCCTCACCCAAGAGCACGAAAAAATCTGTACGCCATCGGAATTGGAGCCAGGCATGGTGCTGACCCGCGACCTGGTCAGCCGCAACGGCATATTGTTGATGGTCTCCGGCTCCAGCCTGAATGAACACATGATCGACAAGTTACGCGCTGTGGAACAGCTCGATAGCCGACGGGTCGAGGTTTACGTCGCCAAGCCCAATAACGAGGAGTAACCAGCCCATGCCCACTATAGCCCTGATCGATGATGAGGAACTGATTCTTAAGTCGCTAAGCCGGCTAATGCGCAAAACGGACTGGGAGGTCCTTGCCTTCGCCGACCCCACTGAGGCCCTGGCGCGCCTCGCAGACCGAGACATTGATATTGTTGTCTCAGATTACCGTATGCCCGAGATGACCGGGGTGGAATTTCTCAACTGCTTCAAGGAGCACCATCCGGACACGTTGAGAATCATCCTCAGCGGTCAGGCGGACATGCAAGGCGTGCTCAACGCCGTCAACCAGTCCGAAGTCTACCGCTATATGCTCAAGCCCTGGGAGGATGAGGAATTGCTGCACACGCTGAGGACGGCCCTCAGGTATAACGACCTGTTACGGGAGAACGCCGAGCTGGCGGAAGTCGTGCGATTCCAGCGCAGCAAGCTGAAACGCCAGCAGGCGGAACTGGAGCGGCTGGAACGGGAAATGCCCGGCATCACCCACATCGAACGGGACGCTGATGGTTTGATCGACCTCAGCGATGAGGCGAATGACATTATCTGACCATTTGCCTCACGCAGCTGTTTGTCAACGTCAGCAGAACCGGCTGCGCTCAAGGCAACGTTCTGCGGTTATATCGACGAAAAGCCTCATGCAGCGTTCCGATCACCTGCTCACTACTCCAAGGCTTGGCGATGAACTTGAACACCTCAGCCTGGTTAATGGTATTCTGAAACATCTCGGTATCCACGTGTCCTGTCATGAGTATCCTGACAGTGCGGGGATAAAGCTGCTTGATGTTGCCCAATAAGCAGATCCCATCCTGGTCCGGCATTCGAAAGTCGGAAACCACCACCTGGATCTCCTGACAGGCCAGGATTTCATACGCCTCTTTGGCGCTAGATACAGCCAATAGCTGAATATTTTGGCCTCGCAACAAACGAACGAAGCTGTTGATCACGTTCTTCTCGTCTTCCACCAATAACACGGTCCCTTCCTGGGTCTGCCTGACCAGGGTAGCCGGATCAATGCCAGCCTGGTCACGCAGCAGGTCTGGCAGGTCGGATGCGCACAGTGCCGGCTTGAAATAGTAGCCCTGAAAACTGTCGCAGCCCTCCTCCGCCAACACCCGCACCTGGCCAACCGACTCCACACCTTCGGCCACCACCTGTAGCCCCAGGCTATGGGCCAGGCGAATCACCGACCGCACGATAGAGCCGTCACCTGGGCTGTGTATTAGCCCGGAGACAAACGTGCGGTCTATCTTGAGCTTGTCCAACGGGAGCCGCTTAAGGTAACTCAGGTTGGAGAAGCCGATGCCAAAATCGTCAATAACCAACGACACCCCAATCCCCTTCAGTCGATGCATCATCTTGATGGAGCGTTCGGGATTGCTCATGGACATCGATTCGGTCAGCTCCAGCGCCAAGTAGTGAGCTTCAACC
>JBFHLR010000040.1:0-19914 GCA_041594735.1 Marinobacter sp.
CGGACTGTGACATTCCGGCTGTGGCCTCGCTCTCCAGCTATGCTAAAGTAGCGCGGCTTGTAAACAAACAGGGAGACCAAGCGTGTTCGAGCTTTTGAAAGCTGGTGGCATCTTGATGGTGCCGATTGTTGCCTGTTCCATTCTCGCCCTCGCCATTATTCTTGAGCGATTCTGGACGCTGCGGGCGTCCCGCATCACCCCGGAACACACGATCAATGAGCTCTGGCGCTGGATCAAGAAGAAAGAGCTGAACAGCCGAAAGCTCAAAGTACTGCAGGGATCTTCACCGCTCGGCCGAATCCTGGCCAGTGGGTTGATGAACGCCAAACATGGCCGTGAAATCATGAAGGAGAGCATCGAGCATGAGGCCAGCCAGGTCATTCATGACCTTGAGCGTTTTCTCAATCCGCTGGGGACGGTGGCGACCATTACACCCTTGCTGGGCCTGCTCGGAACCGTGATCGGAATGATCAAAGTCTTCGCTGAAATTCAGCTTGCCGGAGTGGGCAATGCGGGCAATCTGGCCGGTGGTATCTCCGAGGCCTTGATCACCACCGCCGCCGGGCTGAGCGTTGCAATTCCTTCGCTGATTTGTCATCGCTACTTTATCCGCCGGGTGGATGAACTGGTGGTTGGCATGGAGCAGGAGGCCATCAAGCTGGTGGAAGTTGTCCACGGCGACCGTGAAATTGATGTGGAAGGAGCCTGAGCGCCGTGAAATTCAAGCGCCAGAGAAGTCAGGAGGTCGGTGTAGACCTGACACCGCTGATTGATGTGGTGTTCCTGCTACTTATATTCTTTATGGTTTCCACCACGTTCACCCGGGAAAGCCACCTTCAGGTGGATTTGCCGGAAGCCGATGGCGAGGTGGCCGAAACCGAGATCCGTCAGATCGATGTGGTTATCAATGCTCAGGGCCAGTACCTGGTCAATGAGCGTACTCTCGTGAACAACCGCCTGGAAACCCTGGAACGGGCCGTTCGTGAATTGGCAGAGGGTGATACCAGCCTGCCGTTCATTATTACCGCCGATGCCAACACGCCTCACCAGTTTGTGGTCCGGGCCATGGACGTTGCCGGTCGCCTGGGTTTCGCCAAATTAAGCATTACTACCGAGCGCAGCAGTGAAGAACCTTGATCCGAATCTGGCCTTGCCCCAGGCACCTGCGAGTAACTGGCAGACCTATAAACGATTGCTGTCCTATGTCCGGCCGTTCTGGCTGGCGTTTTCACTGGCGGTCGTGGGGAATGTCATCTATGCAGCCGCATCCACCGGCATGGCGGCCGCCATGGAATACGTTATTGAAGCCATCGAGAACCCGACCGACAAGAATCGTCTGCTGTTAACGGCGTTGATTGTCGGTATCTTTGCGTTCCGTGGTGTCGGTACATTTATGAGCCAGTACTTTATCAGCTACGTCGGTCGAAATGTGATTAACGTGCTGCGGAACCAGGTGTTTGAGCGGCTGATGTCGCTGCCGTCCCGATACTTTGACGACAACGCCTCCGGACGTCTGGTGTCGAAGCTGACGTTCAACGTGGAGCAGGTTGCGGACGCCACCACCAACGCGGTGACCATCACCCTGCGGGAAGGCCTGACCATTCTCGGCCTGCTGGGGTTCATGCTGTACACCAACTGGAAACTCACGGCGGTATTCGTCATTGTCGGGCCCGTCATCGGGCTGATTGTGAGCTATGTCAGCAAGCGCTTTCGCAAACTCAGCAAGCGCATCCAGAGCTCCATGGGCGACATTACCCATGTGGCCTCGGAGAGCATCTCCGGATACCGGGTGGTGAGAACCTTTGGCGGCGAAGAGTATGAGCGGGACCGCTTCCGCGAGGTCAGCCGGCGGAATCTGACCCAAAGCCTGAAAATGACCTCCACTCAGGCCATCAGCGTGCCGGTGATCCAGGTGCTGGTGGCGCTCGCCATTGCATCTCTGGTCTGGTTGATGCTGGCGCCGGAGATCCGGGGCACCATGACAACGGGTGAATTGATCGCCTTCATAACCGCGGCCACCACCATGGCCAAGCCCATTCGCCAGGTAACCTCGGTGCATGCCAAGATCCAGAAGGGTGTGGCCGCGGCGCACGATGTATTCAGCACCATGGACGAAGAGCCTGAGGCGGATCACGGCACCTTTGCGCCGGATCGGGTGCAGGGCGATATTCGCTTCGACAACGTCAGCTTTCGCTACCGTGATCAGCTGGACGATGTGTTGAAGGGCATCAATCTGGATATCCCGGCGGGGCAGAGTGTGGCGCTGGTGGGGCGCTCCGGCAGTGGCAAATCCACCCTGGTGAGCTTGCTTCCGCGTTTCTACGACTATACCGGCGGATCAATCTGTATCGATGGCCATCCCCTGACCGACTTCACGCTGGCGTCCCTGCGGGGGCAGATCGCCCTGGTTACCCAGAATGTGGTGCTGTTCAACGACACCATTGCTGCCAACATTGCCTACGGCGCGCTAAGGAATTACAGCCCGGAAGAGATCCGTGAGGCCGCCACCAAGGCCCACGCCATGGAATTTATCGACCGGATGCCGGATGGTCTCGATACCGTCATCGGTGACAATGGCGTTATGCTGTCCGGCGGTCAGCGTCAGCGACTGGCCATTGCCAGGGCGTTGCTGAAAAACGCGCCAGTGTTGATTCTGGATGAGGCAACTTCCGCGCTGGATACCGAGTCCGAGCGCCATATCCAGGAAGCGCTGGAGACCGTCATGCAGGGCCGAACCACGCTGGTGATTGCGCACCGGCTGTCGACCATCGAGAACGCCGATCGCATCGTGGTGATGGAGGCTGGCAGCATCGTGGAATCCGGTACCCATGAGCAGTTGCTGGCCAAGGGCGGCGCCTACGCCCAGCTCCACCAAATGCAGTTCAGCGAATCGGTATGACCACACCGGTTGATCGCCTTTGGTACGGAGCAGGGCGGCCGCTATGGCCGTTGTGGCCACTGGCCTGGCTGTTTCGGTGGGTGGCCGGGCGCCGCCGGCGAAAATTACTGGAAGTAGCCGCGCCAGCGAAACTGCCGGCGCCGGTAGTGGTGGTGGGCAACATCACGGCCGGAGGGACCGGGAAATCCCCCTTAACCGCCTGGCTGGTGAGTGCGCTGCAAGCCCGGGGCTGGCGTCCGGTCATCTTGAGTCGTGGCTACGGTGGTCAGGCCGACAGCCACCCGTTATTGATCAACGGCGATACGTCGACGGAGCAGGCCGGTGATGAGCCTGTCATGCTGTGGCAGCAGACGGGGTGCCCTGTGGTGGTGGATCCCAAGCGCTATCGGGGCGGTCAATGGGCGTTGCAGCAGGACCTGGGAGATATCCTGATCTGTGACGACGGCCTGCAACATTACGCCTTGCCGCGAGACATCGAGCTGGCGGTGTTCGATGGCGCACGAGGGCTGGGTAACGGCGCTCCCATTCCCGTTGGGCCTTTGCGGGAGCCCGCCAGTCGATTGGCGTCGGTGGACTACATCATCACCAACGGTCCTGAGCCGCTGGCGCTGGAGCATCCGCAGCAGTATTGCATGACCCTGAAGCCCGGTCGGCTTCGCCATCTGCATTCTTCCGAGCAGCACCCGCTAGACTGGTTGCAGGGGCGAAAGGTGCGGGCGGTGGCCGGTATCGGCAATCCCCAACGATTTTTCGATACACTGATGAACCTGGGGGCGAAGGTGCGATCCCGGGGGCTGCCTGATCACCACCGGTTCAAGCCGTCCGATCTTGCGCTGGAGCCGGACGAGGTACTGGTGATGACGGCCAAGGATGCGGTGAAGTGCGCGTCCCTGGCGCCCCAGGCAACGTGGATATTGGATGTGACTGCGGAGTTGCCGGAAGCCTTTCTGGCGTCGTTGTTGGCTCGGGTGGAAGCACTGGCCCCGGAGCGGGCGACTCTACATTGAATAAGCTGAGAGACTAGATGATGGATAAGAAACTGTTGGCAATGTTGGCTTGCCCGGTGTGTAAGGGCGATCTTCGTTTCGATCAGGAGCGCCAGGAACTGATTTGTTATAAGGACGCCATGGCGTTCCCGGTTCGTGAGGGCATTCCGGTGATGTTGGCGGTTGAAGCCCGGACTTTGTCCACCGATGAACGGCTGGCCAAACGTTGAGCCTCGGCCCTGATGCCTCGATGAAGCGGGAATAAGCTATGTCATTTTCGGTTGTAATTCCGGCTCGTTATGCGTCGACCCGGCTTCCGGGTAAACCCCTGGCGGACATTGCCGGCAAGCCGATGATCCAGCACGTTTATGAGCGTGCCTCAGAGAGTGGGGCGTCGCGGATTGTGGTGGCGACAGACGATGAACGCATTCGCGCTGCCTGTGCGGGTTTTGGCGCCGAGGTGGTGATGACCTCGGCGGATCATGCCAGTGGCACGGATCGCCTGGAAGAAGTTGCCCGGACGCTCGGGTTTGCCGAAGACCACTGCATCGTAAACGTGCAGGGTGACGAACCGCTGTTGCCGGCTGCGCTTATTGATCAGGTGGCGGCCAACCTGGCCCAGCATCCGGATGCCTCCATCGCCACGCTGTGCGAGGCCATTGAGGAAGCGGAAGCGTTATTCAATCCTAATGTGGTCAAGGTGGTCTTCGATCACCGGGGCATGGCCCATTATTTCAGCCGTGCGCCGATTCCCTGGGCCCGCGACGATTGGTCTGCTGGGGCGGTGCCGGACGGCTTGCCCAGCAGCGTAAGCTATTACCGCCACATCGGGATTTATGGGTACCGGGTCAAGTTATTGCAGGATTTCGTGACCTGGCCGCCGGCAGCCATCGAGATGACCGAGTCGCTGGAGCAGTTAAGGGCCATGTTCAATGGCGCGCGAATCCACGTTGCCCAAGCCTGCGAACAGCCCCCGGCAGGGGTAGATACCGAAGCGGATCTTAAGCGGGTACGCCAGCTGTTTGCGCAGGACGCTTGAGAAAAGGAAGACAGCGATGACTGACAAGGTGCGGGTTCTGTTTGTCTGCCTGGGCAACATTTGCCGGTCGCCGACCGCACAGGGTGTCTTCCAGCAAGCGGTGGACGCTGCCGGGTTGCAGGCTCATGTTGAGGTGGATTCCTGTGGCACTGGCTCCTGGCATATCGGTAAGGCTCCGGATAGCCGCGCCATCAAGGCGGCGAGTCGACGTGGCATCGACATCAGCCAGCTGCGCGCCCGACAGTTGCAGCCTGACGATCTGGCCCAGTTCGATTACATTCTGGTGATGGACCGTCAGAACCTCGCCGACGTCAAAGACCTTTGGCAGCGTGACGGTGGTACCGAGCCCAGGCTTTTCCTGGAGTTCGCCAATACGGATGCTCCGCTGGAAGTGCCGGACCCGTATTTTGGGGGGGCGCAGGGGTTTGAGCGGGTGCTGGACCTGATCGAGTCGGCCAGTCATGGGCTCATCGCCACCATTCGGGAGAAACAGGCGTGAAAAGTGGCTTGGTGGTGCAGGAAACGGTCAGCCTGGAGCCCATGAACACGCTGCGTGTTGAGGTGACCGCCCGTTACTACACGCAAGTTTCCTCGCTGGACCAGCTGCGGCAGGCCCTGACTTGGGCGCGGGAGCGCGGCCTGGAAGCTCTGATTCTGGGTGGTGGTAGTAATCTGGTATTTGCCGACGATGTGGATGCCCTGGTCATCCACATGGCCATCAATGGTTGTCACTGGGCCGAGGCGGCCAACGGCGAGGCAACCCTGGTTCTCGGTGCCGGTGAGTGCTGGCATGAGGCAGTGCTTTATGCCGCCGCCGCCGGCTACCGGGGCATTGAGAACCTGGCGTTGATTCCAGGCACGGCCGGTGCTGCTCCGATTCAGAATATTGGAGCCTACGGCGTCGAGTTAAGCGACACCCTGGTTCGTGTCACCGCGCTCGATACCGAATCCCAAGACGTTGTGACCCTATCCAATGACGCCTGCGAATTTGGCTATCGGGACAGCCTGTTCAAGCGTCAGCCCGGTCGCTACATTGTGCTGGAAATTGCCTTGCAATTGTCCCGGTCACGTCCGCTGGCGCTCGGTTATGGCGATTTGCAGCAGTACTTTTCCGAGCGGGACTGCTCCCGTGCCTTAACACCGGCCGACGTGGCCCAGGGCGTGATGGCAATCCGCCGCCGGAAGCTTCCAGATCCCGCACAGTTGCCCAATGTTGGCAGTTTTTTCAAGAATGCCATCGTGTCGCTGGCTGCCTGGGAGCAGCTCCGTGCGGATCATCCCGATATGGTGGCTTACCCCGCTGATCACAGCGTTAAGCTCGCCGCCGCCTGGCTGATTGATCAGTGCGGCTGGAAAGGCTATCGCGATGACAGGGTTGGGGTGCATAACCGCCAGGCGCTGGTGCTGATCAACCACAACGGCGGCGCTGGGGCAGACATCCTGGCATTGGCACGACGGATTCGCGCGGATGTTCAGGCAAGGTTTGGCGTTGAGCTGGAGATGGAGCCCCGGGTCGTGCCGGCGGGGCTCGGACTCTAACGGATTAGCCTCTTGCGCGACTTGCGTGTAACCCGGAACCGCAATGACGATTCCGGGTTATTGGCCAGGCCTTGGCCTGCAATTACAGGCCGGGTCGGGGAGAGGCGTTGATGATGAAAGGCAGCGCCCGCTCAACGGGAATATCCTGGCGGTCGGCGTCACGTCGTCCCTTGTATTCCAGGGTTCCCGCAGTGAGGCCCCGGTCGGAAACCACGAACCGGTGGGGAATGCCGATCAGTTCCATGTCGGCGAATTTCACCCCGGGCCGTTCATTGCGGTCATCCAGCAGGACATCATAACCGGCCTGGCGCAACTGGGTGTACAGGGTCTCGGCGGCTTCCATCACGGCAGGCGACTTGTGCGCGTTCAGGGTGACGATTGCCACTTCGAATGGCGCTATGGCGTCTGGCCAGATGATGCCTTTGTCGTCGTGGTTCTGCTCAATGGAGGCGGCGACAATCCGCGAGACGCCGATACCGTAACAGCCCATCTCGACAATGGCGGTCTTGCCGTTCTCATCCAGCACCGTGGCGTTCATAGCCTGGCTGTACTTGTTGCCCAGCTTGAAAATGTGCCCGACTTCGATGCCGCGGCGAATCTCCAGCGTGCCTTTGCCATCCGGGCTGGCATCGCCTTCAACCACGTTACGCAGGTCTTCAACCCGGGACAGGGCGACATCGCGTTCCCAGTTCACCCCGGTCAGGTGGTAGCCCTCCTTGTTGGCGCCGCAGACAAAATCCGCCAAGTGGGCCGCGCTACGGTCAACGATTACCGGAACCGCCAAGCCTGCGGGGCCGATGGAGCCCGGCTTGCAACCCACAGTTCGTTCGATTTCGTCGTCAGTGGCCATGGTGAGCGGGCTGGCAACACCGGTCAGGTTTTCCGCCTTGATCTCGTTGAGGCTATGGTCGCCCCGGAGGATCAGCGCCACCAGACCGCCGTCGGTGTCGGGTTCTTCCGCTTCGGCCTTGACCAGCAGAGTTTTTACGGTCTGCCGGGAATCCACCTTGAGGAATTCGGCGACGGCATCAATGGTACGTTGCTCGGGCGTGGCTACCTCGGTCATGTCCTGGCTCGGAGCGGGCCGGGAGCCGGCCGGCGCGATGGCTTCGGCTTTCTCGATGTTGGCCGCGTAATCGCTGTCGGTGCTGAAGACAATGTCGTCTTCACCGGAAGAAGCCAGGACATGGAATTCGTGGGACGAGCTGCCGCCGATGGAGCCGGAGTCGGCCTGCACCGGCCGATAGTCCAGCCCCAGGCGATCGAAGATGGCGCAGTAGGTCCGATGCATCAGCTGGTAGGTCTCGTCCAGGGACGCCTGATTGAGATGGAATGAGTAGGCGTCCTTCATCAGGAATTCCCGGGCACGCATGATGCCAAAGCGTGGACGGCGTTCGTCACGGAATTTGGTCTGAATCTGATAGAAGTTAGCCGGCAATTCCTTGTAGCTCTTGATCTCGTTACGGATCAGGTCGGTGATGACCTCTTCGTGGGTTGGGCCGAAGCAGAAATCGCGGCCGTGGCGATCGTTGAGCCGCAACAGTTCACCGCCGTACTGCTCCCAGCGACCCGACTCCTGCCACAGCTCGGCGGGTTGCACTGCGGGCATCAACACTTCTTGAGCGCCGCTCTTGTCCATCTCCTCACGCACAATGCGCTCTACCTTGCGCAGTACCCGCAGCCCCATGGGCAGCCAGGTGTACAGCCCGGCCGCCAATTTACGGGTCAGGCCGGCCCGCAGCATCAACTGATGGCTGATGACTTCGGCATCTGCCGGGGTTTCTTTCAAGGTGGCAATGAGGTAGCGGCTTGCTCGCATTGTGTCTTCCGTAAGCAATTAAACGGTGAAAATGGTGCCCACGCCGGATCGGGCCTGATCGGCTCTTCGGCCTGAGCTGCTTTATTTGTGGTTTCGCGGGGGTTATTGTACGGAGCCTACGTATCAACGTACAGATTTGAGGGGAGCGTATGAGTCTGACTGCTGCCGAAGTCGAGGAACTGATTCGGGCCGGCGTCCCAATGGCGGACGATTTGGGCTTTAAAGTCGATGAGGTTGGCCAGGGTTATGCCCACACGCGGATCACTTTTACCGAGCGATTCATCAGGCCGGGGGGGACAATTTCCGGTCCGGTTCAGATGGCTTTGGCCGATGCATCCATGTATGCCGCAGTTTTGGCCTCTTTGGGCAAGGTGGAAATGGCGGTAACCAGTAACCTTTCGATTAATTTCCTGCAGAAGCCGGCGCCTAGCGATCTGAAGGCCGAGGCGATCGTTCTGCGGTTAGGCCGACGTCTCGCGTTTTGCGAAGTTAGGCTACTCTCAGGAGGAGAAGGAGACGAACAATTGGTGGCGCATGTGACAGGCAGTTACGCGCTGCCAACCACGTAATTTTAAACAGGCTTAGCATGACCGACGATAATATCGATGTAAAACCCCGCCGCACTCCTGTGCAAGCCCGCAGCCGTGAAAGGGTCAGTAGCATCTTGAGGCACGCAGCGGATATCTTCAATGAAGTGGGTGTTGACGGCACCAGTATGTCTGCAATTGCGCGCAAATCCGACATGTCCCTGGCGTCGCTCTATCGCTACTACCCGAACAAGGCCGCGATCGTCCAGGCGATTGCTGAGACCCATGTGGCACGCATGGAGCAGGAGCTTCGTGATCGCTTGGCGGAAACGGCCGTTGAAGATGCCGTCGATGTGCTCATCGACCTGTATTACGATTTCTACCGGAACGAACCCGCTTACTCCGCCATTTGGAGCGGCGTAGAATCCATGCCGGAACTGCGTGAACTCGATCTTAGAGAGCTTTACACCAATGCTCGGGACCTGGATGAACGGTTCAAGCAGGAGTTTCCCCATCTGCCCGACGCCCGGCGTTGGAGCGCAAGTCTGCTGCTCCCTCGGGCTACCGGTACCATGCTGAGGCTGGCTGTGACTTTGCCAGAAGATGAAGCCGATAACCTGGTGGAGGAAATTAAGTCGATGGCCCGGGCCTACCTGTTACAGCTCGCCACTGGTGCCCATTAACCGGTGCGCCCCTCCTGGGACAGGTAACCCAGGGGCAGGGCGGTACTGTCGATTACTCGCCGCAGCACAAAGCTGGAATGCACGCCGCTGACGCCCTGGATGCGGGTGATCCGGTTCAACAGAAAGTGGTGATAGCGGTCCATGTCCGGTACCACTACTTTCAGCATGTAGTCTGCGTCCTGGCCAGTAATAAGGTAGCACTCCTGTACTTCTGGATACTCGGCTACCTGTTCCTCAAAGGCGGCAAACCGTTCGGGAGTATGGCGGTCCATGCCGATCAGGATGATCGCCGTCAGCGAGAGCCCCAGCTTTTTGTGGTCCAACACCGCCACCCGCTGGACGATGATGCCTGCATCCTCCAGCGCCCTCACCCGTCGCAGGCAGGGGGAGGGGGACAGGCCAACCTTGTCCGCCAGTTCCTGATTGGTCAGCGAGTCGTCGCTCTGGATCTGTTCCAGTATTTTTCGGTCTGTTCGATCAATTTCAATGAGTTTTTTATCTTTCATGTCAGGAAATGCCGCCGTTGTTTATTTTCAAGCAATAATATTTCTTAAACGCTCTGGGATCCATTAAAGAAAGCACGCAAATTTCAGCCAAAGGTGGGTAACCTGATCGGTATCGTGAAACCACAGCCCACAAGGAAATTGTCCGATGCCTTTTGATCACACGAAATACGTTGCTTTCGCGCCGGTGAGAAAAACCGATCGGCGTTGGCCCAATCAGGTTATTGAACAGGCGCCGTCCTGGTGTGCTGTGGATCTGCGTGACGGCAATCAGGCTTTGGTTAAGCCGATGACGGTGGACCAAAAACAGCGGTTGTTTGATCTGTTGGTTCGATTGGGGTTCAAGGAAATCGAAATAGGTTTTCCGGCGGCGAGCCAGCCCGATTTCGATTTTTGTCGCAAGCTCATTGAGGAAAAGCGGATTCCGGACGATGTCACCATCCAGGTGCTCACCCAGGCGCGAGAAGAACTGATCGCGCGGACCTTTGAGGCACTGGAGGGCGCGCAACAGGCGATTGTGCACGTTTATAACTCCACCTCTACGGTGCAGCGTGAGCAGGTGTTCGGCCTCGATCGCGCCGGTATTCGTGACATCGCGGTGCAGGGGGCTACCTGGGTAAAGCGGGGGGCTGAGGCGCGGCCGGGCACCCGCTGGACCTTCCAGTATTCTCCGGAGAGCTTCACCGGTACGGAACTGGATTTTGCCGTTGAAGTGATTGATGCGGTGAATGCGGTGTGGCGCCCGGACCAGGGCCAGCCGGTCATTATCAATTTGCCTGCCACCGTTGAGATGACAACGCCGAACGTCTTTGCGGACCAGATTGAGCGGGTGTGTGACTGTATCCAATATCGCCAACACCTGCGGGTCAGCGTCCATACCCACAACGATCGCGGGTGCGCGGTGGCAGCCGCCGAGTTGGCGGTGATGGCCGGGGCCGATCGGGTCGAAGGAACCTTGATGGGCAATGGCGAGCGCACCGGTAATATGGATCTCATTACGATGGCGATGAACCTGTACTCCCAGGGAGTGGATCCCCAATTGGATCTTTCCTGCATGGCCGAGATCACCGAAGTGGTCGAGGCCTGTACTGAAATTGCCACCCATCCACGTCACCCCTACGCCGGGGATTTGGTGTTTACCGCGTTTTCCGGTAGCCACCAGGATGCGATCAAGAAATGCCTCGCCCGCAGGCGCAAAGGTGAGATCTGGAACGTGGCCTATCTCCCGATCGATCCCGGCGATGTGGGGCGCCGCTACGAGGAGGTCGTGCGGATCAATAGCCAGTCCGGCAAAGGCGGGGTGGCCTATGTGCTGGAGCGTGATTACGACATCACCCTGCCGCGCTGGCTGCAGATCGAGTTCAGCAAATTGGTGCAGAAGGAAGCGGAGGTGAGCGGGGGTGAAATTGATTCCCTGTCCATTCGGCGGCTGTTTGATGAGTATTACCTCGGCGTGGCCCCTGGCTGGGAGCTGCAGTCCTACGACCTCCATCGCGACTGTGACGGTGTAGTGGCTCAGGTGCAGGTCGGCGGCGAGCGGGTGGAAACCCGCATGTTGCAAGGGCACGCCCAAGGTGCGGTGGAGGCTGTTGCTTCGGCTCTGGAGCGCTGCTTCGGCATTGCGATTACTGTGGAAGCCTATGACGAGTTTGCCCTCGGTGAGGGGACGGCGGCCAATGCGCTGGCCTGTATTCGGGTGAAGGTTGATGGACATGTTGGCAGCGCGGCTGCCCTGGCGGAAGACACCACGTCGGCGACCATTCAGGCCCTGTTGTCCGCAGTCGCGCGGCTGGTAACTTCAGGGGCGGAACGTCCGGCAAGCGAAGCGGTCAGCATCGCCTGATCCTCCCGCCCAAATCCTGCCACTAAAAAAGCCGGCAGCTGCCGGCTTTTTTAGTGGCCATTACCCGTGAGGGGCATGGGGCAGAAATCTGCACATAACCTTAAACGGGGGTTACGTTTTCCGCCTGAGGACCTTTGGGGCCCTGAGTCACGGTGAACTGCACCTGTTGACCTTCGGCCAGAGTGCGGAACCCGCTTGAGTTGATTGCGCTGTAATGAACGAACACGTCACTACCGCCTTCCTGAGCAATGAAACCGAAACCCTTGGCTTCGTTGAACCACTTGACGTGGCCAGTTTTTGTATCAGACATCGATCTTTCCTGTGTATCCGAAATGTATGCCCTCACGGGACCGTCCAATATTCCTTGCGGAATATGCGATGCTGAGAAAACCAGAGCGTACCGAGGAAGGAGCAACGAATCGCTTGCGAGCAGGACGTTGTAACGCTTTCACCAAATACCGCTGTTTTTTCACAGCAAATTCAGTATAGACCGAGATTGGGGGGCGTCAACGCCTTTTTTTTAGCCAATTCGGATATTTTTACAGATAAAAAACAATGCCTTGTCGCCGGGACACTGTCACCCCGGAACGGCTGATTCTGGCGCATGTTTCGAACGTGAGCGAGCTCCGATTAGCTGAATTTCTGCCGGATCTCCTCAAGGATTGTGGGATCATCGATGGTGCTTGGGATGGCGTAATCCTCACCATCGGCGATCTGGCGGATCACACGCCGGAGGATCTTGCCGGAGCGGGTCTTGGGCAGCCGTTCCACCACCATGGCCTGTTTGAAGCAGGCAATGGCACCGATGCGTTCGCGTACCATTTCCGCCAATTCGTCTTCCAGTTCGTCGTGGGCTATGGTGGCGCCATCCTTGACCAAGACCAGGCCGATCGGCACCTGGCCTTTGAGTGGGTCATGGGCACCCACCACGCAGCACTCGGCCACGGCGGGGTGGGACGCCAGAACCTCTTCCATTTCTCCGGTCGACAGGCGGTGGCCAGCCACATTGATGACGTCGTCGGTGCGGCCCATGATAAAGACATAGCCTTCATCGTCGATATAGCCGCCATCGCCGGAGCTGTAATAGCCCGGAATGGGCTCAAGGTAGGTGTTCAGAAAACGCTCGTCGTCTCCCCAGACAGTGGTGAGGCATCCCGGGGGGAGCGGGAGCCTGACCGCGACCAGGCCCTGTTCTCCGGTGGCGGCGACGTGGCCTTGCGAATCGAGGATCTGGACGTCGAACCCCGGGGTGGGGAAGGTGGCGGAACCGGGTTTGGTGTTGACCATTTCAAGACCGACCGGATTGCAGCAGATTGCCCACCCGGTTTCAGTCTGCCACCAGTGATCCAGAATCGGCAGGTGGGTGTGCTCGCTGAGCCATTCGTACGTCGGCGGGTCCAAACGTTCCCCGGCCAGAAAGATTCGACGCAGCGAGCTGATGTTGTATTTTTTGAGTAGGTCGGCCTCCGGGTCTTCCTTGCGTACCGCGCGGAAGGCGGTTGGTGCGGTGAACAGCAGATTGACGCCATGGTCCTGGCAGACCCGCCAGAAGGCTCCGGCATCCGGCGTGCGCACCGGCTTGCCTTCGTAAAGAACAGTGGTGCACCCGGCGATCAGGGGCGCGTACACAATGTAGCTATGGCCAACCACCCAGCCAACGTCCGATGCCGCCCAGAACACATCACCCGGCTTGGCGTCGTAGACCAGCGACATGCTGTAGCGCATCGCGACCGCGTGGCCGCCATTGTCCCTGACCACGCCTTTGGGTTTGCCGGTGGTGCCGGAGGTGTACAGGATGTAAAGGGGATCCGTGGCCTGGACTGGCACCGGTGCTGCCGGTTCCGCGTTGGCCACCAGTTCATGCCAGTCCAGGTCGCGACCGGGTGTCAGGTCTGCCCGGGCCTGGGGACGTTGAAATACGATGCAGCATGCTGGCTTGTGGCGGGCCTTGTCGATGGCGCTGTCGATCAACGGCTTGTAGGGCAGGATCTTGTCGATCTCGATGCCGCAAGAGGCGGTGACGATGGCTTTCGGCTGGGCATCGTCAATTCGGACGGCCACCTCGTGGGGGGCAAAGCCACCGAACACCACCGAATGGATCGCGCCAATGCGAGCGCAGGCCAGCATGGCGATCACCGCCTGGGGGATCATCGGCATGTAGATGATCACCCGGTCACCCTTGGTGATGCCCTGACGACTCAGTGCGCCGGCGAATAGGGCTACCTCTTCCTGCAGTTGCGTGAAGGTATAGGACTGCTGGCTGTTGGTGACCGGCGAATCGTAAATCAGCGCGGTCTGGTTTCCCCGGCCGGCCCGCAGGTTGGCATCCAGGGCGAGATCTGAGCTGTTCAGTACACCATCGGGAAACCAGCGCCCATGTCCTTTGCCATTGGCTTCCCAGATGGTTTCTGGAAACTGCATCCAATCGATCATCCTAGCCTGTTGCAGCCAAAACTCCTTCGGGCGTTCGACCGATCGCTTGAACTCAGAATGGTAGATCATAAGCTCACCTGGTTCCCGTTAACTATTGTGGTTGTTGTCGTCAGGGAGTCTGCGCAGAATCCACTACCAGACTGTAGGCGCTCCAGCGGTGCGCACCACTAGACCATTGGCTAAGACTGCCTGGGGTGTCTGGTTTGGCTCCGTGCCGGGGGCGATGTCGGGGTAGGTCGTCCCTAGTCGGACGTGCCGGTGACCGTTGCCTGCAGGGTTCCGCCGGCCAGGCGGGCGGTGATGGTGTCGCCCTGGGAGAGTTCGTTGGCCCGGCGTACGATGCGCTGGTTGCTGTCCTGGACAATCGCATAACCCCGGCCCAGGGTGGCCAGAGGGCTCACCACGTGCAGGGTTTGTCCCAGGTGATTTAGCTGGTCGCGATGGTGTTGCATGCGTTTGGCAACGGCTTGCTGCAAGCGTTGCTGTAACTGCTGGACCAGGGTGGTGTGCTGATTCAGTTGTCGCCGTGGTGACTGCAGTTGAAGCCGGCTGGTCAGGTGGTCCACCCGGGTCGATTCCAAGCCACTACGCTGTGCGATGGCGGCACGCAGGCGCAGTTCCAGCTCATCCAGGCGCTGGCCTTTTTCCTGCAACTCCCGGCGCGGGTCCCGCAGGCGGGCGGTAAGATGGTCGAGTGCAGTCCGCTGTCGTCGGGTATGGCGGATTGCGGCCTGCTGCAGGCGCAGTTGCAATTCGTCCAGACGGCGTAACCATTCCAGTTGGTCCGGCGAAATTTTTTCGGCAGCAGCGGACGGTGTGGGCGCGCGCAGGTCGGCGACAAAATCCGCGATGGTCACGTCCACTTCATGGCCAACCGCGCTGACCGTCGGAATGTGGCACTGGGCAATGGCTCGCGCTACCCGCTCTTCGTTAAAGCACCACAGGTCTTCCAGCGAACCGCCGCCGCGGCCGATGATCAGAACGTCCGCCCGGTTGTGCCGCTGCGCCGCCTCGATGGCCTTGACGATATCGTCGGTGGCGGCCGGACCCTGCACGGCGGTGGGGTAGAGGGTAACGGGTACGGCTGGGCAGCGGCGGGCCAGGACCGTCAGAATGTCGTGGATGGCGGCTCCGGTCGGTGAGGTGATCACGCCAATGTGTCTGGGCGGGAACGGAATGGGGCGTTTGTTGGCGGTGTCGAACAGTCCCTCGCTCCCCAGCTTCTGCTTCAGGGCCTCAAAGGCCTGTTGCAGCGCGCCCAATCCGGCCGGCTCCAGTTGCTCAACAATAATCTGATAGTCGCCCCGGTTCTCGTACAGGCTCACCTTGCCACGGATGCGTACCTGATCACCTTCTTTGGGCAGGGGGCGGACCCGCTGGTTATAGCCGCGGAACATGGCGCAGCGCACCTGGCACTTGCTGTCCTTGAGGGTGAAGTACCAATGGCCGGAGGAGGGGCGGGAGAAGCTGGACAGCTCGCCTTCGATCCAGGCTTGCATGAAACTGGTTTCGAGCAGGTGACGAACCTGGTGGTTGAGTTCACTGACGGTCAGCGCTCTGGGGCGGCCGGGCGTGGCGAAATTGTCCATGCAATCCTGATACTTGTGTGAATTTTTATACGTGAATTCCGAAAAAAAGCCGGGGTAAAAGTAACGGAAATTCAAAAAGATGCAATGCAGAGTTCAGATCGGTGCAGTTTACTGTCCGTGCGCACGGTTTTATAATGGTCCGATTAAGGATTCTGCTTTCAATTAAAAACCGCTCTGTCTGTCGGTGAACCGGTGGCAAATCCTCAACTTAGCACGTTCAAAAGGCGGGTCCCAATGCTGCGAATTGCCGAAGAAGCCCTCACGTTTGATGATGTCCTGCTCATCCCCGGACACTCCGAAGTTCTGCCCAAAGATGTCAGTCTGCAAACCCGGCTGACCAAAGAGATCACCCTGAATATTCCGCTGGTCTCCGCTGCCATGGATACGGTGACTGAAGCCGAGCTGGCCATCGCCATGGCTCAGGAAGGCGGTATCGGTATCATGCACAAGAACATGTCCGTTGAGCAACAGGCAGCCGCAGTTCGTAAGGTGAAAAAGTTTGAGAGCGGTGTGGTCAAAGACCCCATCACCGTGACGCCCAGCACCACGGTGCGTGAGCTGGTGGACATCACCATGGCCAATAACATCTCCGGCCTGCCGGTGGTGGATGGTCAGGATCTGGTGGGCATTGTGACCGGACGCGACATTCGTTTCGAGAGTCGGCTGGATACCCCGGTCTCAGAAATCATGACGCCGAAGGAAAAGCTGGTCACCGTCCAGGAAGGTGCCGATCTGGAGGACGTCAAAGAGTTGCTGCACAAGAACCGTATTGAGAAAGTTCTGGTGGTGAACGACAGCTTTGAGCTCCGTGGCCTGATAACCGTCAAGGATATCCAGAAGGCAAAGGATTATCCGCTTGCCTGCAAAGATGAGCAGGGGCGCCTGCGAGTTGGGGCGGCAGTCGGTACCGGCGGCGATACCGAGGCCCGGGTTGCGGCTCTGGTTGAAGCCGGTGTGGACGTCATCGTGGTGGATACCGCCCATGGCCACTCCCGGGGTGTCATCGAACGGGTTCGCTGGGTCAAGGAAAGCTATCCGCAGGTTCAGGTCATCGGTGGCAACATAGCCACGGCCGAAGCCGCCAAGGCGCTGGCGGACGCCGGCGCGGACGCGGTCAAGGTGGGCATTGGGCCTGGTTCAATCTGTACCACACGCATCGTTGCGGGTATCGGTGTGCCTCAAATCACTGCGGTGTCTAACGTGGCTGCAGCGCTGAAGGATCGCGGCGTTCCGCTGATTGCCGATGGCGGCATCCGGTTCTCTGGCGACATCTCCAAGGCGATTGCCGCGGGTGCCTATTGTGTCATGGTGGGGGGGCTGCTGGCTGGCACCGATGAGGCGCCGGGCGAAGTGGAGCTGTTCCAGGGGCGCAGCTACAAGGCGTACCGTGGCATGGGTTCGCTGGGTGCCATGGGGCAGGGCTCCAGTGACCGCTATTTCCAGGATGCCAGTGAAGGTGTGGAAAAGCTGGTGCCAGAAGGCATTGAGGGCCGGGTTGCCTGCAAGGGCCCCATGCGCAACATCGTGCATCAGTTGATGGGCGGTCTGCGGGCATCCATGGGATACACTGGCAGTGCGACCATGGAAGATATGCGCACCAAGCCTCAGTTCGTACGGATTACCAACGCGGGTATGACCGAGAGTCACGTACACGATGTGACCATCACCAAGGAAGCTCCTAACTACCGCGTCGGTTAACCCCGCTGTTTCTGACCCGGGTCAGCCCTGACCCGGGTCCATTACTTCTGATTTGAGGAACTCATGGTTCAGAATATTCACGACCACCGCATCCTGATTCTTGATTTTGGCTCCCAGTACACTCAGTTGATCGCTCGCCGCATTCGCGAGATCGGGGTGTATTGTGAAATCCGTGCGTTTGATATCACCAAGGACGAAATCGACGAGTTCAGGCCCAAGGGCATTATCCTGGCCGGTGGTCCTGAATCGGTAACCCAGTTGGGTGGTCCCCGAGCGCCGCAGGGGCTGTTCGAATGGGGTATTCCGGTCCTGGGTATCTGTTACGGCATGCAGACCATGGCCGAGCAGCTTGGCGGCAAGGTCGCCAGCTCCGACACGCGTGAGTTCGGTTATGCCCAGGTCAAGGTTCGGGCCGAGGGGCCGTTGCTCCAGGACATCAAGGATCATCTGACCGCGAACGGCGATGCTCTGCTGGATGTCTGGATGAGCCACGGTGACAAGGTGGTGGCCTTGCCGGAGGGCTTTGAGCTGCTTGCCTCCACCGAGAGTGCCCCGGTCGCCGCCATGCAGGATCTCAAGCGTAACCTGTTCGCCGTTCAGTTCCATCCCGAGGTGACTCACACTCTGCAAGGCAAGCGGATCCTGGAGCATTTCGCGCTGAATATCTGTGGCTGCGAAGCACTGTGGACGCCTGCAAAGATCGTGGACGATGCAGTACGCCAGATTAAGGAGCAGGTTGGAACTGATAAAGTGTTGCTGGGGTTGTCCGGTGGCGTGGACTCGTCGGTGACAGCCGCACTGCTGCACAAGGCCATCGGTGATCAGCTCACCTGCGTATTCGTTGATAACGGGCTGCTGCGGCTCAACGAAGGCGATCAGGTGATGGACATGTTCGCCCGCAATATGGGCGTCAAGGTCATCAAGGCGGATGCCGAGGAACTGTTCCTGTCCCGTCTGGCCGGAGAGTCTGACCCTGAGAAGAAACGCAAGATTATCGGCAACACCTTCATCGAGGTGTTCGACGAAGAAGCCGCCCGCATCACCGACGTCAACTGGCTGGCTCAGGGCACCATCTATCCGGACGTGATTGAATCCGCTGCTTCGAAAACCGGTAAAGCGCACGTCATCAAGTCCCACCATAATGTGGGCGGGTTGCCGGAAACCATGAAGCTGAAGCTGGTGGAGCCTTTGCGGGAGCTGTTTAAGGACGAAGTCCGTAAAATCGGCCTGGAGCTGGGGTTGCCGTACGACATGGTCTACCGTCACCCCTTCCCGGGACCGGGACTGGGCGTGCGTATTCTGGGTGAAGTCAAGAAGGCGTATGCGGATATCCTGCGTCGGGCCGACGCCATCTTCCTGGAAGAGCTGCATCGCGCTGATTTCTATCACAAGACCAGCCAGGCCTTTGCGGTGTTCCTGCCGGTCAAGTCTGTGGGCGTGGTCGGCGATGCCCGTCGTTACGAATACGTGATTGCCCTTCGGGCGGTGGAGACCGTTGACTTCATGACCGCGCGCTGGGCGCACCTGCCTTATGAGCTGTTGGAGACCGTATCCAATCGCATCATTAACGAAATCTCCGGCGTGTCACGGGTGACCTACGACATTTCGTCAAAGCCGCCCGCCACTATTGAGTGGGAGTAAGCTGGAATCGCCTGTGCCGGTATTGCCGGAAGATGAAAAGTGGATGAGCCGCGCCCTGGAGCTCGCCCAGGCGGCGGCGAGCCGAGGCGAGGTACCTGTCGGCGCGGTACTGGTGCGGGATGGTCGCGAAATCGGCGCTGGCGCGAATTCGCCCATTTCCGGTTGCGACCCCACCGCCCACGCTGAAATTTGCGCCCTCAGGGATGCTGCCAGGCGGACGGGTAACTATCGGCTGTCGGGGGCGACGCTGTACGTGACGTTGGAGCCTTGTACCATGTGTGTGGGAGCCATCGTCCACAGCCGGGTTTCGAGGCTGGTGTTCGGTGCTCGGGAGCCCAAGGCGGGGGCAATCGTCTCGACGCGGCGCACCCTGGAGGAGTCCTCGCTCAATTGGCGGGTGGAAGCAAATGAGGGGGTGCTTGCGACCGCTTGCAGCCAACTCATCAGCGGTTTTTTTGCCCAGCGTCGTGCGGCAATTCGTCAGCGGCGTCGGCAACCATCAGGGAAGGAGTGACCTGTACGATGAAAGTTCTGGTAACGGGTGGTGCCGGGTATATCGGTAGTCACGTGGTCCGGCAACTCGGTGAGGCCGGACATGACATCGTGGTATTCGATAACCTCTCCACCGGGTATCGCTGGGCGGTGACCTATGGCGAATTGGTGGTGGGGGATCTGGCAGACGAAGCGGCCGTTGAGGCGCTGTTCAGTGCCCATC